>CAINGK010000149.1 GCA_903848465.1 uncultured Verrucomicrobiota bacterium
GACTGGCCTTATTCGCTGTATTATGCGGGCAGTAGTTTGGGATTGCCCTCCGACCGGGGCCATCTAGACTTACGCTTGGCGTACGCTGCATCACGAAGCTGTTTGGGATTGCCCTCCGACCGGGGCCATCTAGACTCAAGACTCCGCAGGAAATCGCGGATCGACCGTTTGGGATTGCCCTCCGACCGGGGCCATCTAGACTAGTGTGGGGCAGCGATTCAGACGACTTTTAGTTTGGGATTGCCCTCCGACCGGGGCCATCTAGACTCGGAGCTTCAACTTCTCAGTCTCGCTCACGGTTTGGGATTGCCCTCCGACCGGGGCCATCTAGACTGGCGGTAGGCATGGAATCGAATCCATCATCGTTTGGGATTGCCCTCCGACCGGGGCCATCTAGACTCGCTCCCATGCCGCATCGCCAGCGGCCCGGGTTTGGGATTGCCCTCCGACCGGGGCCATCTAGACTCGAACGTTTAGTGCATTTCGTTCAAGGCCTGTTTGGGATTGCCCTCCGACCGGGGCCATCTAGACTGAACACTTTGGTGTGCTCGCCAGAGTCAGAGTTTGGGATTGCCCTCCGACCGGGGCCATCTAGACTAGGTTGACGCTGTTCAGTTCTCTGTTATTGTCATCCGAGTCTAGAAGTCCCCGGTCGGATTTCGGTTATTCATCCCAAATAAGTTAACCAACTTGCGTGCCCTGTCAGCAATGACACCCGCAGGTTACAAGGTTATTAAAACCCACCCTCAGCAGCAATGCTGAGGGTGGGTTTGTTTTCAGAAAAACATTAACTGCTCCGGCATGTCCTCTGGTTTATTCTTCTGTTTCCCACGCACAATGAACATGCGGCCCCATTGGGCGTCAGTGATGATGAGTGACCGCACTTCACCACTTGGCGGAATTTTGCTTTTCAAGCGGCGCATATGGGTTTCCACTTTGTCCGCACTGCCGCAAGGGCGTGCATACACGCTGAATTGCATCATGAAATAACCGTCCGTTATCAGGTCATTACGAAAATGAGTTGCCGCCCGGCGCTCTTCTGAAGTGCCAACAGGTAAATCAAACATGACGACAACCCAAGCCATGCGGTATTTGGTGCAAATAAGATCGCGTGAAGTGTTCACACCAGCAAGGGGATGGGCAGGCTGCCGCGTGAGTCGTTCTTCACTGAGAGCTGCGCGAGTGCCTGCGCGAGGAAATCCAAAGCATGCAATAGGCGCACATTACCGGTGGGCATCTTGACAGGCTGCATCAGTACATCGACCGCAGGACGCATCCAGCCGCGCATGTCCGGGGCATCCGCCTGTTCGAGGTAATCACGCAGGGCTCGATCCATAAATGGCCGGAGTGGTTCCATTACATCATCGGCCAGTGCAAACGTCCCGGCCCGTGCCGTATGGTGCAGTCCAAGCGCAGCGATGAAGCCACGAGCCGCCAATGCGCGCAGTGTTGCACTGCGGAGAATGGCATAACCATAGTCGAGCATTCCGTTGACACCGGTTCTGGTTCCCGGCTGCCTGATTCGTTCCGTGGTGCCAAGCTTGGCACATAAAGGTGGTAGAAAGCGCCGCCAATAAAGCCTAGCTGCGCGGGACTCACAGGCGGCTGGCGTGTCTGTATGCAGAAAGGCCCGGCGACTAAAGGTGACACGCGCGATGCTCTTGCCGGGACGCGGTGCCTCTGGCATGCGGTAGCTGCCTTCAGCGCAGCGAGTACCGATCTCCCGCATGGCATCACTCATTTTACCATCCAGATTCGCCGCCTGATTTCTCACCTTGGCCGCAATGAAACGACGAAACACCCCATCCTGCCATTCCGGCTGCCACGTTGCCTGAGAGCGCAGGAGCGCCGTGTCTGTGGCGCGATAGTAAGGCAGGCACATGGCCGCAGGCTCGAAAGACTCATTGCACACCAGCACCGGCACATTCAGCTCCGCCAGACGGCGCAGCGCACCAGCGGTAAACACAGTGTCGGGAGCCGCACAGATCAGGGCGGCGATGTCCTCTATCGGCACCGGGCGTTTCGTATTCTTCTCTTTATCCACAATGACGAGCTGCTCACGCGACAGTCGGGCGCTGAGATGAGGGCCTAGAAGATGGATAATGTGGCTCATTTTTCCTTATCATCTTCGTCCGTATCTTCTGAACCTTCATCGGTACCATTCACTTCAACTCCAAGTGCTGTTGCAGAAAATTTGATACCCATAGCTGGTAGCAACAACTTCCAGTAAGGCTTGTATCCAGTCGCGGGAAGACCAAACGCTGCGCGTGCCTCATTGGGACGTGCCACATGTGCAAGATTGATCGTGACCTGGTCAGCTCCCAGTACCTCGATTACATATTCCCCAGCCTTGATGCTGTCGTTGTAGTCCTGAACCAGCTTGATGCGCTGACGTTTGCGAATCGTCAGCATGGCTTCACCTTCTTTGACGTAATCTCCAAAGGGTGAGAACAACGAATACTTGGCACCCAGTGGCACAAACACCGGCACATAGCCATCACCTGAGGTGGCTGGTACTATTCGCACTTCACGGAAATCCGTGCGCTGCACATACACTGGATGTCCGCCGTATCCCGGCATGGTTTTTGGTCCTGGCACGGCGTTGTCCAAATTGAGCTTTGCAATATAACGCAGTTTGAGGATAGGAATGCGAACCTGCATCGGGAAAGTTGGTGCATCCGCCTGTTTCTTGGCCCGCCACTTTTGAAAGTCTGTAAAACACAGCCTGCGGGCAAAGTCTGGCGTTAGCCGCTTGAACAGCTTTTGGCGGAGAGGTAGTTCAATTGCACCTATGTTTTCCTGAATCACCGTCTTGAGGATACCGTCGAAACGGAGGTGCTGAGCTGGCTCAACTGGCAATTCAGGTTCGCTCTTCATGCCACGCACTCGCCATGTTTCAAAGGCAGCGAAGCAGAGCCGCTTTTTGAATTCTTTGAGCACGTCTTCCTGATTGTCTTTGGAAATGGGATGCTCTTTGATCCACACATCACGCGCGGCGGCAAGATAGCCGAGCAGATCCTCGCTGTAAGAGGTCCACAACAAATGCAGATAGCGCCCCAACTCCTCTGGATGGACGCGGCATTTACGATTGCCTTCTGTATGGAGATCTTTGGGTGTTAGGCTTGTCACATCCTCGCGTGAGATGAATTTGTCGAGGCTACGTCGTGAATAAAACGTGGTCTTGGCAGGTTGTTTATGGGTGGCATTCGCCACATGATGCCTCACTTCCATCTTGTCCCGCCATTGCGCTGCAGCATGGCGGAAGGCATTCTCTCCAGGGAACGCAGGATTGATGGCGCGGCGCTCCCTTGTTTGCTCATCCAGTTTCCACCAAATGAGCTCTCCCTGGGCATTCTCTCCACGGTCAATGACACGGCGTGCTAGCCAGGGCAGTGTGCAGGTGATGACCATAGCATCCAGGCCGTGATGACGATGATCACCACGATTCTTTTGTTTGGCCTCCCAACGCTTCTGTTTAATGTCTTTTCGTTGGTCTTCGGATAGCTTGTGCCACTCGTCTTCGGTCGGGCATGGGGCACGGTGCAGCAGCGTGTTGATTCCCCAGGCACCACGCAGCGCGGAGGTCAGGCTGCCGTTGGTCACAAGAAATTGTTGGCTGGGCAGATTACCCTCCTCCGTGGTGGGATCACGCCCGTCTTTGCCTTCCCAGCCAAAGCGGATGATGCACAGACGGCGCACCAACTTGGAGAGATGCGCGGTCATACAGAGCTGGTCTTTGCCTTCTAGAATGTCCTGTGCCTCTGCCAGCGTTGGGGCAAGAAAGAGTTCCAGCTTCCGATCCTTGAAGTGAGTGCGGGCGAATGTTTCCAATTCATGCCACCGATGCCCAAAGGCATCGCGGGGGATTTTGTTCTCCATCTCACGCCGATTGCAGTCCGCATGAGCCACCGTCAGGTTGTAGAAGTCATGACACTCGTGGATGGACTGTGGAACGATATGAGCAATGTCGGCACCACCTGTTTTGAACTGCTCAATGGTGATCGCATCACCACAGAAAGGACAGCGGCCACCAGCCTCTCTCCAAAGCCGGTAGCGTGTCAGGCCATTCCGGCCTGATGAGAATCCTTCTTTCTTGACCGTCTTTCTTGCCTGCTCTCGCTCCTTTTGGTTCTGCGCCACCTCCTTCATGTGCTTCTCCTTGGCTTTGCGACCAAGCCCGAAGCTGCGCGCTGCTTCCACGATGATGAGCTTTGGTGTTCCATGCTCCTTGACGAGCCGTTCCATTAAACGAAGCAGCAGTGTCAGCCGATGCCGCACCACCGGGCTGCGCACATCGGCCAGAAACGCATTCATCGCATCCTCGCGGCTTTGTCCAGGCCGCACGAGCAAGGGCTGGGGTGTTTTCTGCAACGCCTCAAGATCATGGTCAAACATCGCCTGAATGGTGGGCGAAGAATAACGAGTGCGGCCTTCACCCGCAGCGGAGACAAGATCATGTTGATGCGTCAGCAGCGCATACTGCCCCTGATAAAGAGTGCCCCACTTGGTCAGCAAACTTTCTTTGGAAACCTCACCTTTCTTATTCTTTTTATCCTCTGCACTGACCTCGACATCAAAGTCGGCGGTGCCACCATCAAGAGCGGAACGCTGTTTCTTGGTGAGCGTGGCTTTCCACAGCTCCTTGAGTTTGTCCAAACTCTCCTGGCTGGGACGAACTCGCTTCCCCGTTTGTAAATCCGTGACACGGAAGTTCGCCGTGGCGAGTTCCCACATGGCCTTGCGGGCAATAGGCGCATCCTTGCTGACCACATGCTGCGGACGGCCCTTCTCATCATAAGGGCGCAGCACATCAAGCCCCGGACTGCGGTTGCTGAAACGCGGCCATTTGAGGCCAAGCACTCCAGGATTACGCCCCTCGGTGGGTTTGTCATACCAGCGGTATTCCTTGCCGTGCCGTGTGCGTAGCTTGCCATCACCATACAAAAACCAGTGCTCGAAGGACACAGAAGCAGTCTCTCCATCAAGATTTGTGACTGTGATATTTTTATCCAAGGCACCAGGTTGAGCCTTGATCATCGCCCGAAACTCCTGTTCAAGCAGATCGCGCTGCCACACCCGGCGGCGCTGATCATAAACACCTTTCGGCCATGCCTCTGCTGCATCGCGTCGTTCCATCTGGTTTTTGAGGAACTGCGCCGGATGCGCGCACTCGCTTTCCTGGAAGGTCTTGTTGTTTTGCCCTGGAGAGACAGTGCCTTTCCATTCATCCTCACCTTCCAATGGCTTGCCATCCTTGCTCCAAGGCACCACCGGTTCATAGCCGCGCCGCTTCCAGAGATGCGCCACGGCCACATGCAGTTGCTCAGGGTTTAGCTTTTCACCGGCAAGGGCACGGCAGCGTAGAATGACTGGATTGGTGCGCTGTTGAAATACCACATGCGTTTCTCCCTCCTGTTTCTGAAAGAAAGCAGCCTGCGGTTTGGACAAGCCAATGCGCTCCAACTGTTGAGCCGACCACTTTCGACGATAAGTGCGCGAACGTAACGTGCGCCTCATCCGTCGCATACCATTGCGTCCATCCAGTGCGCCGATGTCGCTATCGCAGATAAGAACACCAACATCGAGAAACTCAGCGCCACGACGCACGGCATAACCTATTGATCCTGTGCCAAGATCGAAGCCAAAGACAAGGCCTTTAAGGAAGTCATTGGCTGAAGCGGGCGGGATTGTAAAATCTTTCATGATTCAATTGGGGCCATGGGTGCATCAAATCTCGTTGGTAGCTTGGTTGACTTCAAATTTCCCCTATCCAGATCAAATGTGCAATTGGGAACCATAAGGGGTATTTGTAGCCAATAGATGTGAGAATGACAAGTTTGTCTTTTTATGCCGCCGAGGTGTCTGGATTTTTATGGAAAATCCAGGTGTGAAAACTTGATTGCCAACAAAAATTGCCAGGCACTATGAAGAGATTCACGCTTCAAATCATTGATTTCCAATGGCTTGGCAAGGGTTCAAATGTACGAAACTACGTCTTAACTGAGTGCCATTCCTGCCGGGCATGAATGGCCGCCGAAACGGCGGTTGCTCTCCTGTTTGCCTGCCCGGCCCCTTCGAGCTTCAACCACGCGACCGCGACGACTATTGACCACCAGCGCCGCTGAAGAACGCGCAGGGGCAAACTCACCCTTACGCATTATAATCGAATTGCTGGAAAATTTGGACTGAAATTCACGCCTCTTTCTGGGCGCAGGCACACCAGCCCCCCAAGCCTCAATGATCCGAAATCCCCACGGCCTTGTAGCCGCCACGGGACTTGAACCAGAAGAACATGCCGAGGTAGCAGGCGAGCATGAAGCCGGGGAGGATGGCGATGGTGATGAAGACGCTGCGCTTGCTGGCGGCCTGCACGGCTTCGAGTTCCTGATGCTGCGTGGCTGGGAGGGCCTGGATCTTTTCCTGATTGAGGGTCGGGGCGCTGCCAAAGATGCCGGGTTTGGGTTCGCCTTTAATCTGCGCGTAGAGCGCGCTGTGCTCGGTGGCGGAGAGGCGCTTGTCCATGTCGTGGTCCTGCTTGTGGCCGATGTAGGGACTGCCGAGCACACCCAGGAAGAGCACGCCCACGGCGGAGACACCGTTCAGGGTCAGTGCGCCGCCTTTGGGGAACTGCTCGGCGGTGAGGCCCAGTGTGGTGCTCCACAGGAAGGTCTTGCCCAGCGCATAAACGGTCGCTGCGGCCACGATGATCCAGCCAGTGGCGTTGCTGAGAAAGACCAGCCCCACGATGGCGATGGCCGCGCTGATGGCCAGCAGGCCGATGGGCGAGACTTTGTTGATGATGGGCCCGGCATAGAAGCGGATTACCGTCATGATGACAGACACATACACAAAGATCCACGTGCCAAAGTTCGGCACGTCCGGCCCACTGAGCTTCAGCAACTCCGGCATCCAGCCATCCGTGCCCAGCTCCGTGGTGGCCAGCGGCCCGATAGTGATGAGCACCACGATGAAGAGCCAGTTGCCAAGGGACTGTGTATAGACCCCAGCCGCCGCGCCCAGCACCACGCCTGCGATGACAGATTCCCACAGCGAGGCCTCGTGGCCGAGCATCTGCACCACAGCACAGTAGGCCAGGGAGCCAATGATGAAGGAGCCTACGGCACCCACTTCCTTGAGCATGTCACGGTAGCTCACACCGGCGGCCACGCGCTCGTTCACCGGGAAGGTGCGTGGCAGGATGAGCAGGGCGTACAGCACCACGGGAATGAAGCACAGTGCAAAGCGGAACTGCCACACGGCATTGAAAAACAGTTTGGTCTCTGGCAGCAATGCGCAGAAGAGGGCACCCAGCGCCATGCCGCAAGGCCAGCCGGCGTGCAGGATGTTCAACCACTTCGACTTGTTCTTGCTGAAGATCGTGGCCACCACCGGATTGATGAAGGACTCCACCGTGCCATTGGCCACGGCGATGAGCAGCGAGCTCCAGTAAAAGTCATCAAAACCCGAGGCGCGCAGTGTGAGCACCAGCGAGACCACGTGGCAGGCGGCGGCAAACAGCGCCACCAGTTTGTAGCCGATGCGGTCAATGATCAGGCTGAAGAAGATGATGCTCAGCGCAAAGGGCCACATGCCCGCGCCATTGATGGCCCCCTTTTGCGACTCTGAAAGGTTGAAGTTGTTTTGCAGTTCTCCGATGGTGTTGGCACGCACGCCAAAGACAAAGGAGGTGGCGACGAGGGCGATGAAGCACGCCCAGAAGAGTTTCATGTCGGCTTTGCCGGTGGTGGTCTGAGTCATGGTCGGGAGAGGGAAGGGAGAACGGAACTTGCGAGAACGGAGTGAGCGCGGTGATTCCATCAAATGACTGCTTTTAGTGCAATGCCTTTTTTCAATGCGGCAGGCGGAAGCAGGTCATGAGCCGCACAGTTTAATCATGCCGGTCCCTATTTGTGCTATTCCGAGTAAATTCAAGCACCGCGCAGCCACCGTAAACAGCGCCCCAACCGTGACCTCCAGCTTGACGTCGTGCATGCGTAGCCGCATGTTCTCGCTTGCCCCGGGTTGTCGCATGACACCCGGCGCTTGCTTTTTATGCCCATGCTTTTTTCGTATGAACTGACCACGTCGCCCCTCCGCAGCCGGTTGCTGGTGGCGGGTATTGGGCTGCTGGCCCTGCTCGGACCGCAGGTGCAGGCCCAGGTGGTGCTCAAGGCGCAGCCTGTCGTCGAGGTTGAGGATGAGGCGAAAAAGGCGAAGCCCGCTGTGCCGGAAAAGCAGGACCTCAATGCCTCCTGGGCCACGCAGAAGGAGGCGCGTGCGCTCACCCTCAGCGTACCCGCCCCGCGCGGCCAGATCGTGGACCGCCACGGCATCCCCTTCGCGCAAAACCGCGCCGCCAACTATCTCGCTCTGGTCATGCCGTACATGGATGGTGCGACGGATGCGCAAGTTACTGCCTTTGCGCGCTCCACCATCGCCAAGGTGAACGCCGCGCTCGGCAAGACCTGGTCCCTCTCTGACGACCGGGTGCTCATGCACTACAAGCACCGCCGCTGGCTGCCGCTGGTCTTTTCCGTGGAGGAGGGTCTGAATGTGGAGATCACCCCGGACATGGAGGAGAAGCTCAAGCCCCTCCTGGGCGGCAGCCTCGTCATCCAGGCCGCCTACCTGCGGCATTACCCGCAAGGGAGCACCGCCTGCCACATCATCGGCTACACGGGCAAGACCCGCCCGCTGCCCACCGGCCCCATCGTGGATGGCGATCCCGTGTTTGAGGAAATGGAAGGCCGCGAGGGCATCGAAACCGCGTTCGACACCGACCTCAAAGGCCAGGCAGGGATCGTCAACGTCCTCTTCAGTCCCGATGGCAAGCGCCTCTCCGAGGACGTGCGCCGTGCGCCTAGTCCGGGGCACAACGTGGTCCTTTCCATCGACTACAACTTCCAAAAATACGCCGAAAACGCCCTCAAAAAGCACACCACTGGCGGTGCCATGGTCATCATGGACGTCACCAATGGCGACATCCTCGCTATGGCGTCCAATCCCGGCTTTGACCTCAATGAATTCGTGCCCGGCATCCGCCAGAAACGCTACGACGAGCTGATGAAGGACCCACACCAGCCGCTCTACCCGCGCTCCTTCCGTGGCGAATACCCCCCGGCCTCCACCTTCAAGGTCGTCACCGCCCTCGGCGCACTGGATAGCGGCAAGGTGGATGCTAAGACGCAGTATGACTGCCCCAATGCGCTAGAGATCGGCGACCGCGTGTTCAAGAACTGGAACAAAGATGGCGAAGGCTCAATGAACGTAGTCAGCGCGATCAAGCGCTCCTGCAATACCTGGTTCTACCGCGCTGCCCTGGAAGCGGGGGCCGACTACATCACCAACATGGCCCTGCGCCTCGGCTTTGGCGAGCGCACCGGCATCCCGCTCAAGGCGGAAGGAGAGGGTTTCGTTCCCACCAACAGCTATCTTCTTCAGCATCGCGGCCACAAGATGCTGCCAGGGGACTTGGCTAACGTTGCCATCGGCCAGGGCATGGTGCTGGCCACGCCGCTCCAGGTCTGCCAGTGCATGGCCGGACTCGGGGACGGCACACGCATCCCCCAACCGCGCCTTGTGCTGCAAGTGCAGGATCTGAGCGACCGCGTGATGACGGCCTATGAGCCCAAAGACCGCAAGCGCATTGATCTCAATCCAGACCAGCGTCAGACGGTAATCAGCGGCATGGTGGCCGTGGTCAATGCTGGCGGTGGCACCGGCCACGCAGCCGCTATCAAGCAGGCCGAGATCGCGGGTAAGACCGGTACCGCTCAGTGGCGCATCAGCAAAGATCAAAACCTCGCTTGGTTCACCGGCTTTCTTCCCGCTGGCAAGCCCATGTTCGCCTTCGCTGTCCTTTATGAAGGCGAGCCCGGCGAAGACATCAGTGGTGGCAAAAAAGCCGCGCCTATCGTCAGTGAGGTCTTCACCAATATCTTTGAAAAAGCCCCGGCGGATGATCCCATGCTGCTGGCCATGAAGGAAGTGCCCAAGGCCCAGTTGGTGGATGAGGCCACCGGCGGAGGAAAAGGTGGCGACGCGGAGCCGCAGACCAGGAAAGCGACACCCGCACCGAAACCTCAGGCGCAGCCGTCAAAAGGTATCGGTGGCTTTTTCCGTCGTCTCTTTGGCCGCTAATCCTACGTAAGTACAAGAATGAACATCCAGCTTGCCATCGTCTGTGACTTTGCTGCCGACTATCAGGGCAAGCTCTGCATCCAGGGCGCGTTTGACACCCTCTGCGCGCAAAACTTTCCCGTCGTGCATCCGCAGTGCTCCATCGCCGTGCGTGCCACTTTTAACGCGGAAGACGCCGGCATGCACGAGTTCGTCATCCGTTGCGTGGATCCCGACGGTAAGGAATGCCTGCCGCCCATGCCTGCCCAGTTGGATGTGTCCTTTCCCTCGGCCTTCATCCCGTTCGTCTCACGCAACATCGTGTACACCCTCCAGCGCCTCAAGTTTGAGCGCCAGGGGCTTTACCGCTGGTTGGTGCAGCACAAAAACAGCACCTTGGCCAGCATCCCGCTGCGCGTGACTTTGTTTGACGAGCGTCGTTCCGCCACCGGCCCTGCAGGCTAGCCGCCCATGATCACCTCCAAGCCCCAGACACATTCCGCTACGACCACTCCGGCAGGCACCCCGGTGCGGCAGTTGTCCGTCTTCCTGCACAACCGTGTCGGTGCCCTCATGTCCCTCGTGAAGCTGCTCACCGAGCACCGCATTGATGTCTTGGGACTCTCCCTCCAGGACACCACGGAGCTGGCCCTTGTGCGCCTTATTCCCAGCGACCCTGAAACCACGGAGATGCTCTTCATTGAAAAAGGCATCCCCCATGTGGTCTTTCCAGTTACTGTCGTTGAGCTGCGTGAGACGGACCACTCTCTCGTCCACGCGCTCTCCGCCCTGCTTTCCGCTGAGATCAATATCGACTTCAGCTACGCCCTCTTCGTGCGCCCCGCCCAGCACCCTGTCTTCGTCCTCCACCTCGACTCCCCCGAAGTCGGTGCCGAGGTCCTCTCCAGTGCCGGATTCAAGGTGTTGAACCAAGAGGATTTGAGCCGGTAAGCGGGGGAATGGATGCCATGCGCCTCAATCCTGTTATCGGTCCTATGGGCTTATTGCTGGAGATGCCCCGTCTGCCTTTGATCCCGCCTCCCACTCCGCTTTCGTCAGCATAAACGTCGGCACCAGTTGCGCCAGAAACGCGCGGGCATCCTCCGCTGCGCCGAGTTCTTGCAGCGGGTCCTCCTGACCCACGCGCTGCTCTGGCAGCGGCACAAAGATGGAAGCCATCGCCCAGCGGTGCTGGAGGTTGCGGAACACCGCATCGTAGTACGAAAGAAAGATATGCTCGTAGTGGTCCGCGCAGGAGGTGCCGTCGGCGCCAATGTACCAGTAGAAATTGATCGCCCGTGAGCGAATTCGCTCGCCGGGCCGGGGCTCCACATCGCGGAAAATGCGCATCATCATGAGGCTGATCTCACGGCCGTCTGCCAGTTGTAGAGAGATTGGCGTGCGATCCGTCACCGTCCATCCCTGGTTCGGCAGGCACACCTCTGGGCGGTGCAGGCTGCGTTTTTCAAACCCGCTCACAATGATCGTGGCCATGATCTGCCTACCTGCGACAGAGGCATACACATCGCGTGAAAGTTTAACCCCTTCATCCAGCAGGTTTTTCTCGGCTGCGGTCATTTCAAACTCACGTCCTTGATAGTCGCCGAGAGACAGGGGCAGGTAGGGCTGCTTCGAGTCACCCGGCTTCAGTCGCACGCCCGGTGCCGCCACATGAAAGCCGATGTCCGTCCCGGCGCACACACCCAGAACCGCCAGCGGAAGCACTAGGGCTGCCAGCAGTTGGGCCAAAGTGCGGCGCGGCTGGGGAATGGCGCAGGCCCCGCCCACTGCCGGGCGGCCATGCCGCTGTAGATTCGCCTTCATCTCCCGCCCCTCAAACAGCCAGCACAGCGCAAACATTCCCGTCAGCGCGATGCCAAACACCGCAAAGCCCGCAAACGTGTGGTAAAACGACATCTCCTGATGCTCGCCAATGTGCCTGCCCACGGCAAAATCGGAGCCAAACAGCTTCGTTCCCGCCACCAGCAGCAGCAGCCGCACCACATTCCCCGCCACTGCCAGTGGTACCGCGCACACAAACAGAATGAATCGCGCGCGTGGCCGCTTCAGAGCTAGGTAGCCCAGCAGCGCGGAGATCATCATCAGTGCAAAGAGTGAATTGATCCCGCTGCACTTCGCATCCACATCCAGGCTGAAGCCATCGCCGATCAGCAATCCGCGCGCCGCATCGGGCGCAGATTGCAGCGCGGAACCCTCATTCATCGCAGGCACTCCCACCGTGTTCAGTACCGCCGCCGCCATCGCGGCTGTCCGTGGGCGCAGCGGCGACGCCACGGAATCCTCCAGTGGCTGCATGGGCCAGGTAAAGAGCAAAAACAGCCACGCAAAGAACACTGTGCGCATCCACGCCGTTCCCGCTACAAGCAGAATGAAGCCCGCCAGAACGCACTGCACCGCCAGAAAGCCCGGGTAGCCCGTGTTTGCCTTGTAGCCCACCCAGTAAAAAAACAGTCCCAGGCACAAAAGTGGCAGGCCCCGCCACGTGCCCTGCCAGGGCAGACGGCACAACTCATCACGCCGCAGCCACACCAGCCAGCCCACTAGCAGCGGCACCACCAGGCAGAACTGCCAGTCTGACTGCTTGTTCACCCAGCGGCCCCAGCCGATCAGGATACTTTCGCGCTTGTTATAGTCCCACTGCTGGTACGGCCACACCAGAAACAGTAGCACCAGCACTACTGGCAGCCCCCACAAAGCCACCCGACGCAGCGTTTCTGGCTGTTCGAGGCTGTGGGTGGTGGAAGTACGGAGGGAAGTGCTAGGGGGCTGGGTGGATTCTGTTGCCATGACATCAGTTGACGGACAAAGGCTGGCCTTGTTTGTTGATTCTGGCAACCTTCATCGCGTAACGTCACCGACGCATCAACTTCATGTCCAAGCAGCGCTCCAACACTCCACCCCCAGATTCTGACGACAACAAGGAGGATGCCCTTCTTTTCGCCCGCTGCTCCGAAAGTTCGGACGGGGCCGCGCCGAAAAACACCAAGACTGGCCCCCCTGTGGCCAAACAGAAATCCGCCGCTGGTGGACTGCCCAAAGAGGAGCTGAGGGAGCCTTCATCCGCGCTGCCCAAAATCCGCCGCTCCCACCTCACCTATAGGCATCTGGTTATTTCCCTCAGCACCTCCCTTCTCATCGGCTTGCTGCTCCTGTTTTTCGGTCGGTCATTCTACCTCAGCCACATCGAACCTCGGCTCTCCGGGGCCACCGCGCCTGCCTCCGTCGCTTCAGCCACGTCGGAAGCCACTCTCAAGGAAGAGCTCGCCAAGTCCGCCGAGCAAATCATCGCGCTACAGAAGCAGGTCGATGTCATGCGCCGCGAGCAGTTGCTCACGCAGCAGCATACCCGAGAATCGCTCGAAAACATCTCCGCCACGCTGAAAATCCCGCAGCTCGTCCCGTCCCCCGTGGCCCCCGCCAAGGACCTGCCTGGCACCTCGCGCATGGCGGACATGAAGCCCGAGGTTTCTCCCACCCAGCAGGAATTCATCCAGCTCAAGGAGCGCAACCGCCTCACTCAATACGCCGACGAAGCCATCGCTACTGGCTCGCGCCGCCCTTTGGAGGTGCTGGTCGATTACATGCGCGACCCCGAGGTTCCCCATCTGCACGATGCCGCTCAAGTAGAATTCATGCGCGCCGTCCGCGCCATCCAGATCCTCCAGCGTGAAGAACCCGGCTACCACCTCCCCGTCGCAGAACTCTTCAAAGATAGCAACATCCGCGACGAGGCCGATGTGAAGCCTGAAGCGCTGCTCAAACTCCTGGCCGACTACAAGCAGCCCTGGGAGGTCCGCGTACGCATCTGCTTCCTCCTCCTCGGCAGTACCTTGCCCGAAACCAACGCCCAACTCATTAAAGCCATCAAGGAAGATCCATCCCTGGACGTTGCCAAGCACGCCCAACTCTCGCTTGAACAGCGCATCAAAAAACGCTTCCGTTTCTTCGACATTCCCGCTATCGAGGAATGGTTCAAAACGCAGGGGAAGTGAACTTGCACACCGCCCGCCCCTTTTTCCTCCCCACCACCCGCCCTCATGAAAGCCCTCTTCCTCACCAACGAATACCCACCGCATATCTACGGCGGTGCTGGCGTTCACGTTGAATACCTCACCCGCGAACTCGCCAAACTCATGGAGATTGACGTCCGCTGTTTTGGCGACCAGTCCAGCCATGTGGGCAATCTACACGTCCAGGGCTTTGGCCTCGATACCACGGGTTGGGACAGCCCGCTGAATTTGAAGTCCGTCTTTGGTGCCCTACAGCGCTGCCTCGACTTCAACACTCATGGCATCGACGCCAGCCTCGTCCACCTCCACACCTGGTATGCCCACTTCGGCGGCATCCTCGCCAAGCTCAACTACGGCGTCCCCATGGTCCTCACCGTTCACTCCCTGGAGCCCCTCCGCCCTTGGAAACGCGAGCAGCTTGGCCACGGCTATGACTTCACCGTCTGGCTCGAAAGCACCGCCCTCAAAATGGCCGATGCCATCATCGCCGTCTCCGAAGGCACCAAGGCTGACATCCTCAAGCACTTCGATGTCGATCCCCACAAGATTCACGTCATCTACAACGGCATCGACCTCGCCGAATACCGTCGCACTGAGGCCCCCGACGTGCTGCGCAAACACGGCGTCGATCCCGACAAGCCCTACGTCCTCTTCGTCGGTCGCATCGCCCGGCAGAAAGGCATCGTCCATCTCGTCCGCGCCATCCAGCACCTCGACCCTGGCTTCCAGGTCGTCCTCTGCGCCGGTGCCCCTGACACCATCGAGATCAAAGAAGAAATGGAAGCTGCCGTCGCCGAAGCCAGCAAAGTGCGCCCCGGAGTCATCTGGGTGCAGGCCATGGTCCCCCTCCTAGAAAAGATCGCCCTCTACTCCCACGCCGACGTGTTCTGCTGCCCGTCGATTTATGAACCCTTCGGCATCATCAACCTCGAAGCCATGGCCTGCGAGACCGCCGTCGTCGCTAGCGCCGTTGGCGGCATCAAAGAAGTCGTCGTCGATGGCGAGACCGGCATCCTCGTCCCGCTCGAGCAGCAGACCGAAAGCCCCTTCGAAGCCCTGCACCCCGAGAAATTTGCCCGCGACCTCGCCGTCGGCATCAACAAACTCATGGCCGACCCCACCCTCCGCAACCGCATGGCCCAAGCTGGCCGCCAGCGCGCTGAGGACCACTTTAGCTGGAAGAGCATCGCCCGGAAGACCTTCGCACTTTACAAGACCCTCGCGGGGTAGGGGGGGCGAAATCAGAGCCGAGCAGTGCCGAATGACGGATTGGGCTGCTCCTGTTCGAACTCGAACATCATAAGCAGTGCCAAATGTGGGGCCAGCCTTGAAGTGCAAGGTGGCCTGCTTGGTACAGGAGACGAGTGAATAAAAACAGTGCTTCTCTAAGCTCCGATGGACGAATTTTGTCCGTATGAAGAGAATCCTGCCACGCAGCTTTGCACACAAGCAGTAGGGTGTCATAGCATCACGGATGGTTGTTACCCATTCACGTTTTTCAATCCTGTCGCTCTCTCTGAGCGCACTACTGGTCGTCCATTTGTCTGCGGCTGAAGTGCCGCCGCAAGAGAGTGAACTCCCAGACGAGCTTCCCACGATGGTCATCACGGCTTCCAGGACGGCTCAGGATCAAAAATGGGTGCCGCAGTCCACCAATGTGGTGGACCAGAAGCGCATCGAACGTTTTCAAGCCACGACGCCCTCGGAAATGCTGCAGGAACAGCCGGGGGTTTGGGTGAATCAGGTAGCCGCCCAGGGCTCGCCGATTATTCGCGGCCAGATGGGGAACAAGCTGGTCTATTTGTGGGATGGCATCCGCATCAACAATGGCGCGATCTTCTCCGGCCCCAATCCGTTCTTCAACCAGTTCCCCATCGATGGTGTGGGCCGCATGGAAGTGGTGCGCGGTGCCGGATCGGTCCAGTATGGCAGTGATGCTATCGGCGGGGTGATCAATGTGTTTTCCAAGCGCGGGGAGTTCTCCGAGAGCTTGAACGTCGGCGGAGATGTGTACTCGCGCTATGGCAGCAATAACACGGAATTAACCAACGCCGCCAATGTGCATATGAGCAACAAGGAGTGGGCGTTTTCATCTGGGTGGTCGGCACAGGATGCGGGCAACTACCACAGCTCTTCGGGTCCACTACAGCCCACCAGCTTTCGCAGCAGTGGGGGCTATGCCAATCTAGCATATCAGCCGGTCAAAGGTCACATATTCCGTCTCTCTTGGGTGGGTAATGAACGCACGGATGTGAGCAGCTATGTGCAGTCGCTTCTTAATGCCAATGGTGTGCCGCGCATCTACAGCCCGCTTGAGCGTCGGAGCATTGTCAAAATAGACTACACCGCCAAAGATCTGGGATTCCTGAGTGATGAACTCAAGGTGTACGGCTACTACCAAAACTATGATCAAGTGCGTGAGCGGCGCGTGCAGACGGCCACTTTATTCAACAATACTTCCACGGGTTCAAATCAGGATGTCTGGGGTGCGGGCATTCAAAACGCCGCTACCTTTGGCGAGAGTAAAAAAACGCGCCTGGTCTATGGCATGGACTACCGCCACGAAAATCTCTCCTCTTCGCAAACACTGAACTCGACTGTGCTAGCCACTGGGGTGACCAATATTTCACAACCACCAGGCATCACCCCGAACGGCATCTACGAGGTCTTCGATACTTTCGTCACGCTCGATCTCAAGCCCATGGATAAACTGCTGATCAATACGGGCGCGCGTTATGAACACACCCATTTGCAAACGCAGCCGAAACTTTCAGACGTGATCCCCGGTGCCGGATATACGCTCAACGATCTCATCGCCAACAAACATTGGAACGCGGTGACCTGGAATGTTGGAACCGTGTATCAAGCCACGCGTTCCTTCGATCTGGTGGCCAACGTTTCCACGGGGTACCGCACGCCCACTTACAGTGATCTACTGAGCGCTGGCACTCCGGTGTTTTCCAGTCTGACCGCATCACTGCCAAGCACGATGATCAATCCTGAAAAAAGCATCACCTATGAGATCAGCGCACGCGTGCATACGGAACGTCTCAAAGGCTCGCTCACGGGGTACCTCACCAAGCTGTCCGACCTCATCGTGTCCACGACCTCGGGCACTGTCGTCATCGGTGGCGTGACCTACAATGCGACCCGCAATTCCAATTCCGCCAAGGGCTACATCACCGGGATCGAATTCGCGTTGAGCTATGATCTGGACCGCCATTTCACCGTTTTTAACAACACCACCTGGACTTATGGCCAAAACCAGTCGCAAAATGTCCCCCTGCGCTTTATTCCACCCCTGTACGGAAACTTTGGCGTGCGTTTTGAGAGCGACGCAAAGAAATACTGGGTGGAGCTCTCCGAACTGTGGGCTGGACCACTGATCCGGCACAACACCAGTGATGAAATCGACGCTGGGTTTTCTGTCGATCCAGCACTGGGTTCTCCAAACACCACCAACAATCCGGCCATTAACCCCAACTTCCAAATTCCCGGCTTCTTCGTGACGAATGTTCGTTCTGGGGTGAAGGTCTGGGAAGAGGGGAACCGTTCGTTTTCACTCACGCTGAATCTGAACAATGTTTTCGACACCAAATACCGCCAAGCCTACGCCCAGCAGCAGCGCCAAGCAGCGGGTTTCAATGTGGTCGTCGGGGGACGCCTCACCTTTTAATTAGGCTCACCAAGTCATGCGCTGCTTCTTCTTGTTGATCTGTTGCTGTTTGATGGTGGCTGGACGGTTATATTCGGCAGAGCCGTTGAACTGGGCCTTCATTGGCGTGTGGGATCGCTCCATGCCGCAGGTGGAGGCTGCGTGTCGTGAGAACGGTATTCATGCGGAGTTTTTCAAAGGGCAGCGATTCAATGAAACGCAGCAGGCAGCCCAGGCGGCACGCTTCCGTCTGGTGTTTGTGCTGAACCTCGAAGCCGATCAGGCTCCCGCACTCACCCAGCGGCTCAAACTGGCACGTGAAATCAATTCTGAGCAGCGGGTCATTCCACTGGATACACGCGGCAGTCAGATGGATTTGGAAAAGGCGGGACTGCTGCTGAAAGACGAAGCGGTTCCAGCTTACTGGCGGCCCAATGGCACGGTCAATGTGCGGCGGTTAATTCGCTACTGCATGGTGAAGTACTGTGGTGCGGCGGGAGAAATCGAAGCTCCTGTGCTCATCCCCGATGCTGGCTACTACGATCCAGCACGAGAGGATGCGTTTTCTGACATCAACGCATTCATCGCTTTCAAGCGCGATAAAAAACGCTGGGTGGAAGGTTCCTCTGTAGCCGTGTTGCTCTTGCAGCAATCGTTTTGGATCACCCATGATTTGAAGGTCATCGACGCCCAGATTGCTGCGCTGGAAAAGCAGGGACTCAATGTTGTGCCGGTGTTTGGTGACCGTGAGGAACAGGTCACGAAACTCACGCGCGCTGCTGCTCCCACCATTCTCATTGAGGATCGGCATGGCGCGATGTGGCAGAGCACAGCTTTACTGAAGGAACTGGACGCGCCCTATCTGCGGCCCATCTCCATGCTGGCCACCACCAACGAGGAGTGGCTGCGCGATCCACGCGGTCTTTCGCATCGAGATGTGGGCATGTTCATGGCGCTACAAGAGTCCTGGGGCACTCTGGAACCGGTGGTCGTTGGCGGCTTGAAAGAGAACATCCAGGGCTTTCGCCTGCATGAACCCATTCCAGACCGCATTGAGGCCTTTGCCGCACGCGCGGCGCGCTGGGCTGCCTTGAAGCGTAAAAGCAATGCAGAGAAGAAAATCGCTCTGATTTATTACAACAAAGGGCTTGGCCAAGACGACCTCATGCGTGGCAGCCCCACGGGTGGTTTCCTTGATGCACCGGAGAGTTTCATGCGCTTCCTCCCGCGCATGCAGGAGGCAGGTTTCACGCTGAAGAATACCCCGGTAAATACAGCGGCTCTCATTGACACCATGAAGCGTGGCGGACGCAATATCGGCCCATGGGTGCAGGGAGAACTCGAAAAGCTGGTGGATGAATCCCAGCCGGTGCTGGTGCCGCTGCATCAGTATGAGCAGTGGTTCAACACCAAGCTCAGCGAGGCCGCACGTAAAACGATGGTGGAGAAATTTGGCCCGCCACCCGGACGCATCATGGTAGTGAAGCGCAACGGCGAGCCGCACATCGTGCTGCCGAAGCTTGAGATGGGCAATCTCGTGCTCATGCCGCAGCCGGAGCGCGGAGAGAAGCAGGATGAAAACCTCCTGCACAATCGCGACGTGCCGCCAGCGCACAACTACCTCGCCTTCTACTGGTGGCTTGAAGAGCAGTATCATGCGGATGCCATTGTCCACTGGGGCACACACGGCACGCTGGAACTGCTGCCGGGCAAAGAAGCGGGGCTTTCCAAGGACTGCTGGAGCGACATCTGCGTGGGGCATCTGCCCGTCATTGATTTGTGGATCACGGACAATCTGGGCGAGGCCACGCTGGCGCGCCGCCGCTCCTACGCGGCGCTGGTGGATCACTTGCCACCACCCACTCTTGCTGCCGGTCTCGATGACGAATTCAAAAACCTGCATGAGGACATTCACAAATTCCGCACGCTGGAGGACGGGCTGCTCAAAGAAGAGTATCGCAAGCGTGTGGGCCAGCAGGCGCGCGAGGCAAAGCTGCATGGCAGCGGTGCAGAGGTTCTGGATGATGCAGCCGTCACGCGACTGGATGAGCATCTGCACAATCTCTTTGAATCACGCACGCCCTTGCGTCTGCATGTGCTGGGAGAAGGGCCGCATGAGTCCGAGATGGTGCCGTATCTGGTGCAGATCCTTGGAGAGCCTCTGCTCGATCATCTGGCCACCACTCGCGGATGGCAGCGTGCAGCCATTGAGCACAAGCAGCAGGATCGCATCAAGGCAGCGGAATTTCTCAGCGCCGCGCTGGATGGTACGCCGCCAGCAGACGTGCGCATGACGCCGGAGTTGCAGAAGGATCTGGAATTCGCGCGAGATATGCGCTCACGTTTGCTTGATGCAGGCAAAGAGCATGCTGGTTTACTGAATGCGCTGGGGGGGCACTACATTGAGCCTGGGCCTGGGCCAGACCCCATCCGCAATCCAGCAACGGCTCCAGGCGGGCGCAATTTGTACTCACTCAATCCCGAGGAGATTCCAACACGCCCCGCCTGGGAAACGGCACGCAAGTTGGTCGATGAACTGCTGCGCATCCGCAAGCCGAAGAAGATCGCGCTCGACCTCAATGGCATGGAAACGATGCGTGACTTTGGCGTGATGGAAGGGCAGATCCTCGCGCTGCTTGGGGTGCGTCCGATTTGGAACCAGAACAATCTCGTCATCGACGTGGAACTCATTCCCGCAGCGGAACTCGGGCGGCCACGGGTGGAGGTCTTCATCGCAATGGGAGGTCAGTATAAAGAGAATTTCCCCACTCGTGTGGCACTGCTCGACAAAGCCGTGCGCCTCGCTGCTTCCGCACCAGAAATCGCCAATCCGGTGCGTGAAGCGGTCGCCGCCACGCATGCGCGGCTGCGACAGCGTGGCTACCCCAGTGCACGGGCCGATCAGTTTGCTGCAGCGCGCATCTTTGGCACCAAGCCGGGGAACATGAGTGGCACGCACATTCTCTATCTCGTGCCGCGCTCCGGCGTGTGGGACAAGGATGACGAAATCACCGACGTGTACACGGACAACATGAGCTTCGTTTACACACAGGACACCTGGGGCGAGAAAGTGGACGGACTCTACGAGGAGGCGCTGCAAAACACGGACACCGTACTGCGCGTGTGGGCGTCCAACATGACCAGCCAGTTGTCCAATCACCATGCCTATGAGTATCTTGGTGGCCTCAGCATGGCGGTGAAAAAAATCACCGGCAAATCGCCCGCCGCACTCATCTCGGATGTGCGCGATCCCGGCGGCGCACGCGTGCGCGACTTTGAGGAGGTGCTGGCGACTAATTTGAAATCGGAGCTACTCAACCGCCGCTGGCTGGAAGGCATGAAGTCCCATGATTATGCCGGTGCAGGGCACATCGCGGAACTGGTGAAAAACACCTTTGGCTGGTCCGTCACCCGGCGCGAAAGCATCTCCCAAGAAACGTGGGATGAAGTCTATGACGTGCTCGTCAAGGATAAGCACAAGCTGCAACTGACCGAGTGGTTCGAACGTGTCTCTCCCCACGCCATGCAGGAAATCAGTGCCACGCTCATTGAGGCCGCGCGCAAAGACCTGTGGCAGGCCACGCCGGAGCAGTTGCAGACATTAACCAAACTCTATGCCACCTCCGTCAAGGCTCATGGCGACTCGGGCGGTCTCGTCAGTGGCGGAAACACACGGATGGCCGATTTTGTCAGCGTTAAGCTCACCGCGCCGGGAGATCAGGAGTCGGCGACACTGGCCCAGGACATGAAGGCAAAACTCCAGCAAAGCGCCGCAGCACCGGATGCAGCGGTCGAAAAAGTCAGTGGCCCTCAGATTAGCGAGGCCAAAGAGCAGGCTCCGGCTGCCAGCAAGCCGCAGCAGCAAGGAACCGTGCTAGAACCAGCGTGGAATGCATTCGCATGGTTGATCGCTGCCGCAGCCGTGCTTCTGGTCATTGTCGGTTTCTTCAAGCGAGCCGGATCCACTTCATGAAGCTGCTCGAACAACTCCTTTCTTTGATCTCCGAGGCGGTGCTGCTCCCCACGCTGGGAGCCATCGTCATTCTCGTGGCATGGTGTACTATGCTGCTCGGCGGGCTGTTGCGCGAGTGGCTGGGGCGTCGGCACGTCGTAGCCATCCTGGCAGAACTCCGGCGGGCGCATGTGGAGGGCGGGGATCAGGTGCGGCTGCTCCACATTCTTAGCAGCGCTACCACCGGCCAGCCCGCACGGTTGCACCAGCTCTTGGCTCATTGGGGCGGGGCAGGGGATATGGCGCATTGCCTGGTGGATTTGGAGATTGAGATTGCCGCCGCGTTGTCCCGCCTCACCTGGATGACGCGCATCGCCCCCATGCTCGGACTCATGGGCACACTCATTCCTCTGGGGCCGGCGCTGACGGGCCTGGCTTCGGGCGATCTGGCCACGCTCTCCAGCAATCTGGTCGTCGCCTTCACCGCCACGGTGGTCGGGGTGCTGCTCGGTTGCTGCTCCTACACGATGAATCTCGTGCGCAAAAACTGGTATCAGCGCGATCTCAGCACGCTGGAGCACCTCTTTACCCACGCCAACCGGCCCGCACTCCCATGAAGAAGCGCCTCTGGGACGACTCCGAAGGCGATGACCCTGCCGCCGGTCTCATCAATCTCTTTGATGTATGGATCGCGTTCGCTGCGGCGCTGCTGCTCGCCGTCGTGAGTTTCTTCAATCTACCCAAATCTGCCCCCTCCTCATCGACGGATGCCCAAGCTGACAAGTCGCCCACGACAGAAACCATCGACGCCGCCCGCACGAAAATAGAACGCTTCCAGGAAAGCCAAGCCAGCAAGAGCGGCGAAGGCGAGCGTCTCGGCACCGCCTACCGGCTTAAATCCGGCGAGATCATTTACGTCCGCGACAAGCAAAAGTGAAAACTGCGCAACCGCCATGCGCGGAGATGATTAGAAGACCTAGCGACTGTGGCGAAAAAGTCACTGCAACCTCTTCGCCGCGTCGCGTGATACGACCTACGCAATCACTGGCTTGAGCAAAGGTTCCTATTGCGATTTTTGCTGAGGACACCACTTTGCGGTGTTTCTGCATTCGTGGAACTTCGCATTTTCTAGCCCCTTGATTTGAAACGGATAAACCTACCATCCTTGCATCAGCCTACAGCGGTGAAGCCCACTTGGGTGCTCCTGCTGGCGGTGCTGTGCCTGGGGCCCGGAGGTGCCATGGCTGCGGAAGAGTCGCAGGCATTCACCGCCCCAGAGGCCTATCCCCTCGAACGCTATGAAGCCGGCTGGAACAAAAACCCATTCACCCTGAAAACGGCCCCTCCCGTGGTGGAGCAGGAGTCCTTTGCCAAGGATCTCGCCATCGGTTCCTACTATGGGGACGCCAAAGATCCCACTGTGGTGGTGGTCAACACCAAGACTGGTGAACGCGTCCCACTGAAAAAATCACAGGCTGCCGCCAACGGCATGCAGTTGAAGAACATCAAGCTCGGCAGCAGCCGCAAGCAGATCGTGGCTGAAGTCACGCTGGGCACGCAAACCTCCGAGGTACGGTTCAATGATGACTACATGAAGCAAATCGCCGGAACGGAAGCCGCGCGAGCACAGCCTGGGCAGCAGCCTGGGATGCCTGGCCAACCTCGCCCAGGCATGGGAGCACCAGGCCAGCCGCCCAAAGCTTCCATTCCCGGCACCCCGCAAGTGGTGCCGAAGGTTTCACTGCCGCCTCTGCCGCAGGGTAATCAGAACCGTGGGCCGACTCAAGCCTATGCTCCTCAAGGAGGGCAACCTGCCAACACCGCCATGGCTTCCGCCAATGGCAATATCAATCCGGCAGCGAACGCCGGAAACCCGGCCAACAGCCCCGGTGGTGTTCCCACGGTTGCCCGTCGCCGTTTGATCACCCCCGCCACCACTGTCCAGTAACCAGAGCTGAGGTCGTCTAGGTGAAGCCTGTGGCCTTGCAGGCAAGGCGGTGTGCTTTAACCATCGTTATCATCTTGAATCTCACCGCGTCCTGCGGCATGGACACGGCCCCACTTACAACCATGTCCGAAGCCCGCAAGACCCTCGAAGAACGCGCTCAGATGTCTGACATCGATCGCCTGCGCCACTCCTGTGCCCACGTGATGGCCACCGCCATCCTGCGCCTGTGGCCGAATGCCCAGTTTGCCTACGGCCCACCGGTCGAAAACGGCTTTTATTACGACTTCGATCTCCCGGATCACCGTATCACCCCGGACGACTTCGAGAAGATCGAGGCGGAGATGAAGAAGATCTCCAAGGAGAACCAGAAATTTGAATGGAAGGGCGTCAGCCGTGACGAAGCCATCGCGCTGGCGAAATCAGGCCGCCTGGGTGGTCTAACGGAGCGTCCGGGGAATCCGAGCACGTTTAAACTGGACCTGCTGGAAAAGATTCCTGAAGGCGAGCAGATCTCGACCTTCCAAAATGGTGATTTCATCGACCTCTGTGCTGGCCCTCACGTGGGCTACAGCGGCAAGTGCAAGCACGTCAAAATCATGTCCGTCGCCAGCGCCTTCTACATGGGCGACGACACGAAGCCGCAGCTCCAGCGCCTCTACGGCACCGCCTTCCCAAGCAGCGAAGAACTCGCGAAGCACCTCGAACAACTCGAAGAGGCGAAGAAGCGCGATCACCGCAAGCTGGGCAAGGAATTGAAGCTCTTCCACATCGACGAAGAAGTGGGGCAGGGGCTCATTCTCTGGACTCCGAACGGCGCGATCCTGCGTCAGGAACTGCAAAATTTCATCAGCGAAGAACTGCGCAAGCAGGGCTACAGCCAGGTCTTCACGCCGCACATCGGCAAAGTGGGCCTGTACAAGACCAGCGGTCATTTCCCGTATTACAAGGACAGCCAGTTCGCTCCCGTCATTGAAAACGACGATCTCGCGAAGGTGATCAAGGAAGGCTGCGGCTGCTGTGAAGTCATGGAGCGCCTCGGTGCCGTGTCTGCCCGCATGCGCCAGCAGCTCAACGAGCGTGCCGGCAAGGAAGTCATCACCGAAGACCGCGTGCTGCCGGATGACAAACTGCTCGACGGCTTCTTGCTGAAGCCGATGAACTGCCCCCATCACATCAAGATTTACGACAGCCAGCCGCGCAGCTATCGCGACCTGCCGGTGCGCCTCGCCGAATTCGGCACGGTGTATCGCTGGGAGCAGAGCGGTGAATTGAACGGCATGACGCGCGTGCGTGGTTTCACGCAGGATGACGCGCATCTTTTCTGCACCGAAGACCAGGTGGCCAAGGAAGTCCTCGGCTGCCTCAGCCTCGTGAAGATCGTGCTCAACACCCTCGGCATGCACGACTACCGTGTGCGCGTGGGTCTGCGTGATCCGGACAGCAGCAAGTTCACCGGCAACCCGGAGCAGTGGGACAAAGCCGAAGCCGCCTGCCGCGAAGCCGCCGCCACGCTGGGAGTTCCCTTCACCGAAGAGCCCGGCGAAGCCGCGTTCTACGGACCGAAGATCGACTTCGTCATCAAGGACGTGATTGGTCGCGAATGGCAGCTCGGCACCGTGCAGGTGGACTACGTCCTGCCTGTGCGCTTTGACCTCACCTACAACGGCGCCGACAACCGCCAGCATCGCCCGGTCATGATCCACCGCGCCCCCTTCGGCAGCATGGAGCGTTTCTGCGGCGTCCTCATCGAGCACTTTGCCGGTCACTTCCCGACCTGGCTCGCCCCCGAGCAGGTACGCATCCTCACCATCAGCGAGAAGGTCGATGCCTTTGCCGATGAGATCTACGCCCAGCTCAAAGATGCTGGCCTGCGTGTCTCATTGAACAATGATGCGGACAAAATCGGTGCAAAGATCCGATTGGCCCAGCTTGATCGCATTCCTTACATGCTCGTTCTGGGTGAGAAGGAAGCGGCTGCACAGTGCGTGGCGGTGCGCCATAGCAAGAAGGGTGACCTTGGCGTGAAGCCGATTGCAGAGTTCCTTGCTGAGATTGCGGCGGAGGTGAAGGAGCGGAGGTTGTAAGGCAACTCACTGATTCATCATGGGTCTGGATTCGATCTGGAAAAGCCCAAAGCGAGTATGGTTTTGGAAAAAACCAGATCTCGCGGCGGGCTTATGCAGTGGACATGGCCAGGGTTCGTTTCGTGGAGGCAGGTATAATGATACTACCTTAGCAATCAGCCCGTATTCCTTGTACAGCTACGAACTCAGCAACGAGCAGGTTAAAGAAATCGCAGATGCTTTGGTATCGCTCTCATTTGAGACAGCGATGCGATTGGTTCGCGAAAAAGAAGGCGTGGAACTGGAAGAGGCGGAATATGCCGACCTCACTCGGGTCTTTGCCAAATATGCGAAGGCTGGTGCAAAGCTGCTGGGTTCTTGGTGAGGCCGAAACTTCTTGGCTCACTCAAACCCGCGTCAAACCCAGCAACTCCTTCACATGACCGAGTTCATCTGCCGAGGTTTTAGCCATAAAGTCACGCGTATGGGCGAATTGCACGTCGGGTTGGTTGTCGATGCGGGCGAAGTCGTAGATCCCTTGACTGACAAGGTGTTCAGCCGATTTTCGGCTGGTGCGCCCGCCAGGAATCGAACCTGGATATGCGGCTTCGGAGACCGTAAACCTCCCTTATAAATCAAGGCTAAGATGTCGCTGTAACTGTTTTGTAACGGATTTTGGATGACTTTTGGTGCGTTTCAGTGCATCATCATGCAATCATGGCTCGCCAACTCATCACCCTCAGAAAGTACAAGCACCCGCGCTACAAGTTCCGCGTCACTTTCCGCCAAGGGGACAAATACGAGCAGAAGTACTTCACCGCTCGCAGCGGGCCGGAGGGTGCGGATGCCTTCATGGCAGAAAAGCAGGTGGAGCTTTTGAACGAGGGCCGGAAGCATGGCGACTTCACCGACGCGGAGCGCAAGGCCGTGATTCGTTCGCGTGAACTGGCGGAGAGCTTCGCCGCCTCTGGCGTGAAAGGCTTCACCCTGGATGCCGCCTTGAAGTTCTATTCCGACCACCTGCATTTGCGCCGCCGCTCCGCCAAGGTGCTCATCGCCTACGATGAATTTGTCCAAACACGAGAGAGGGAAGGGGCCAGCACTTCCCATCTGCGGGACTTCACCTATCGTTTGCAGCTCTTCGCCAAGAAGCACGCCAAACGCCTCGTGGCGGAGATCACAACGAAGGACGTGGATGCTTGGCTTTTCGGCCTCAAGCACTCCGCACAGTCCCGCGACAAGCACCGCCGCTTGCTGCACAACTTCTTTGGCTACTGCACAGGCCGTGGCTATACCGAGGAAAACCCGGTTTCACGCGCCGCGAAGGTGAAGGTGATACGGAAGGCTCCCGGCATCCTCGCGCCCGCAGACGCCGCCGCTGTGCTCGCTGCCGCCCCGGCGGAGATCGTGCCCGCGCTCGCCATTGGATTCTTTGCCGGACTACGCACGGCGGAGATTGCGCGGCTGGACTGGAACGAGATCAATCTCAAGACCGGCTTCATTGAAGTCACCGCCGAGAATGCCAAGAGCAGCCAACGCCGCCTTGTTGTCATCACGCCCAATCTCAAAGCATGGCTTGAGCCACACGCGCAACGCTCCGGCCCGGTGCGCCTCACCGAGATGCGACACAAGGACCGCTTCGACATTGCCCGCAAAGAGGCAGGCATCAAATGGCCCGCCAACGCCGCCCGTCATTCTTTCGCCAGCTACCATCTGGCCTTGCATCAGGACGCCGCCAAGACCGCCCTGCAACTCGGACACACGAACACCGCTGTATTGTTCCAGCACTACCGCGAACTGGCACGGCCTGAGGATGCCGAGGCTTACTTTGCCATCACGCCCAAGACGGCTACGCCCACAAACATCATTCGCATGGAGGATGCAGCATGAGCAAAGCATTTGAAGTCCAAAGGAGCAAATCGCCTTGGAATGCGTCCAAAATCATCAAGGAAGACAACGCGAAGAATCCACGCAAAAATACACCTCAGCAGAGCAAGAAGCATGCAGTGCCGAAACAAAACAGGTGCTACACTGATGCAGAATTGGCTGATTTGGAAGCCTTTGCCCAGATATACTCAAAGCAGCATCAGTCCGCTGCCATCGACAACGCCCGGAAACAGGCCCAAGATGGGGTGTTTGCAACGACTCTGGAACATCAGGTGATGATGTGGGCCACATGGGCGGGAATGACCGACACCTTTGGCGGGCCGAAAAACAGGAAGGACATGAATGGTGCTGAGATTGAAGACTGGTGGAAAGAACAGGAGGAAGGCGGACTAGTGCCACGCCTCAAATGCGACTTGGAGCGGGCAACCGTGGTGCGTGTCGCCTATCACATCGCTTGGGCAGTAAGGGACGGTGACGAACCATTCTTCAAACGAATCTTAACCGCCTTGAGGGCCAAGCGAAAGCATCCAGAGCAACCGAATGGCGGCGGGAAGATTCTATTGGACTCCGTTCCGCTGACCGTGAAGCAACTTGGCCTCCGCCGAAAGCGAGGTCGTGGGTTCACTGCTCACGACCTTGCCTGCTGTTTTCCAAGTGCGCTGTGTTTGGTTATGAATCGGCGATTACACGATTTCGGCGAAGGAGTGACCCGACAGAGGGTCACGCGGAGAGAATTAGCACTGGCCGTTCGAGAGCAGCGGTACAATGCTCTGCGCGGCTCCGAATTGATCAATGTCGAGAATGCTGAAGATGGCTTCTTTTCTACCTGTGACCTCGAAGATCGAAGTAAAGTTCCACCCATCAGCCCTACTGAGAGTTCTGAGCTTTCTCGCTGGATAACGAAGGCCGGTTTCCAACGGTTCATGGCAGAGCAGCCCATAGCTCGTAAGCGTCGGAAATGATGCCTTTGATGCTATTGCGCTAAAATAGACCAAAACCGGCGATTTTAACGCAATCGCGAGCTGTGCGGCTGCCTGCTCTTGTTGGCAGCATGGCTCTATCACCTGCTCCACAAATAGCTTCCGGCCTCCCAGCCGCGAAGAAAACCCGCCACGAGATCGCCGCACATTGCGGTTTGTCTCTGCGATACATCGACGAACTCACACGCAATGGCGTGCTGCCCCACTTCAAAATCGGGAAGTCCATAAGATTTGACCTGCTGGAGTGCGAGGCTGCATTGCGCGAACGCTTCCACGTCCAGACCAAGGCCCGAAAGCCAGTCAACAATGGCACCCATCCCCAGGCATAACAAAGCCGGGAGACTTTCGCCCGCCCGGCCCTGCGTGTGGTACGCGGAGAGTAGGCGAAATTGACCCCGGTGCAACCCAATTGCACCCATGAATACCATTCAAGAACGCGCTGCCGCTTACCTGGAGCGCATGCCGCCTGCCATTGCAGGCATTGGTGGACACTCCGCCACATTCAACGCCGCCGCTGCTCTCACTCGTGGCTTTGCCATGACAGAGCAGGACGCCTTGCCCTTGCTCATGGCATGGAATCAAACGCACTGCCAGCCACCTTGGACGGAATCCGAACTCCGCCACAAGCTCCGCAGTGCAGTCAGTTCCACACGCCCGCTAGGCTACCTGCTGGATGAAGCAGGGTCGCGGCCAGACAACACCGCGCCCGACTTTGAAAGCGAGGCAGAGAAGAAAGCACGCCAGCGCAAAGCATGGCCGGAGTTCAAGCCGCTGAAAGCCGCTGGCATCACGGCCATTGCGGAACTCCGCCACATGCTACCCGATGCCGTTGACCTCGCGCACCGCTGGGAATTCGTGCGAGGCGCGGAGATCGAAGGCCAGCGCTGCTTCATCATTCACGAAGGCAAATTTGCACAAGCACGCCGTCTTGACGGCCAGCCCTTCACGCGAAGCGATGGCACGAAGATCAAGGCCAAGAATCTGCCAGGAAGCACCGGCGCATTCATCGGCCAGCACTGGCTTGGAGACACGCAGAACGTCCTGCTCGTGGAGGGTGCCATTGGACTCCTTGAAGCACTCGCCGCCTACGCGCTGGTGAACATGAAGGAAAGCTGGAGCATCCTTGCTGCCACCAGCGCCAGCTCTCGCTTTGCCCGTGATCCTGCATTGCTGGCACTCCTCAAAGGTCGAAGCGTTCGCATCATCCCTGATGCGGATGAAGCCGGGATGGATGCCGCCGCTTCGTGGCTGGCAGACTTGGAAACCGCTGGCGTTCGTGCCGATGCCATGGCGCTCCCTGAAGGATTCAAGGACTTGGGCGACATCATCGCCGCTCCTGAATCCCACCTCGAAACCCTCAACGCCATTTTCCAATGAAGCCACTCGCCGACTCCCTCCGCCAGCGTGCCACCTTCAAACCGAGCATTCCAGCCGCTCCCGGAAACGAAAAGCACGAAAACTACGAAAACTCCCCCCACCCGGCGGCAGACCCTTCGTGCAATTCGTCCTTTTCGTATGGCACGAGCAAACCGCCGACCTTGCCAGACTCCGCCCTTTATGGCACCGCCGGCGAGATCGTGCGCCGCATTCTGCCTCATACCGAAGCCGACCCCGCCGCGCTCTATGCGCAGTTGCTCACGGGCCTTGGCAATCTCATTGGCGCATCCCCCTACTTCGTGGCCGATGGCTCACGGCACCGCGCCAATCTGTTTGCCATCATCTGCGGGCGCACGGCCAAGGCCAGAAAAGGTACGTCTTGGGCGCAGGCCAAGAATATCCTTGAAACCGTTGATCCTGATTGGTTCGCCAGTCGCGTAGAGACGGGCATCGTGTCCGGCGAAGGCATCACCCAGGTCTTTGACGACGATGGAGACAAACGCCTGCTGTTGGTTGAAGGCGAGTTTGCCCAAGTCCTGCAAGTGATGAAGCGCGAGGGCAACACGGTATCCGTACTCTTGCGTCAGGCATGGGATGGGCAGCGAATCGCCGTCCTACGCCGAAAAGACCCGATCAAGGTCGAAGGCGCGCATATCAGCATGATAGGCCACGTCACCTTGCCAGAGCTTCGCCGCCTGCTTGCCAGCGTGGAGATGAGCAACGGTCTGGCCAATCGCTGTCTTTGGATTCATGCCGACCGCTCAAAGCTCCTGCCGGAAGGAGGCGGAACGCCAGACACGACAGAGTTGACTGAATCCCTCCGCTCTGCCGTGAGAGCCGCTCGCGCCCGTGGAGAGGTTCAGCGGGATGTAGAGGCCCGCGATTTGTGGCATGCGATGTACACACAACTCAGCGAGCCCCCACCGGGGCGCATGGGCGAGATACTTTCCCGCGCTGAAGCCCAGGTCATGCGCATCGCTTTGCTGCTGGCCCTGCTGGATCAAGCCGACTTCATCGGCAAACAGCACCTCGAAGCCGCGCTGGCATTCTGGCGCTACTGCGAAGCCAGTGCCGCCCACATCTTTGCTGGCACATTTGCAGACCCAAAAGCAGCGAAGATATGGGAAGCCCTTGGCAATGGCCCTCTCACCATGACCAAGGTGCATGAGCTTTTCGGCAGGAACGCCCCCAAGCCGGAAATCGAAGCCGCCCTTGCCGAACTGGCCCCCATGATCGTGACCGAAACCGGCGGCCCTGGAGGCGGAAAGATCATCCGCCGCAAGTCCTGACGCCCGCAGTTCCCGCTTGCCCCCCATAACGCTCCCCGTTATTATGAACCAGCCACAATGCATGATCCGTTCCTTTGCCTGCGACGACACCGCCCGCCTGTTCCGGCTGGAGAAAGTCCGCGCCTTCCCGCCGGACATCCAGCGCACAGCGTTGCGGAAACTTGCCCAGCTTCACGCCGTCTCGGAATTGTTGCAGCTTCGCGTTCCGCCAGGCAATCGACTGGAAGCGCTCAAAGGCAACCGCAAAGGCCAGTACTCCATCCGCATCAACGACCAATGGCGCATCTGCTTCCACTGGAAATCAGACGGGCCGCATGATGTCGAAATCGTCGATTACCACTAACCTTATCAAGCCATGAAGAAACACGCCCCCATTCATCCCGGAGAAGTTCTTCGCGAAGACTTTCTCGCGCCCCTTGGCTTGTCCGAATACCGTCTTGCCAACGACATCGGCGTTCCACCACGCCGCATCAATGAAATCGTGAAGGGCAAGCGCGCCATCACCGCAGACACCGCCCTGCGCCTCGCTCGTTACTTCCAATGGCCTGCCGAAGTCTGGCTGAATCTGCAATCCCACTACGACCGCCAAGTGACCGAATCCGCAATGCAGCCAGTGCTGGCACGCATCAAACCCTGTGCCGCGCTGGCAGCCTAGAGAAAGCCTTCGCAGGAATTTTGCGGTCCAAATACATCTCTTCCCAAAAGAGTTTGTCCAGCAAGGATACGAATATGAATCCACGCCTTTTAATACTGTGTTTTTTTACCTGCATGGCTATGTGCTGTGTGTCCGCCTGCTATGGTCAAAGCGATGGCGACTTGGCCAAGCAAGTTGCTGAAACGCGGGCCAAGGCTGAGGAAGGTAACGCAGAAGCACAATTCAATTTGGGCACATGGCACTCTGTTGGCTTACCTCCATTTATACCTCAAGACGATGTTGAGACGGTGAAGTGGCACCGGAAAGCCGCAGAACAAGGATATGTTTTGGCTCAGACCGGTCTGGCCCTTTGTTACGCAACGGGCACTGGTGTTTCCAAAGATTTAGTCGAGGCAGCGAAATGGTACCGCAAAGCCGCAGATCAAGGAGATGCCTACGGGCAGATTGAATTGGGAGACTGCTATGCCAACGGTAGCGGTGCCTCCCATAGTTTGGTGGAGGCGTACAAGTGGTATGCTTTGGCTGCAATGCAGGATGACGAGTGGGCAACTTCGGCAGTTGAAAAACGAACAGCTTTGGAGAAAAGGATGTCGCTCGAACAGATCGGAGCAGCACTCAAACAATCCGCTCTATGGAAGCGGAATCGAGAGGACTCAGCCAGTATCTCAGTAACTCAGCAGAAGGCAGAGCAGGGAGACGCCGAATCACAATATCAACTTGGGAAAAGTTACGCCAAAGGAAATGGCATTATCAAGGATTCAGTAGAAGCTACGAAGTGGTATCGCAAGGCAGCGGAGCAAGGACACGCTCAAGCTCAGTCTCAGCTGGGATTGCATTACGCCTTTGGTATTGGTTTGTCCAAAGACGAGGCAGTGGCCATAAGATGGTTGTATAAGGCGGCGGAACAGGGAAATGCTGAAGCACAAAAAGCTTTAGCAAGGTTTTATGGTGCTGGACGCGGGGTGGAAAAAAATGACCGGCAGGCGGCGATATGGAATCGCAGAGCGGCAGATCAAGGAGATGCAGAGGCGCAGGTGGAAATGGGATTTCGATACGCCACTGGAGACGGATTATCCCAGGATGCAGCAGAGGCTGCAAAGTGGTATCGCAAGGCAGCAGAACAAGGCCATGCTCAAGCGCAACTCTGGTTGGGTATGTCTATTGCCTCCGGGCAGGGTGTTCTTAAGGATGCTGTAGAGGCATACAAGTGGTTTAACTTATCTGCGGCTCAAGGAGATGTATGCTCACAAGATGCAGCCAAATACCGCGCAGATTTGGAGAAAGCAATGACGCCCGAGCAAATTGCCGAGGCTCAAAAAATATCGCGAGAGTGGAAACCCATTGAAGCAGAAGGCAAATAGCTCATGCTGTTGTTTGTCGGTATTGATCGACCGCATCAGTTACATTCTGCCAGGAGTGATGGAGTCTTGGCGATAAGTAAACCTGCCCAGATGTTTACTGTGTTGCCGCATGGGGGATGCTTTGCCCCACCCCTTCATGAAGTCCAGCGCATACTAGCAATGCTGGTATGTTTTTCATTAAAACGGGGTAATTCAGCCCATTTCGCTGCTTTAAAACAAAGGGGGGGCTATATCAGAATTGAGAAATCTGACGCTAAGCCAATGGGATGAAATCGAAGGGGATACTTGCCAATCTGAAGCAGTGAGAGGTGCGCTCAAGCCCCCCCCCTTGCCGTCTGACGAATCTTCAATCATGCTTCGTTGGCAGGATAAGCCCCATAATTCCGACAATCATTCCCACCAGTGGAATGAGTATAAAACGCGGATCAAAAGTGCAGCGGATCGCGGATCAAAAGTGAGTCACCTCTGAGCGATTGAACAGGTGATGGGCGTGTTCGTCAAGGCCGTGCTGATCTTCGTGCCTGCCTCGATCCTGAGAGGAGGCTGGAGCGGAGC
>CAINGK010000150.1 GCA_903848465.1 uncultured Verrucomicrobiota bacterium
CGCACGCGGCATGGTGGTGCTGGCGGAGGAGCGAGTCGCGGCGCTCAAGAAACGCTTCTGCGATCTGTCTCTGTTCGTCAAAGAGGTGAAAGAACGCTTCAGCCGCTGGTTCAACAAGCGGCGCGGACGCCGTGGCACGCTTTGGATGGATCGCTTCAAGAGTGTGCTGGTCGAAGGTAAAGGCGAGCCGCTAATCACGATGGCCGCTTACATCGACCTCAACCCTGTTCGTGCCGGTCTGGTCAAAGATCCGAAGGACTACCGCTGGTGTGGTTATGCGGAGGCTCTGGGCGGCAGCCGCCGAGCGCAACGCGGTCTGTGCAAAGCACTCGGCAAACCGGTGGACGGCTGGAAGAGGGCGGGTACTGCTGAGGCCTATCGCTGCCTGCTGCATGCGGAGGGACGCGAGGTCAAGGATGCTCAAAATGAGAAAGTGGTATCTCGTGGTGTGACCACTGAATCAGCTCGTACGGTGCTAGCTAAGAAGGGCAAGCTCAGCCCGGCGGAACTGGTGCGAATGCGTGTGCGCTACTTCACCGATGGCGTGGTGCTGGGAAGCAAGGCGTTTGTCGAAGGCATCTTCGAGGCGCAGCGCGAGCGCTTCGGCCCCAATCGCAAGGATGGAGCGCGACGCATAACGGAATCGGATTCGCCCTTCTACACGTTGCGTCATCTGCGCGTCCGCCCGCTTGGATGATCAACCACTAGGATTGGTTCCCCGGTTTGGACAAGCGGTGAAGTGCAAATCATCCACGATGGGATCAAAGCCGGTGCCAAACGGCCTGCGCACAACGTGTAGCTCACACCTCAGAAGCCATGGCCTCTCTCCCCCAAACTACACCTTGGGCTTATCCCGCCCATGCGCCAGCTCGCGCAGCAGGTCGAGCTGGATCTGCTGCACCTCCATCAGCTTGGTGGCGTGCTGGTGCAGCAGGTAGTCCATCTTTTCATGCAGATGCCGGATCTCCAGTTCGGCCTTCAGATTGATCTTGTAGTCGCCCTCCGCGTGCTGGCGGTCACGTGCCTCCTGCCGGTTCTGGCTCATCATGATCACCGGCGCCTGAAGCGAGGCCAGGAACGACAGCAAGAGGTTCAGCAAAATGAATGGATACGGATCAAACGGCTGCTTCATCAGCACACCGGCATTGATGATAATCCACAGCACGAGAAAAAGGCAGAACGAGATGATGAACGTCCAGCTCCCGCCAAAGTCCGCGATCTTGTCCGCCAGCCACTGGCCAAAGGTGAGGTGCTGCACCTCCTCCGTCTCCGAGAGCGGGCGCTCGCTCAGCACCTCGTGTTTGTGCAGGCTTTCCACGACTTCCTCGTCCAGCTTTGTCAAATCACCCACCTGGGTCTCCAGCAAGTGGCGCATGTATTCCAGCCGCGCTGCATTCACGGTATCAGCGCTTACCTTTGAATCCTCGGCCAGCTCCGGATGGCGAGCGCGCAGTGTGTGCGCAATGTTGGGCCGCAGTTCCCGCATGTGAAAGAGCTGGGCAACCGGCTGTGATTTGCCGGTGACGGCGCAAACGCCTTGAGGAGCAGCTTTGGTACGGGTGGATTCCATCCCAGACAATACATCTTTGGGGCATTCGTCATTCGGAATTCGTCATCTGCTATTTTCCGCCTACTCTCCGCGCCCCGTTTTTCGTCTCATGCCCCACATCAGCTATCCCCCCGACCTGCCTATCACGGCCCGCCGTGACGAAATCGTCGCGGCCATTCGTCAAAATCAGGTGGTGATCCTCGCAGGCGAAACCGGCTCAGGAAAAACCACGCAGTTGCCCAAGATGTGCCTGGAGGCGCTGCACGATGCGCGCGGGCAGATCGGCTGCACGCAGCCACGGCGCGTCGCGGCCATGAGTGTGTCCAAACGTGTGGCCGAGGAACTCAATGTGCCCTGGGGCCGCGAAGTCGGCTGCAAGATGCGTTTCAGCGACGACACCAGCCGCGACACCCGCATCAAGTTCATGACGGACGGCATCCTGCTGGCTGAGATCCAGAGCGATCCCATGCTGCGGAACTACGCCGTGCTCATTCTCGATGAAGCGCACGAACGCTCCCTGAACATCGACTTCCTGCTCGGCTATCTCGTCGGCTTGCTCAAAAAGCGCCCCGACCTCAAGCTGCTCGTCACCTCCGCCACCATCGACACCGAGGCCTTCTCCGCTGCCTTTGGCGGCGCACCCATCATCGAAGTCTCCGGTCGCATGTTTCCCGTGGATATTCGTTACGCGCCACTCTCGGGTGGCGAAGATGATTTCGGGTTCATCGACGGTGCCGCCGCCGCCGTCGAAAACGCCCTCATCGAAACCGACGATGGCGACGTGCTCGTGTTCATGCCCACCGAGCGCGACATCCGCGACACGCGCGATCTTCTCGATGGCCGCCTCGGTGCGGGCTTTGAAGTGCTCGCACTCTTTGGCCGCATGGCCTCCGCCGAGCAGCAGCGCATCTTCCAGCCGGGCCGCAAACGCCGCGTCGTCATCGCCACCAACGTCGCCGAAACCTCCATCACCATCCCGCGCATCCGCTACGTGGTCGATACCGGCCTCGCGCGCATCAGCCACTACAATCCGCGCACGCGCACCAAGCGCCTGCCCGTCGAGGCCGTGTCGCAAAGCAGTGCCAACCAACGCGCCGGTCGTGCAGGCCGTGTGCAGGACGGCATCTGCATTCGCCTCTACTCGCAGGAGGATTTTGAAAAGCGCGACCGCTTCACCATGCCGGAGATTCAGCGCGCAAACCTCGCCGAAGTCATTCTACGCATGAAGGCCTTCAAGCTTGGTGAAATCGAAGACTTCCCCTTCATCAATCCGCCTGTCAGCGCCGCCATCCGTGCCGGTTATGATCTGCTGCACGAACTCGGCTCGCTCAACGAAACACACGAGCTCACGCCACTCGGCCGCGAACTCGCCCGCCTCCCATTAGATCCAACTCTGGGCCGCATGCTGCTGCAGGCCCGCACAGAAAAAGCCCTGCCCGAGCTGCTCATCATCGCCGCCGGTTTGAGCATTCCCGATCCACGCGAACGCCCCGAAGAAAAACGCGAACTCGCCAACGCCGCGCACAAAGCCTTCGCCGCGCCCGAGTCCGATTTCATCACGCTGCTCAAAATCTGGAACGCCACGCCCGAAGCCTCGGGCGGCTCGCGCAATGCGTTGAGAAAATTCTGCAAATCAAACTTCCTCTCCTTCACCCGCATGCAGGAATGGCGCGATGTCTGGAAGCAGCTCTGCGATTCCTTCAGCGACGATCTGCGCCAGCCAACGCCACCTGCAACCGACGACGCCATCCATCGCAGCATCCTCGCCGCGCAGCTTGGCCATGTCGCCATGAAGGAGGAGCGCAACCTCTACAAGGCTGCGGGCAATCGCGAAGTGTCCGTCTTCCCCGGCTCGAATCTCTACGAACGCCGCGAGAAAAACGGCAAGGGCAAACCCGGCCAGGACAAAGGCCGCCAGCCGCCATGGGTCGTCGCGGGCGAGATCGTGCAGACCTCGCAGCTCTTTGCACGCACGCTCGCCAAGATTGATCCCAACTGGATCGCCGAACTCGGCGCGCATCTCTGCCAGTACAAATACAGCGAGCCGCATTGGAATCTCAAAGCCGGGCGCGTCCTGGTGACACAGCGCGTGCTCATTCACGGCCTGGAGGTCAAGCGTCAGCACATCGACTACCTCAAGGTCGATGCTGTCGGTGCCACGCAGATGTTCATCCGCGCTGCGCTCATCGACAGCCAGGAGGTGCCCATCACCCTGCGCTTCTACGCGCACAACAACAAGCTGCGGCAGAAGATCGAAACGATGCTCACCCGCGTGCGCAGCAATCGCGTCTATGCCATCGAGGAGCGCCTGTTTAGTTTCTATGACGCGCGCATCAAAAACGTCTCGTCCATTCACGACCTCAATCGCTTCGTCAAAGAGCACATCGACGAGCAGCCGAACTTCCTCTGCGCCACCGAACAGGAACTCACCGCCGGCGAAGAGTTCGAGGCCGACCTGCAGATGTTCCCCGATCAGGTCGCCCTCGGCAACACCGCGCTGCCCCTCACCTACAACTACCAGCCCGGCGAAGAAAACGACGGTGTCACCGTGCGTGTGCCCGCGCAGCTCGCCGGTCATCTCACCAGCGGTCAGATTCAGTGGATGGTCCCCGGCATTCGCGAAGAACTCGCCAACGTCATGCTGCGTGCCCTGCCGAAAGTCATTCGCCGCCAGTTGATGCCCATCGATCCCAAGGCACGCGAAATCGCCGCCGACTTCGATCCCGGCCGCGAAGCCTTCCTCGACGCCCTCGCCGATTTCATCACGCGCCGCTATCGCATCCAAGTGCGCGCCGAAGACTGGCCCCCGCAAAGTCTGCCAGCCCACTTGCAGCCACGCGTTGAGGTGCTCGATCCGAAGAAGAACAACACCGTCATCGCTGCCAGTCGCGACCTCGACACCATCCGCACCAGCATGCAAAAGCAGGACCCGCGTTCCGACGCCTGGGACAAGCTGCTGCCACGCGTCGAACGCTTCGCCTTGAAGTCCTGGTCCTTCGGCGACCTACCAGAAACTATTATTGTCGAAGAACTCAACGGCACTCCCATTCTCGGCTACCTCGGCCTTGTCCTGCGCGAGAACGAAATCGATGTCCGCCTCTTCCGCACCTCCGCCGAAGCCGCACGCACCACACCCGCCGCCGTTCGCCAGCTCGCCGAGAATACCTTGAGCAAAGACCTCGCGTGGCTGCCGAAAGAACTCCGCAGCATCGGCGGCGCCACCGCCAAACCGCAGCAGCCCGCCAGCTTCCAGGCCGCTCTCACCCAGCTCAACGCCCCCGCTGCCGCACCCGTGTCAAACCTCGCCCAGCAGGCCCACGAGCACATCCTCGCCTACATGCTGCGCCTGCAGCCCACCTTCCCGCTCACCGAGAAACGCTTCTTCGCACTCTGCGAAACCGTTCGCCGTGACCTCCCCGTCGTGACCCATCGGGTGAAGACACTCTTCACCCAGATCCACGACCTCCGCGCCAAACTCCTCGCGCAGCCCAAACGTTACCCCGGCCTCGAACAGGATCTCGCCCGCCTCATTCCCGCCGATCTCCTCGCTACCACACCGCACGAGCAGCTCCAGCATCTCCCGCGCTATTTGAAAGCCATCCAGATCCGCAACGAGCGCTGCCTCGCCAGCCCCGCCAAAGACATCGACAAATACAACCTCATCGCCGACTTCGACGGCTGGCAGTCCCACGTTCCCAAATCCCAGCACGAAACCTTCCGCTGGATGATGGAAGAATACCGCGTCCAAGTCTTCGCCCAAGAACTCGGCACAGCCCAGCCTGTAAGCGTGAAGCGCTTGCAGGCCATGTGGGTGTAGCGTTTACGCGCTACGCTTCCTCATCTCCTTGCAGCGGCCATCATAAGTCCTGACATCCCCCGCATCAGAAACCGTAAAGTTGCCTCCCGACACACTGCGAACGGTGACCCCAATGGCGCTTAAACTCCCAAGTCGTTCACAATCCTGATCATACGTGCGGATCCACCCGCCTTCCACAGTGACGAAAAAGTCGGAGGTAAACCCTGCCAGCTCCACACGAGTATTCGGCATGTTCCCAACACACTGGCTGTTTTCGTCATAGACCCAGATCTGGGATTCTTTGTTTTCGATATTTGAAATGGCCATGGGATGCAACCAACCAAGCACAGGCGCACCGTTCGGAGAAGAACAAACTGGATAATAGCGACGTTGGTATGCCAATGAAACTCACTGCTCTTCTGGTTGTTCTCGTCACATCGCTCCACGCCGCACCCGCCCTGATCCTCCATCACGGCAAAGTCATCACCGTCGATAAAGACTTCCGCATCGCCGAGGCCATCGCCATCGAAGCGGACGGACGCATCGCCGCCGTGGGTCGCAACGACGAAGTCCTCGCATTGAAGAACGATGCCACACAACTTCTCGACCTTAGCGGCAAAACGGTGCTTCCCGGCCTCATGGACTCCCACGTCCACCCCGGCGCGGCCATGACGGAGTTCGATCATGAAATTCCCACCATGGAAACCATCGCCGAGGTGCTCGCCTACCTCAGCGGTCGCGTGAAGGTCTCCCAACCCGGCGAGCTCATCAGCGTCCGTCAGATCTTCATCACACGCCTCGAAGAGAAGCGCTACCCCACCCGCGCAGAGCTGGACCGCATTGCACCCAACAACCCCGTCGTCTTTTCCACCGGGCCGGACGCCATGCTCAACAGCCTAGCCCTCAAGCTCGGCGGTTACAGCCGTGACTACAAAGTGTCCAAAGGCAGCGCCGGCGTGATGGAGGTGGATGCCAAAGGCGAACCCACCGGCCTGCTGCGCAGTCTCAGCCACAACGTCAAAGCTCCCACATCGGCCAAATCACCCACCGCAGAAGACACCTATCGCCGCACCATCGAATTGTTCCGTGATTACAACGCCGTCGGTCTCACCACCGTGGCAGATCGAGACTCCAGCCTGAAACAGTGCGAACTCTACCAGCAGATGCTCACCAAAGGAGACCTCACCGTGCGCATGCGTGCCTCTCCCGGCATTCCCACCATGAGCCTCTGGCCCGCCTGCGCAAAAGCCATCGACGAAGTCATCCAGCACCCGCTGACAAAGAATGACCCCATGCTGCAAATCATCGGCACCAAAGTCTATCTCGATGGCGGCATGCTCACCGGCAGTGCGTGGATGATCGACCCCTGGGGCATCAGCGAGGCCTATGGCATCACCGATCCACAGTATCGTGGAGTTCAAAAAATCCCCGCCGAGCGTCTGAAGCAGCTCGTCGAAAAAGTCACCGCCGCCGGTCTGCAGTTCACCGCGCATAGCGTCGGTGATGCCGCCGTGCAGCTCCTCATTGATACCTACGAGGCCGTGGATGGTCAGAATGCGGGAAGCATTCGCGCCGCACGCAGCAGCGTCACCCATTGCAACTTCATGCATCCAGACTCCATCGCCAAAGCCGCGAAGCTGGGCGTCTGCATCGACCTCCAACCCATCTGGCTCCACATGGACGGCCGCACGCTCACGGGCCACTTCGGCGAAGAGCGCATGTCGCGCTTCCAGCCCCTGCGCGCCTGCTTCGATCAAAAAGTCATCGTCGGTGGCGGCAGCGACCACATGCAGAAAATCGGCTCCTTCCGCAGCATCAATCCCTACAACCCCTGGCTCGGCATGTGGACCGCCATCACCCGCAAAGCCCGCAAGCTCGACAAACCCGTTCACATCGAAAACGCACTCACTCGCCAAGAAGCCCTCCGCCTCTACACCTGCAACAACGCCTTTCTCCTCAAAGCCGAGCAAAACACCGGCAGCCTCGAACCCGGCAAGCTCGCCGACATCATCCTCGTGGATCGCGACCCGCTGACCTGCCCCATCGACGACCTCGTGCAAACCCAGGTACTCAAAACATGGCTCGGCGGCAAACTCGTCTTCGAGAAGAAGTGAATGGATCCCGAAGGGATCAAAGAAGGTAGCCAGAGGTAAACTCGCGGAGCGAGTGCCACCCCTGGACCCCATGCAAGGTTATGCCATGCTCAAGGGCGCATGCCGAAGGTATGCGAGAAACGTTCATCGTCCCATCATTCACGCCACCACCTGGATCTGACTCGTGCCACCCGCACCGCGAACCACGCGCACCTGCGTAGTCAGCCGCTCCTTGAGCAAATCGACGTGCGAGATCAATCCAATCGTCTTGCCGCGTGCGCGCAAATTCTCCAGCGCACTCAGCGCCACTTCCAGCGTCTCAGAATCGAGCGTGCCAAATCCTTCATCAATGAAGAGCGAATCAATCGGGTGATGCCTGCTCGCCAGTTCGCTCAGACCCAATGCCAGGGCGAGACTCGCCAGGAAGCTCTCACCACCCGATAGACTCTCCATCGGCCGGTCCACGTTCGCCTGAAACAGATCCACGATGCGCAGGTCCAGTTCATCACCCTCCGCCGCCATGAGGCGATACCGCTCGGCCAGTGTTTTCAAATGCTCGTTCGCCAGCCCGATGAGCTGCCGCAGCGTGAGTGATTGCGCAAAGCGCGAAAACTTCGCCCCATCCGCCGATCCGATCAGCTCCTTCAGCCGCCCCCAGCGCAACGCCTCAGCTTCCGCCGCCTGCAATTCCGCACCGCCAGATTCACGTCGCTTCCGTGCCTCATCATCATTGCGGACCTGCTGCTCCAGCGAGCCAAGTTCCGTGCGCTTAGTCGCAAAGGCATCGCTCAGCCGTTTGGCGTTCGTCTCCAGTTCCCTCAGTGCTCCTTCATCAAGCACACTCTGTCCTGCAAACGGTTGCCGACGAATTTCAAGCTGTTCCAGCTTCGCCACCGTCGCCGCGCTCTGTGTTTGCAGCGCGTTTAGTTTCGCATCTGCCTCACGCCAAGACTTCTCCGCCGTTGCAACCTTTGCTTCATGCAACTGACGATCTTCACTAAGCGTCTTGCCACCAAGCAACTCGCTCAACTGCGCCTTCAAAGCATCCGCCTTAGTTCGCAGCGTCACACCCTCGGCCTTCAATTCTTCCAGGCGTTGCGTCTTCGCCGCCTGCTCTTGCTGCGCCAGTTGGATGTCGCCCTCGATCTTCTGCCTTTCACTGCGCTTCTGCACCGCCTCATCACGCTTCTTCGCATACATCGCTGCTCGCTTCTCCAACCCACTGATCTCACGCTCCGCATCCTGGGGCGAAGACTGGCCACCCAGTTGCACCGCACTTCGCTTGAGCTTCTCCTCAGCACTCCACTGCTCCAACACTCCATCCGTAGGCGCCTCCAGCTCAATCACGCGTTTCTTCGTCTCCACGATCCGTTTCTGCTCTGCCGCCACCTCCGCCTCATTCTTTGCCAACTCACGCTCCAATACCGCGAGATCACGATTCGCTTTCTCGCGCTGTTGTTCGAGGCCCTTGAGAAGCTTTCGTGCCGATTGAAGCTGCGATTCAAAATTCGCCTCCCCCTGCGCAAACGGATGCTCCAGCGCTCCGCACAGCGGGCAGGCCTCGCCCGGTTTTAAATCGTGCCGCTGCTCGTCAAAGCCTGCCACCTTCTCGGCATGTCGCATCACTTCCCGCTGCGCTTCGAGGGCTTTCGTAAGCCGTTCCAACTCCGCACGATCCTTATTCGCTTGGGCGCTTCCTTCAGTGCCTTGCTTCGTCAAAGCCGCCGCCGCAGTCTCCGCCTTAGTTAGGTTCTGCTGCAGCACCTGCGCCTCCGCATGACGCTTCCGGCCTTCGGCGATTTTTTCAAATGCCGCACGCCATTCACGCACGGCCACGCGTAGCTTGGGCAAGCTGTCACCGAGTTCGGCATCACTCGCGTTTTGCTTCAGCCATGCTTCAAGGGCCTGCGTGGCATCAATGTGGGCGGCCAGCGTCTTTTCGGCAGCTTCACATCGCGCAGTCGCTTCCTTCTGTTCCTTCGCCCACGTTTGATACATCGCGCGACTCTCACCGAGCTGCCTTTCAAACTGCTCGCTCTGCGCCGCCATGCCCGCCGCCTGCTCCCACACCGGTTCGCGTTTCGCCCGTAGCTGCTTCGTCTCTTCAGCAGCGGTCCTCGTCTTGACAACCTCAGCGCTCACTCCTGCCTGCGATTGCTGCAGCGCATGATGCGATGCAGTGAGCTGCGTGATCTCTGCCACGATGACGGCATGCTCGCGCTGCGCATGCTGCTGTTGCGTCGCAGCTTGGCTTTCAGTGTGGAGCCGTTCAGCCGTAGCTCTGGCCTCGATGAGGCTTCCCTCAAGATTCGCGCGCCCTGCATCGTCCAGCACCGTCATCGCCCCAAGGCGATCCTTCAGCGTACGTGCAGCTTCGTCCTTCGCCTTGTGGGTCTCGAAGGCCAGCACCGACAGATCACTGTAAATCTCAGTGCCCGTAATCTTCTCCAGCAGTTCCGCGCGCTCGTTGGGCTTCGCCTTCAAGAACGCCGCAAACTGCCCTTGCGCCAGCAACACGGATCGCAGAAAGCGCTGTACATCCAGCCCCGTCTTTTCTTCAATGATGCGATCCATCTCAGCCGCCTTCTCGGCAAGGATCTCCCCCGTGGTGGCATTCGCCAGTCGCCGCTCCACCGGTTGCAATTTCCCATCCGCCTTCCCACGTGCGCGCCGCAGCCGCCAGATGGCGCGCAGCGTTTCGCCGCCCGTTTCAAAGTCCACTTCAGCAAGACATTCCGCCGTATGCCGACTCATCATCTCATCCGCCCGGTCATTGCCATAACGTGCCGCCCGGCCATACAGCGCCAGCGTCATCGCATCCAGCAAGGTTGATTTCCCCGCACCCGTCGGCCCCGTGATCAAGAACACCCCCGCCGCACTCAGCGGCACCGCATCAAACCGCACCTCATGCGTTCCGCTGAGTGAGTTAAGGTTCTGAAGTCGGACGGCAAGGAGGCGCATGAATTAGGCAGTGATTTTTTGTTCCCGTATCGCCAGCAGCTCATCAAACACCGCACTCAATTCTTCACCCTCAATCTGCTTCTCCTTCAGCAATTCACGAAACACTTCGCGGGGCTGCAGTTCACTCAGATTAGGGCCGGTGTGTTGCCAGTTGGAGGCTTGGGTGGGCGGGAGATCAGCCAGGACTTTCAAGACCTCAAACCGCCCGGCAGCCGCTTCGCGGATCTGGCGGTCAAGATCGGCTTCAGGGGCATCAAGCTTCACCGTGACCTCGGCCCAGCATGCCGCAGGCACATGGGCAAGATCAGCAGCGAGCGTGGCGCGACTGACACTGACTCGCGTGAGCTGCCGAGTGGCGGGGATCGAAAGCGTCTCGATTTTCATCTCCTCGGTCTCGATCACGATGACCGATTTTTTGTCCGTAGCCTCAGAGAAACTGAGCGCCACGGGCGAGCCGCTGTAGCGCACATGTTCCAGTCCCGCGACCTTCTGCGGTTTATGCAAGTGCCCCAGCGCAGTATAGCCAAAGCCCTCAAACACATCCGCACCCACCGCACCCAGGTTACCGATGTGGATGTCCCGCTCACTATCGCTCGTCGTCGCTCCGAGCACCGTAAGATGCCCCATGGCAATCACCGGGCGCTTTCCAGCCAGCGCACGGCAGGCACCGAGTTGCGCAGCATAGTGGTCACGAATAGCCGCGCGCACCTGGCTTTGCACATCCGTCATCGCCTCGCCCACGGCCGCCTGTCGCAGATCGCGTTCGCGGAGAAATGGCACGGCAGCGACCACAGCATCGCCGAGATCCACCCTGTTTTCCCCCGCATGACCAAAGACATGCACCTCAAAACGCTTCAGCAGCTCGCGTGGCGCATTGAGGTGGGAGGCAGAGTCATGATTCCCGCCGGTAATCACGGCCTTCACCGTGCGCAGGTCAGCCAGCCGCCTGAGAAAGTCAAAGTACAAGCCCACCGCATCCTGCGGCGGGTTAGCTGCATCAAAGACATCACCGCTAAGCAGCAGCGCGTCTATCTTCTCACCGCGCAGCGTCTCAATGAGCCAGTCAAGAAAAGCGGCATGCTCCGGCAGGCGGTCACGCTCGACGAGTCGAGCGCCCAGATGCCAGTCTGCGGTGTGGAGGATGCGCATACGGTTGAATAGAAAGGGCCTGCTCTCCTGCAAGCACCGTCATCAACAAGCCATCACTAGGTGGCCGCAGAATCTGCTACAGTGGTGCTCAATTACGGTTCAGCATTTTGCGCACTTCATCTTCCGAGTACGCACTCTTTTTGCCGTTGCCCTTGTCATTGTAGTTTTCGATGATGTGCGGTTCCTTGCCCATGCTCTTGGAGCGCGTCAGCGCGGAGCCGGTCTTGAACTTGTTGTCAGCCCCGCTGAAAACAGATTTCCCCTCACGGGCCTGTTGGTTGCCCAATCGGGACGCATCGGTCTTGAAGTTGTGATCCATGCCGAGTGCTTTCTTGTCTCCCAGCGCATAGGTCATGTCGAATCCCTTGGTCTTAGATTTGCCAAACAGCGTCTGGCTGGTCTTGAACTCTTTCGCCCCGGCATACGATTTGCCTCCCTTCACGCTTTTGGAGTGATACATCTGATTTTGAAAATGCGCGCCTGCACTGCCTTTCGACAGCTTGGGGTCGTTCATGTATTTCTCAAATTGACTGCGCTTGTTCATGTCCACTCCCGAAGTGGCGCGTTTCTCCAGGGGAAGGTCTGCTGTATTGACCTTCTTTTTCTTCGGCCCAGTGCATTGGCACAGCAGCACGGCTGCGCTGAGGCAGATCAGAAGTCGTACAGTCAGGTTCATGGTTGCGGCTGGGGCTTGGCGGTCATCTGTCGGGCGAGGAAGAGGATTTCCTGCTTCACGCCGCCAGGCAGGTGGAACTTCGGCAGTTCCGTTTCGATGCCCGCTAGTTTGCCCCAGCTTTGGTACAGTTCAAAGATGAGTTTTGCCGACTCATCTGGCATGGCCCAGTTCAGGCGCATGAGAAATGCCTCCGCCGCTTCAAAATCCTGCTGTCGTATGAGGAAACGTGCCTGTGCAGCAAACAGCTCCGGTTGCAGTGCGGCAGTGCCCTCCAGGCGCTGCAGCGCTGCGGCCAGCAATTCCTGCGCCAGCCCTGCGTGGCCAGTCTCTTCAAAGGCCCGCGCCCACTCGACTGTCTGCGCCCCACCGGGAAAGGTCAGCTTGAGGGTTTCACTGAAAAGCTCCTGCACCGCCGCTTCATCATGCAGCGCATGCGCCACGCGCACGGCCAGTGGCAGCTTGCGCCCCTGCTCGCGGAAGGTGGGTATGCCAGCCACGATCTCGCAGGCATCCCAGGCCCAGGCCGCACGCCCGGCCTTGAGCATTTCTTCCGCAGCGAGTTCGATGCAGAGCCGGTCCTTTTCCTCCGCCTTTTGCCAGGCGCTGATAAAGTCCTCATGCGCTTCCTGGGGCAGTGCGGCGCTGAAGGCGCTCAGCGCCAGAGCCGCAAGCGGACGGTCCGTACCCGCTCGCGCTTCGGTGCGCAGCATCGCGACCCACCCTGCGGCTTGTTTGCCTGTGGCCAGCCCCTTGAGCCAAGCATGCATGTCTTTGAGCACATCGCGGTCCCGGGTCGTGGTGCGAAACAGCGCGGCGATCTGCGCCCGTCCGCGCTCCGGTGCCCAATCGGCTGCCGCTGCCAGCACCTTGAGCTGCTCCAGCCGCAGCGTGAAACGTTCATGGTCGCCTTTGATCGTACGGTCCGCCTGCGTGAGCAGGTTCAGCGCCTCAGTGGTGCGGTCGTGTGTTCGCAGCCCTGTGGCCAGTGCCACCACACTGGGCAGGGACTTGCGTTCAACACACAGCGTCATGAGCTCGCGCGCATCATCCCCACCACCCGCCGCCGTGGCGATCTCGCAGCGCAGTTGCAGCAGTTTCTGGGCGACTGCATCCAGCGGCTCCGCCAGTGGCACCTCACGCAGTACTTTCAGTGCGGCCTGTGGCTGCCCGAGGCGTTGCAGGATCTGACCACGGTGCAAACTGGCCTCAATGTCGAGGTCAGTGCCAGCCTGATCATTCGTCACATAGCAGGCGTGCAGACGATCCCACGCAGAGAGCGCCGCTTTGTCGTCCTGCATGCGCTCCTGCAGCAGTCCGAGTTCACGCAGGTAGGACACCTCATGCGGGCGGCGGCGCTCGAGCACCTGTGAAAACTGCTCGCGGAAGCCCTGCCGCCGCAGTTCATCCACATTGAAACTACGTGCCAGAAACAGTGCATGTTTTTCGCGCAAGGTGTCATCACCCGGTTGCGGCGGCTTGAGCGGCGGTTCGGCCAGCAGCAGCTTGAGTGCGAAGCTCAGCCCCGGCTCGATCTCCATGGAGTTCTCACACACCCGCAGCAGCCACAGCGCATAGTCGGGGTTCGACGGCGCGCGGTCTGGCAGCATGCTGTAAATGTCGATGGCCTCGCGCACCAGTCCTGCGCTTTCCAATCGGCTGCCCAGGTTCCCGAGTGTGTCCACCGAGTGTTCGGTGCGCAAATCGACCGCCGCCAAGTGCTCGCGGATCAGCCGCCGCCGCGTGGGGTAGTCCACATGGCGCAATCTGCCCAGCAGGTCATTGATGCGCCATTCACCGAATTCCGAATCCGAGCGCGGCCCCAGCATCGTTGCTTCATAATGTTTGGAAATGGCGCTGTTCGCACCTTTCACCACGCCACCGAGACCCTGCTGCACCAGCAGCGCCTCAATCTCCTTCGTCTCCTCCCACAGGCTGCGCAGATGCGACGGCTCCTCATAGCGTGACGATCCCTGCGGCAGCATGCTACCCTTCGCCTCCGACATATCGCGCTGGGCGAGAAACGGTCCGGACAAAAACCGCCCCAGTATTTGCGCGCCGGATTGATCTGCCCCCGCCAGGCCCGCAATCGCCGCCTTGCGAATGGAGGTCATCGCCGAAGGCTGGGTGCGTTGCAGCCTGCGCCATGCGCTCCGCAGCGCTTCCTCGCGCTGCTGCTCAGAGCTTGTCATGCGGTTCAGCGAGGTGAGGCTCAGCAAAAAAGGATCATAAGTGGTGCGGTAATTTTCAGCGGACACCGGGCCGCGCATCGCCACGTCGAGGTACTGCCGCGCCAGATCCCAGCGCTCCGCACTTTCGGCGATGCGTACCAGGAACAGCGCGTAGTCCATTTCCATCTCCGGTGAATTGAGCGGCAGGCAGGCACCGAGTGCCAGTGCTTCATCATAGCGCTGCTTGTCCTGTAGCTTGCGCGTGAGTTCCACGAGGGCGGAGTTGCGCAGCACTTGGCTGCTGCCCAACTGCGTGAGGTTTTCTGGGCGAAAGCGGAAACCACTCACATCCACCAGCATCGAAACGCAGGCTTGCAGCAGACTTGCCCGTGCTTTCATCACTTCAGGCGACCAGCCCCGCTCACCTGCCCAACTTACCGCTTCATCCATTCCCTGGCTGTGAAGGATCAGCCATAGCATCGCAAACTGTGCCTCCAGCTTGGTGGTGTCCGGCAGCACCTGTTTCAGCACCACGCGAAACTCCGCTCCTGCACCCGCATAAAACAGCGCCCATAGTTTCTCCACGGCGTTTGCTTGCGCGTCGGTGCGCCATTGTTGGACCCACTGCTTCAAGGCATCGCCACCGTGGGCATGGCGCAGCTTGGCCAGTTCTTCAATCGCCCGCAGCCGCACCAGTCCAGCATCCTCTGGTAGTTCGGCAAACTCCGCCCGTGGTTGACCCAGGAAGCCCCGCAGAGTGTCCATATCCTTGCGCTCCAAACCCGGAGCGAAATCCAGCAGCGAGACAATATCACCAGTCGTCACCGCTCCGCCCGCCCGCCGGGTATCCGTCAGCGGCAGTGGCGCGCGCACGCCGCTCGTCGTGTAGTTGCGCACCTTCACCGGCATGGCCAGCACTGCTTGCAGTTGCTTCTCAGCCTCCGCCTCATCGGCAAAGCGCAGACACTTCAGCGCCAGCCGCAGCCTTGCTCTGCCATCCCATGCGCGCACCTGCGTCATCTGCTCATACACCCTTCGCTCCGCTTCGTCCTGACCGGAGCTTTGATAATACTTCGCCAGTTCCTCCAGCGCCGTCGCATCCTGCGCGAATCGACTTTCCAATCGCCGCCGCACGCGATCCGCCTCCGTGATTTGAAACGTCTGCTCCAGCAGTTCCACCAGCCGCCGCGACTCCGCCGCCATCTCCTTCGGTGGTGCCACTGCGGCGATCTGCTTCTGGAAATAAATCGCCGACTTCAAATCCGCGACCTTCAGCGCCGCATCCCGCAGTTGATCCAGCGAAAACGGCGTGTCCGGTGCGGTGTAGTACGCCTGCTTCATGCTCGCGAACGCCAGCACATGATCCCCGCCGCGCTCATACACCTGCGCCAGCGCCTCATGGTAAAAGCCATCGAACGGATGCCGCTGCACTCGCTCCAAGATCGCACGCTCCAGCAGTTTCAGGCGGTCACGAGCCACGCTCGGTGCCAGTTCACCACCGCTTGAGTCTGAGAACGTCAGTCGGTCGATGCAGCGGCGCAGCCCTTCACGGCGGCGCTTCACATCCGTCTCACGTTCCAAGATTTGTACCTGCACCTCCACGTGGTCGGTGATGCGATGCTGCCGCAGCAAGATGTCCGCATAGCTTTCCAGCAGCGGGATGGCTGCCGGGCCATCGACCCGCTTCACCGCCTGCTTCCACAGCGCCAGGGCATCATCCGCACGGCGTTGCAGGAAATAAATCTGGGACAGCGCGGAGAGCAGTTGCCCGGAGTCGGGAAACTCACGATACATTTTCTCCAGTAGCTTCGCCGCCGCCACGCCCGGTGGTGGCAGGGGATTAGTGCTCTTCCACCCTGGACTGCTCGTCTCGGAGTCCCCCTGCCGCTCCGCTTCCATCAACAGCTCCGCAAGCCGCAGCGTGTAGCGCACGCGTCCTGGAGCATCCAGTTCAGACAGCCGCCGCAACTGCCGCTCCATCAGCGCGACATTGCCATCCTCCTGCGCCAGATCCAATTTCAACTGCTCCACCACCAGCGACACCGCCTGTTGTTTCTTCGTCACTGGATCAAACTCCAAGGTGCTCAACAGTCGGTAGGCATCATCGAACCGACCCGTGCGTGCCGCCCACCAGCAGCCGCGAAACCTCGCGGCTTGCGCATCGTTGGATTGGGGATCGGCCTGCTTGGCACTGGAGATGACCTTCTGGGCGAACTCCACCACCCGCTCTGGCAGCTTCTCACGTTTAGGCCCTTCGGTATCGTCACTCGCGAAACTCGTGCCCGTAAACGCTTCAGGCAGTTTGAATTCGCCATTCGCCACCGGCTTGACCGCCACCTTGGTGTCGCCCATCAGGATCGAAAGCATGCGCTCGTCCACATCCACGCGTTCCTCGTCAGTGGTGCTGGCATGCCAGGCCTTTTCAATCCATTCCGTCGCCTCATCATTCTCCCCCTGCTCAGCCAGCAGTTCCGCCAGCTGCAGCCACGCATCGCGTCCCGCACCCGGCCTGGACACCGCATCCCGCGCCAAGATGATAGCGCTGTCGAGGTTGTTGCTTGCCGCCAAAAAGGTCGAGGCATCACTCAGCCGCTTCTGCCGTTCCTCCTGAGACGATGCGCTGTCAGTGAAACTGCGCAGCAGTTTGTCCTCCGCCGCCACATCACGGCGTGCCCGAAAAAACCCCGCCAAGTCAAAGACCGCCTCCGCTTTCTGCGGATCGCGTTCCACGCGTGAGCGCAGGATTTTTTCGATGACGGTATCCAGCGCGCGCGTCTGCGCAAAACCCAGCACCTGCTTCTCCACATCAGGTGAGCTTTGCGCCTCCAGCAGCTTCAGCAGGCGCTGCTTGGCACTGTTCGTTTCGCCACTGCGCAAGTCGGCCTCACACCGCAGCAGCACGATAGCAGGCAGATCACCCCCGTCATTTTTGAGCCGTTCATCCAGCAGTTTCGCCGCCTCGGCAGCACCTTCATGATCCAACAAAGTGCGCACCAGTTCCCAACGGTAATCTTCCACCTGAGGCACGGCCTGGACCAGTGCGCGCAACCAGCGCACCTGCTCGTCCGCATCCACCGTTAGCTCAAAAAAGCGTGCAGCATCCAGCAGCGCCTGTTCCGATGGCGGGGTGCCCTTGGCGGCTTCCACCAAGCTCTTGCGCAAATCTTCCAGCGCCCCGAAGCGCTCATGCAGTCGCACCCGCCGACGGAAAAAGTCGAGATAACGACCATCACGAAAATGCAGCAGCGCCAGTCCGTCCGTGAGCGCCTTGTCTGCTTTCGCGAATTGATCGGCATGTTCGTAGATGCGCGCCAAGTCATACAGCGCGTCGAGTTTACGCTGCGGATCTTTTTGATCTGCCAGCTTGGAAAAAAAATTCGCCGCGCGTTCAGGGAACCCCGCCTGCAAGAGCAACTGCGCCACCTGGCGCGCCAGATCAATGTCCTGCGGCTTCAGCTTGGCCGCCCGCTCATAAGCCTCCGCAGCCTCGGCATTCTTCCCACCGGCCATGGCCATGCCACCCAGTTCGATCCACATGACCGGTCCCTGCGGATCATCTGCGGGCACAAGTTCAGCCGCTTTTTTGATCAGCGTGAATGCGGTGGCCGGGTCCGACAGCTCACGCGCCACCTCCGCACGCGCTCTCAGCACGATCAGGTTTTTCTCATCCGCCTTGAGCAGTGCGTCATACAATTGCGCCGCACGTTTCAAATCCCCGCTCCGCCGGATCAGATGCGCCTCGACGATTTTGACCGCTGCAAATTGGGATTTCTCCGCCTGCTGCACGACATTATCGACCAGCAACTTCGTCGCATCATGCTTCTCATACAGCCCCCACAGCAGGTCCAGCACCCGACCATATTCTGGCTGCTGCACCAGTAGAGAGAGATACTCATTCGCCAGCTTCGTCTCCCGCTCCGCCCAGGGTTTGGCCGCAGTCTGCGCCTGAACCTGCAAAGCCAATGCCAGCGCCAGCGCCCCCACAAGGCGCCTAACTCCCCACATCTGGCCTGCAATTCCCGGCATAAACTTCACCCTGAATCATAGACGCCTTTGCCGCCAGCGCCAAGGGGCAACACAAGCTCGCTGGCGTGGTGGCAGAATACCGCGCATCACTCACTTCCAAAAGTAGCCCCTCTCAAAATCAGTGGGTGAAGCGTTCCCGTCTATCGACCACGACAAGGACGGCGGACCTTTTTGGGTGCCGCGCCACGCAGGGCGGGTAGGGATGCGCTGTGCGCGTCCCTAGAATCCTTCGTCCCAGCGCGGGCTGCTGACTCCACGCTCTCCCCCTTTTCATACGCTACCGCCTCCGATTCGTGCGAAACGACCTTGCAAGACTCTTCTGCAAAAGCAGCCTTCGGAAAATGAAAGTTTGTGATGCGTGGTGCTCGGTCGCCCCTACTTCAACAGCTTCGCCAAATCAGGTGCCACCTTGCGCAGTTCCTCAGCGATGATGCCCGCAATGACCTCGGCCCCGTGCTCATTCAAATGCGTGTGATCAATGGTTTTCGCATCCTTGCCGGGCGGGTTAAAGGTGTCGGACTCAGCGGGGCCGAGCTTGTTGTGCAGATCGACACTGCGCGTGAAAAGATCGACCAGCGGCACCTGCTGCTCGGTAGCGACCTTCGTGGCGGCATCGGCCCAAGGTTTGAGTTCACCGCGAATCTTACCCTTGTCGAAGGTGCGGCGGGCGAGGGAAGTGACCAGGATAGGCTTGGCACCGATGGCGCGCGCTTCTTCGATGAAGCGGGTCAAATTCTGCGGGAAGGTCGTCGCGGGGTCGGTTTCACGTTCGGGGCCTTTGCCGGGCATGTCGTTGTGGCCGAACTGGATGAGGATGTAGGCAGGTTTGGAATCGAGCACTTTCTTCCAGTTGCCTTTATCGCGGAAACTCTTCGAGCTTTGGCCACCAGCGGCGAAATTCACGCACTCGGCGTTGGGTCCAAGGAGCTTGGCAAAAGCCGCCCCCCAGCCAGCCTTGTCGGTGACGGTGGAATCCCCAGCCAGGGCAACACGGGTGCGACTTTCCTCAGCGTGGCTGAGGCTGAGACAGAGGGCAAAGAGGAGCAGGCAATAGCGAAGCATGGTCGGACTTTAACGTCCGATTTTCCGCCATCTCGCACGGTGAATCGTCCGGCCCATGTGCAGCCAGTCCGTTTCGAAGTCGGTGGTGGGGTAGAAAAAAGCGTCCGCAGGCCAATCGACCCGCGTGAACTGGTGTTCCCGCGCAGCAAAGCTGGCCAGGGCATCTTCGAAGTAAGGCTGGTCGTCCGTCTTCAGCAGGAATTCGCCGCCATCCACGAGGATGCGGTGGAGGCCGTCGAGGAACTCGCTTTGATTCACCAACCGCCGCGCCACATGGCCCTTCTTTGGCCACGGGTCCGGGCAGAGCAGGTGCAGTCGCGACACACCAGCCGTCGGCAGCAGCCAGCCGACCGTGTAGGCGCTTTCCAGGCGCATGATGCGGGCGTTGGCAAGCTGCTGGTTGTCGATCTTGCGCCCGGTTTTGATCACTCGGCCCAGCATGCGCTCGACTCCCAGGAAGTCGCGCTCCGGGTGCTGCGCCGCCATGCCGGTCAGGAAGGTGCCGTCGCCACAGCCCAGATCGACCTCCAGTGGACGGGCGGGATCAGGGAAAATTTCAGCGCGGGTGAGTTCGCGGAAGTGGTCAGGGGGCGTGAAAAGGGCAGGCACTGCGCATGGAGTGCCGATGAATCGCCCGTCTGCCAACTAAAGATTTACGCAGGGTGAACCAAACTGGCTTTCCTGGTGCGACCTTGATACTGTACGGCACGGATTTCCCTGACCCACCATGCCCATTTACGAGTTCTACTGCCCCGACAACAACAAGCTCTACTCCTTCCTCGCGCGCACGCTGTCCTATCGCGACAAACTGCCCGTCTGCCCCGATGGTGAAGGTTTGAAAATGGAGCGCCGCGTGTCAGCCTTCGCCGTCATTGGCAAGGCCAAGGAGGAGACCGCAGATGATCCCTTCGCCGGCGTGGATGATTCCAAGATGGAAAGCTTCATGGCAGACATGGAGCGCGAGATGGGCGGCATGGACGAGGAGAACCCCGACCCCCGTCAGCTCGGCCACTTCATGCGCAAGATGACCGACATGATGGGCGACAAAACGCCCCCCGAACTCCGCGAAATGGTGCGCCGCCTGGAAGCAGGCGAAGACCCCGAAAAGCTGGAGGAACAGTTTGGCGGCATGGACGAAAGCGCAGCAGGAGACGCCCTATTTTCCCAGATGCTCAAACGCGCCAAAGCCTCCCGCAAAGAACCCATACGCGACCCCAAGCTCTACGAGATGCGCGATTTCGTGAAGGAGTGAGGCAGGTGCAAATCACCGGCTGTTCACTGACACCGCGCCCATGGCTGGCACCATGATCTCGTCTCCTGCCTTCAGAATGGAGTCGGCGTTGAGGCGGTTCATCTCACGGATTTGAGTCGGCGTGGTGGTGAACTGCGTGGCAATGCTTTCGATGGTGTCGGAGCGATCGACACGGTAGGCGAGGATGCCACGGTGTGAGTCGGATGTATCTGGAGCTTTGGGCGCTGCGGCGGGGGCAGGGGATGGAGGAGCAGATGGCATGGGCGCTGGCACCATGCCCAGCCCGGCGGCGGGTGGCGGAGGTGGGGCAGGGATGGCATAGCCCGCCAACGGCAGGGTGTCTGATGAAGCCGTGCGCGGCGTTTTTGACCTGGTGGCAACGGTCTTGGTGGTGGTGTGGCCAGGGATTTTCAGGCGCTGGCCTACCGCGATCTTATTGACGTCCTTGATCTTGTTCGCAGTGGCGAGCGTGACAGGGGTGATCTTGTGCTTCAGAGCGATGGCCTTGATGCTATCCCCTTTTTTCACCGTGTAATAAAGCGGTGAACTCACTTTCACCATCGTCACAGGTGCAGAGACAGGCGCAGAACTGCCACCGAGTGAGGGTGGAGTGTAGCTGACCTGGGTGGTGAGAGGCGCAGAACTGGCGCGATGCGGCGAGGGAATCAGCAGCGTCTGTCCCACATGAACTTCGCCTTCGGTCATGCGGTTCAACTGCTGAATCTCGCCGACACTGACGCGGTGCGTGGAGGCGATGCGAAAGAGGGAGTCTCCTGGCCGGGCGACGTAGGTGGTGTGCGCGGCGAGGTCGGTACCGCCATCATAGCGGGCACTACCTTTGCCGCCACGTTTGATAGTGCTGACATCGCGCTCCAGATCGCCAATGCGCATGTCCTGCACCTTGTCGTTGTCACGAATTTTAGCGACCTGGTTGGTCAGGTCGCCCGTGGGGCCATAGACCTTGGGCGGTGGCGGTGGGCCAGCAGCAGGCTTCTTCGCCGTAGCTGTCTTGGCGCTGGACTTGCCTTTGGCCGCAGTCTTTGGGGCCGCAGCTTTCGGCTGTGAAGGTCTTGTCGCGGGGCCGTATCCAGGAGGTGGCGGCGGGTAGGTATAGCCGGCAGGCGGTGGATACGGAGGATACGTGGATGCGATTTGAGGACGGTTGGCCGGAGCTTGGATCGCTGCAGCCGATTGGCGTGTGGCTCGGGACGGAGCCTGCTGCAGTCCAGCACCAGCGGGTGGATAAGCCGGCTGACTGTAGGCATTCTGGGTCGAGAGCAGCAACGCTACAGCGATTCCCCAGAATAGCACAAGAGAACACATCACACGAGATGCAGGGCAGGGCGTCTTCATATGGCTATTGTAGAAAATCCGATTATTAATTCAATCAAATATTTTATAATTCCGAATATATTTTTTGAAATTCCACCCATTCATTGCCCAGAGCCTGCAAACGCTGGTCGCTTTTTCGGCCCTCACTGGCAGCTCCTTTTCCCTCGTCTGGCTGGAGCAGCAGCGTGCTGCGGCCCCTCTACCGAGGCAGTCGTGTTGGAATGAAATGGCCCCACTGGTGGTGGTCGATGCTGGCCACGGTGGCCATGATGGCGGGGCGGTGGCCAACGGGGTGATTGAAAAAAAACTCAGCCTCGACATCGCCAATCGGGTGAAAAAGGAGTTGGAAGCTGCCGGGCTACGCGTGGTCATGACCCGCACCGACGACAGCTTTCTCTCGCTCGATGAGCGTGCAGCGCTGGCCAGCACGCATCAGGCCGCCGCCTTTGTCAGCGTGCATCTGAATACCGATGGCGCAGGCAGCGCGGCCGAGGGCATTGAAACCTACTTTGCCGAAACCCAGGCGCTCTCGGCACGCCAGTTAGTGCCCGCCGGAAGCAGCCAGCGGCATAACGAAGGTGGCAGTGCAGAGTTTGCCAGTGCCGTGCAGCACCTAGTCTGTGCAGCTACAAAAGCAGAAAATCGTGGCACCAAAGCGCGTGACTACGCCGTGGTGGCCCGCGCCGTGTGTCCCGCAGTTCTGGTAGAGTGCGGATTCATCACCAGCACCAGCGAGTCGGCTCGACTGAAACAGGCAGGTTACCGCGACAAGATCGCCAACGGCATTGCCCGCGGCGTGGCTCTGTTTCTACAGCGGCAGGCATTCCAGGTGGCGGGTTCATGATAGGAGGAGCCGGCGGACTGGACGCACAGGCTTCGCCGCATGACGTGATCATCAAGCCGCGACGAAAAGCGGGTCGAAAATTGGCTCCCTGAACCCCGCTCCCGTCGTCCCCCCTCCGTTTCCATTGACCATTTCCGGCGAGTGCCTTGCCGTATTTTCCTCACCTCCAGTTGAGCGGTAACTCTCCAGACGAAGCCTCTGCATGTTGCAGGCTCAAGTGAAGCCGCGCACTTTTGCTCCCGCTGGTTTGCTCCCAAATGCATCGTTACGTCATAGCAGGACAACCACAGACCTGCGAATACCACGACCTCATAAAGCCTTCAGCTTTTCCATTTTCGACCTTGGCTGAATCACCCCAGCGGCCGAAGCCGCAGACGGCGCAGAGTGTAAAAGGGCGCATCTGATTCCGTCATGCGTCGCGCTCCCTCCTTCCGTTTCGGGCCGAAGTGCTCGCGTTGCGCCTCGAAGATACCTTCCACAAACTCCTTGCTCCCAAGCACCACGCCATCAGTAAAATATCTCACCCGCAGTCTCACCAACTCCGTCGGGCTGAGCCTGCCTTTCTCCGCCAGCACCGCGCGCGCAGATTCCGCCGTCACACCACGAGATACCACCTTCTCATTCTGTGCATCCTTCACCTCCCGCCCTTCGGCATGCAGCAGGCAGCGATACGCCGCTGCTGCCTCCGCGCTCTTCCAGCCGTCCACCGGTTTGCCCAGCGCTTTGCACAAACCACGCTGCGCTCGGCGGCTACCTCCCAGAGCCTCGGCATACCCGCTCCAGCGATAGTCTTTCGGATCTTTGACCAATCCCGCACGCACCGAGTTGAGATCAATATAAGCCGCCATCGTGCGCAGGGGCTCGCCCTTGCCTTCGACCAGCACGCTTTTGAAGCGATCCATCCACAGCGTGCCACGTCTTCCACGCCGCTTATTGAACCAGCGGCTGAAGCGCTCCTTCACCTCTTTGACGAACAGCGAAAGATCGCAGAAACGCTTCTTGAGCGCCGCTACTCTCTGCTCCGCCAGCACCGCCAAACCACGCGCGCGCAGATCAGCCAGTTCCTCGCGCAGCAGTCCCACGTAGGCACGGCTGTAAAGAATACTCAGGTGCTCCAGCAACTTCACCTCACCATCCGGCCCCTCAAAACGCTGCAACCACGTGCCGCGATGCGGCACCTCGGCGAGCAGATGGAAATGATTGCTCATGAGGCAGTAGGTCACCACCTTGATGCCAGAGAACTCTGCCATACGCCAGATCACGCGCCGCAGTGCCTCTTTCTCCACGTCATCAAAGAACACCTCCCCGCCACAAGTGCGCGACATCACATGATAACAATAAGACTCCAGCGGCCCCTTACCCAAAACGCGATGCCGCCCACCCGACCAAGAACGCGCGCCAGGATAGAGCCCTGTTTTCGCATTCACCCCAACAAGCTGCTCTTCGAGCGGTAGCGCCTGGGGATCAGAGGATTGAGCGTGCTTCATAGCGCGGAATGTGGAGCAAAAACTAGCGCGCACAATAACTAAATGCCTGGCATTTTATGCAAGTGATTTTCAGCGAGAGGATTTTGGTCTCGGCTGGCTCGAGGCTCGCGCAGAAAGTCTTGGAGGGGCGGACCGTTGGTGTCAGATCGGCCACACGCGCCAGCCACACTCCATCCATCATGCATTCTCTCTTTCGCTTTCCCGCTGTCTTCTTGAGCATGCTTGCGTTTCACGCGGCGAGTTTCGCCGCTGAGAGTGACGTGGACTGGCCGGGCTGGCGCGGGCCACTGGCGGATGGGGTCGCGGACGGCCGCAAGCTGCCCACCGAATGGTCGCTGACGAAAAATGTCCGGTGGTCGGTCAAGCTACCCGGCTGGGGCACCAGTTCACCAGTGGTGCGTGGTGACCAAGTGTACGTGACTTCCGAAGTGACGACCGACGGCGGTACATCCCTGCTGACGCTCTGCTATGAGCGGCAAAGCGGGCGCGAACTCTGGCGGCATGACTTCGGCTTCGGCGTGAATCAGAAGGTCCATGCCAAATCCAACCTCGCCTCGAACACACCCACGGTGACCGCTGACGCGCTGTATGTGGCCTTTGGCAATGCGGACGTCGCACGCTACACGCATGACGGAAAGCTAGTGTGGGTGACGCGTTACCTGCCGAAGTTTGGCGATCCGAAAATGGCGTGGGGCTACAACATCAGCCCGGTGGTGCTGGATGACTCGCTGCTGTTCTCCTGGGATCATCACACCGGGCCGTGTTACGTGATCGGCCTCGATCCAAAGACCGGGGACATCGCCTGGAAAAAAGAGCGTGTGATCGGAACGGCACACGCCACGCCGCTACGGGTGAAACATCACGGCCAGGAGGACATTCTCGTGCCAGGCAAAAACCGCCTCACGGCCTTTGACGCAGTCACGCATGAAGAGCGCTGGCAGTACGGCGAGGGCAGCGGGCCGTTCAATGGCGAGATCATCTCCAGCCCGGTGTATGGAGACGGGATGGTGTTCCTGCAAACGTGGCGGCAGAGCGCGATCCATGCCATTCGGCTACGCGGCGGCGGGCAGCCGCCGGAGACCGTGTGGGTCAATGACAAGCCTGGGCCGGTGGAGCCGTCGCTGCTGTACTACCAGAAGCTGCTCTACGTGCTGAAGGACAATGGCGTGCTGGTCTGTCTGGATGGCAGCACCGGCGAGGAGCATTACCGCGAGCGTCTGGGTGAAGGCGGCGAGTGCAATTCGTCACCCGTGGCCAGCGATGGCAACGTTTACGTCAGCAACATCAAGGGCACGACCTTTGTCATTCGTGCCGGTACGAAGTTTGAAGTGCTGGCCACAAACAATCTGGGCGAGCGCATCAGCGCATCCCCTGCGATTTCAGGCAATGCGTTGATCTATCGGACAGATACTCACTTGTTCTGTCTGGAGCAGACTCGTTGAGGGCGGCATGGTTGGCGGCGGAGCAGCAGTCCATCATCGAACCACGTCTTGAAAAAAGATGCCATGATATGCCAGATCAAACGTGAAATCATATAGTGAGCCAATCCAACTCGCCTTCTCGCAATGAAAATAGGCAAGACCTTGCTGAAAGCCATACAGGGGTGGGACAAACGCTTACACCTTGCAAGCCTTGCCAAAAAGGACAACAACTCCACCTCCATGAAGCACAGCGTCACCGAGCTCCCCTTCAACCGCTTCCTCGGCATCGAGTCCGCCACGGACCCCGCGCAACTCCTCCGCCTTCCTGCTGGCCCTCAGTATCTCAATCACCTCGGCACCGTCCACGCCAGCGCCCAGCTCGCTCTCGCCGAGGCCTCCAGCGGCGAATTCCTCCTGCGCTCTCTCGGCTCCGACTCCGGCGTCATCCCCGTCGTCCGCCGTCTCGAATCCAAATTCCGCAAACCCGCCAACGGTCCCATCACCTCCACCGTCACCACACCACCCGAAACGCTGGATCAGCTCCACGCCGATCTCGCCGCCAAAGGCCGCGCCATCATCAGCATCGCCGTAGAACTCCACGACGAATCCGGCACCCACACCCTCTCCGCCACCGTCGAGTGGTTCATCACGCACGATAATCGCGCAGTTAGGTGACGCGCTTCGGTTGCAGCAGGGCGGCACTTCAAAAATCAAAAATCGATGGCTCATCAATCGTCAATCACACACACCCAGAACTCCCCTGAGCCGCAAAACCGTCCGTTCCCCTCTCTCTTCACTTCCATCGCTTTCCCACTCACCCATCCCTTCCGCGCCCCGCCTCCGGCCAATTTTCAATTCTCAGTTTTCAGTTCGCAGTTTTCAATAAACCCCAGCGCCCCTTTCCTCCTCTCCAACCTCTGATCAACAACTGCAAACTCCCCGCATCCCATGAACGTCGGCATCTTCATTTATGACGACATCGAAGTCCTCGACCTCGGCGGTCCCTTCGAAGTCTTCTCCGTGGCCTCTCGCATCAAACCACGGCTGGAGCCCGGATCTCAGAAACCCTTCAATGTCTTCACCGTCGGCGAGACCACTGCCCCCATTCACGCCCGTGGCAAATTCACCGTGACACCCAGCTTCTCCTTCGCCGATCATCCGCCCATCGATCTCCTTCTCATTCCCGGAGGCATCGTCTCAGCGGAACTCAAAAAGGAAACAGTGATCCACTGGATCGCCACCAACTCCGCCAAGACCAAGCTCACCGCCAGCGTCTGCACCGGCTCCTCCCTCCTCGCCAAAGCCGGACTTCTCGACGGCAAACATGCCACCACTCATTGGTCGGACATCGACGACATGAAATCCATGTTCCCCAACGTGACCGTGGAAAAAGACGTTCGCTGGGTCGATCAAGGCACCATCATCACCTCCGCCGGCATCTCCGCCGGAATTGACATGGCCCTCCATCTCGTCTCCCGCCTCGAATCCGAATCCCTCGCCCTCGCCACCGCCAAGCAAATGGACTACCGCTGGATTCGAGATAGCGCTGACTCTCCACACCACAACCCTTGAAGCCACGACCAACCAATCCTCAGTCAGGGCAACCTTCGACACACGTTGACCTCAGTCTCGATCACCATGTCCTAGCACTCTTCAGCCCCAAAGGGGCTACGGATTCAGCCCAGGGTCAGCCGAGCCTAAGCGAGGCGACCCTGGGTACATTGAAAGTTGACCAGGAAGCAAACCCAAAACTCCGCCACACACTACGCTCACCAGCAGCGTCCGCAACAAGCCCCGCCACGCCATAAGATTGCCGCTATCTCAAAAGCTCACGATTACCCCCCTCAACCGCTCCCCATTCATCCCATGAACCATACCACCACCACAGCCCCCAGCCCCGCAGAAGCCGTCGTTCAGCAGCAGCTCAACGCCTACAATGCCCGTGACGTCGATGCCCTGCTGGCCACTTATGCCGAGGATGCGCAATTGTTTGAGCACCCGGCCACACTGCTCGCATCCGGTGCAGAACAGTTTCGCGCCCGTTTCACCCTGCGCTTTCAAGAGCCCAACCTTCACGCGCATCTCGTCAACCGCATCGTCCTGGATCGCTTCGTCGTGGATCACGAGCGCATCGCACGAACCTTCCCCGAGGGCACCGGCACCGTCGAACTCATCGCCACCTACGAGGTCGTGGACGGCAGAATCATCAACGCATGGATTCTCCCCGGCCTCAAAACACTCGACCCTCAATGAGTGAAGCAGATACTTCACTCACTTGGAATCTCACCTCTGTGGCTGACACCTCAGCGTCCGACTGTGACCTCGTCCGTCAATGGCTGCGCGAGCACAACGGGTCAGTGAATCCGGCCTTCATGGAGCAACTGCGCCAACCCGGGCACGCATCCCAGCCGCTCATCCTCCTCACCCACGCCAATGGCAACGTGGTGGGCGGCCTCTTGGCAGAAACCCAGCTCTCCTGGCTGCGCATATCCATCATGTCCGTTCATCCCGAATGGCGCTCCAAAGGTATCGGCGCCGCTCTGCTAGCTGAAGCCGAACAACTCGCAGTCGCACGCGGCTGCAAGCATGCCTATGTCGATACCATGGAGTATCAAGCCCCTCAGTTTTATCTGTCTCGTGGCTTCGAAATCGTCGGCCAGATTCCTGACTGGGATTCCCACGGACACAGCAAAATGTACTTCTCCAAGCATCTGCCATCCCGCCGCTAGTTTGCGCCGCCTCCCACGTTTTTCTCTCGCTATGAAACATCTTCTTCCATTTCTGCTATTCGTTGCGTCTCCCCTCTTGTCCCAAGACCTGGACGCACAAAGAAAGAATGCTCAAAGCTCCGCCGAAAAAAGTCAGGTCGAACTCCATCTGGATCAACCCTACGCAGGCAACGCCAACGCCAAACAAATGGTGGACATCTACCTTCCAAAAAAACGCAACACCGACCAACCTCTGCCCGTCGTCGCTCTCATCCACGGCGGTGGTTGGGTAAACGGTGACCGCCTCGGCTATGCCGCCGCCGCCATCCAATTCGCACGCACCGGCGACTATTCCTCAGTCTCCGTCGGCTACCGTCTCACCAAAGAAGCCCACTGGCCCGCGCAAGTCTATGACTGCAAAGCCGCCATCCGCTGGATTCGTGCTCACGCGAAAGAATACAATCTCGATCCCGACAAAATCGCCGTCATGGGCAGTTCAGCAGGCGGCCACCTCTCCTCCCTCATCGGCACCAGCGGCGATGTCAAAGAACTCGAAGGCGATCTCGGCCCCAACACCACTTTCAGCAGCCGCGTCCAATGCGTGGTAAACCTCTGCGGCCCCGAAGACTTCACGCAGGCGCTGATGTTCGACAAAGAAAAGAAACCCGTCCTCAACGACCCTGCCGTGATCGGCCTGCTTGGCGGCAACTACGAAGAAAAACACGCCGAAGCCGTCGCCGCATCACCCGTCACCTACGTCACCAAAGACGACCCGCCCTTCATCACCTTCCACGGCTCCGCCGATCAACGCGTCGCCTATCTTCATGCCGAGGCCATCCATACCTCCCTCCAAAAAGCCGACGTCCCCTCATTGCTCATCCCCATCACCAACGGCGGTCACGGCTCCGTCAGCCATCCCGAAGTCATCTCACGCGCAAAACTCTTCATCGGCAAAACCCTCCGCGGCACCGATGCCGCCATCGACACCACCCCAATCCCCGCGCTGCCCGAAGTCAAGAAGCAACCTTGAATGTACACGCCCGCACATTTCCAGATCGATGACCGCGACACGCTGAACGCCTTCATTCGTCAGCACAGTTTTGCCACCATCATCAGCCACGACGGCCAAATTCCGCATGCCACGCACATGCCCGTTTTGCTGAATCCGACACAAGGTTCGCACGGTACACTGCTCTCCCACATGGCCCGCGCCAACCCTCAGTGGCGTCATTTTTCCACCACCGAAGTCCTCGTCATCTTCACCGGCCCCCACGCCTACATCTCCCCGGCCTGGTATGTCACAGAGCCCGCCGTACCCACCTGGAACTACACCGCCGTGCATGCCTATGGCATTCCACGCCTCGTCACGCAGCATGACCGCTTTGCCCAGATGCTGCATGATCTCGTCGAATTCTACGAAGCCGAACGCCCCAACCGCTGGCACGGCACCCTGCCCACCGAATTCCGCGATGGCCTCATGCAGGGAATTGTCGGCATCGAGATCGAAATCACCCGCCTCGAAGGCAAGTTCAAACTCAGTCAGAATCGCCCACAGGATGCTCCAGGCATCATCACTGCACTCGGTGCAAGCACGGATCCAATGGATCGTGACACGGCCAAAATGATGCAGGAGAGACTTTGACCCCATGTCCAAACACACCGCCACCGTCCGCTGGAAAAACCAAGGCCCCGATTTCCTCAGCCGCCGCTACTCCCGCGAGCACACCCTCCACTTCGACGGTGGTGCCACCATGCCGGGATCGCCTTCGCCCCAGATTGTACCCGCCCCCTGGTCAAACCCAGCCGGCATCGATCCCGAGGAAACCTTCATCGCCTCCGTCTCCAGCTGTCACATGCTCTGGTTACTCCACGTGGCCTGTGACGCCGGCTTTCTCCCCGAGAGCTATGACGATGCAGCAGAAGGCATCATGATGAAAAACGAACGCGGTGTGCTCTGGATCAGCCAGATCACCCTGCAGCCCCTCATCATCTGGGGCGGTGACAAGCAGCCAACATCTACCGAAGTAGGACACCTGCATCATCTTGCACACGAACAATGCTTCATCGCCAATTCGATCAAAACGGACGTGATTGTGCAACCAAGAAACTGACATGAAACCACAACCCACACCCCAAAGCTTTGAAGGTCGCTTCATCACGCTCAAGCCACTCGACGTCGCAGCGGATGTGGCAGAACTCTTTGCCATATCGCATGTCGATGAAAAGACGCGCAACCTGTGGCGCTACATGCCGCGCGGACCGTTTTCCAATGTCGAGGATCAGGCCGCCTTCCTGCGCGAATGGCAGGCCACCCCAAACGTCATCGCCTTTGCCGTACGCAATGCCGAGACGCAACACTGCCTCGGCAGCATTTCGCTCATGAGCATCCGTGCCGAGCATGGCGTGGCAGAGCTGGGCAACATCTGGTATGCGCCTGCAGCACAGCGCACCAAGGCCAACACCGAGGCCTGCTACCTGCTGCTGCGTCACTGCTTTGAGGATCTCGGCTACCGGCGCATGGAGTGGAAGTGCGATTCACGCAATGAACCCAGCCGCAAGGCGGCCCTGCGCCTTGGTTTCACGTTTGAAGGCATCTTCCGTCAGCACATGATCATCAAGGGCGAAAACCGCGACACCGCATGGTTTGCCATGCTCGACCACGAGTGGCCGCAAATCTCTGCGGCAATGCGCAAATGGCTGTATGACGATGACTCGATTTCGCTCAGTCGATTGATTGCCGATGGTCGCAGCGTACAGGCTAGTGCATGAAGCACGCCTATTTCCTCCTGCTGACCACCTCCGCGGCATTCGCCGTTGATGCGCCAAAACCAAAGCCAAAGCCCGAGTTTCAATACCAAACAGCTGGCATTCAGGTCAGTCTGGCGACTGTAGATGAGCCGAAAGTGAAAGCCTTTGGCTCCGACACCATCAAAGCCGCCGCCAAATACCTCGATGACGGTGCCATTTGCTGGGTTCGAGAGAAAACCTGCGTGAACTGCCACACCACCGGCCCCTACCTCAGCGAGCGCCCGGCTTTGTCAAAACAGCTCGGTTTGCCCCTGGAGGAGGTGCTGGCAGATTTTGTCAAAACAGTGCCAGAGAAGGTCACACCGCAGAAAGAAACGGAAAAGGATGGCATCAAATACTACGGCGGCTCCTGGACGAGCATCTGGCGCTCCATGGGTCTCGCGGAATGGGACAAGCATGTGACAGGGAAACTCTCTGCCCACACGGAGCGCTCCCTCCAGGAAATGCTCATGCGCCAGTCTGCCGACGGTTCCTTCGTCAGCTACGGCGAAGTCGAAATCCCCCACATCACCACCGACTTCGAACTCACGCTGCAAGCCGCCCGCGCGGCCACCACCGCGCCTGGATGGCTCGCTGGCCTCAAGGACCCAGAACTGATCGCACGCATCGAAAAAATGAAATCCTGGCTGCGTGATGCCCAGCCGAAGAACGACTATGACCGCATCCTGCGTCTCCAACTCGTGCATTACCTGCCCGAACTCGTCCCCCAAGCGCAGCGTGACGCAGCGCTGGTGCTCCTGTCTTCCAAACAGCATGCCGACGGCGGCTGGTCCCTGCGCGACATGTCCGCCCTGAACGACTGGCACTTCAAAATGAGCGACACGGTGGTGAAGCTCATCAACGGCCTGCCCGATGCGGCGAAACCGGAAAGTGATGCCTACATGACGGCCTTTGCCATCATCCTGATGCGTCAAAACAACATTCCTGCGAGTGATGAACGCATCCAGCGCGGCCTGAAGTGGCTGAAGCAGGAGCAGCGCGTCTCCGGCCGCTGGTGGATGCAGTCTCTCTATCGCGGAAACTACAGCTACATCACCTACATCGCCACGGCGCAGGCCCTGAAGGCTCTGGCCTTGTGTGACGAGTTGCACTGAGTTTCATCGCCTTGCACGCCGATACACCGCCGGTGACTCTCCCATGCGTTTGCGAAAATGCTGGGTGAAACTGCTCGCATCCACAAAGCCGCACTGCTCCGCCACCTCGCTGGCGGTCAGGGTCGTTCGTTCCAGCAGGCGCACCGCCGCCAGCACCCGCGTTTTGATCAGAAACTCCTGAGGAGTGATGCCAAACGCGCTTTGAAAGCGTCTTTGCAGTTGCCGCAACGACTGACCGCAGGATTTCGCCACATCTTCAATCAAGAGCGGCTTTGAGTAGTCATGCCGGATGATCTCCACAGCTTGTGCCACGGTCTGAAACACCGGCAATCTGCGCTCCGCTTCATCAGGACGCCTTAACGTGCCCATCACACCCTGCACCCGGCGTTTGGAGTCGAAGAGCGGCAGCTTCGTCACCAGAAACCAGTCCGGGATGCCCTGAGAGTCCCACCACAGCTCAACACGTTCGATCACGTCCACCTTGCCGGCCAGGATGCGCTTGTCGTCATCCACATAGGCCTGCGCCATGGTGTCCGGATTCAAGTCGAAGTCCGTGCGCCCGATGATCTCCGAATCGTCCGGCATCTGGTAGCGCTGCATCAGCCCATCACTAGCAAACATGAGATGCCCCGCCTTGTTTTTGGCAAAGAAGTAAACTCCCGGGATGTGGTCAAACAATCGCTGAAACAGCAACGTCGGGTCCAGCGCGGCCATCCATGCAGCCCGTTGCTTCCTCCAGCGTGCGATTTCCGCCGCCGAGCGCTTGGGGCGCTCGCGGGGTCTCAGGGGTGCGTCGAATCGCCGGGGGGTCGTCACAAGGCACAGAATGGCGTAGCGCTGAAAGTGCGCAACTTCCCTCCTGTCGCATTTCGCATGATCTTTGTCGTGACGACACGGCTTGGTTCTGCGTTAATCTGGCACTCACCAACCGCCCATGAAACCCATCGTTCAAATTTCCCTCGACCTCACCAACATCGACGAAGCGCTCGAAACCGCCGCCATGGCCCTGCGCGCCGGCGTGGACTGGCTCGAAGCTGGCACACCGCTCATCCTGGCTGAAGGCCTGCACGGTGTCCGCGCCCTGAGAAAAGCCTTCACAAACATCCCGATCGTCGCCGACCTCAAAACGATGGACGGCGGCTATCTCGAAGCTGAAATGATGGCCAAGGCCGGAGCCACCCACGTCGTCGTCATGGCCCGTGCGCATGCCGAAACGGTGAAATGCGTTGTAAAGGCTGGCAAAGACTTTGGCTGCAAGGTCATGGGCGACAACATGATCTCTGAGAACATGATCGACGGAGCCAAATGGCTGGAAGATCTCGGCTGCGACTACGTGATTCATCACATCGGTTACGACGAGCGCCGCGGCATCGCTGCCGCTGGCAAACGCATGCCAAGCCCGCTGGATCAGCTCCGCGAAGTCGTCAACGCCGTCAAAATCCCGGTTCAGGCTGTCGGCGGCCTCAGCTTGGAGCAGGCCATTCAGTGCCCCAAATATGGCGCTCCGCTTGTCGTCCTCGGTGCCCCGCTCACCATCGACGCCGACGCCTTCAAGACGGCAGACGGCAATCTCGAAGCTTCGCTGCGTATGATTTGCGAAGCCGTGCACGCTCAGGACGTTCCTGCTTTTTAATTCAATTCATTTCATTTTCCGGCATTCAAAAAAATTCGCGGATATTCGTGACCATTCGCGTTGAGACCATGGACTTCCAAGACGGCACCTACGAGATCATTGGCAGCGCCATGCGCGTCCACAGATCTCTAGGTCCCGGCCTGCATGAAAAACCGTATGAGAACGCGCTGGTTCTTGATCTGCAGAGCATCGGCATCCAGGTGCAACAGCAGCGCGCCTATCCTATTCGCTATCTCAACTCCATCGTCGGCGACTGCATTCCTGATATAACCGTCAACGACTCTGTACTTGTCGATGCAAAATCCATCGACACCATCGGTGAAAATGAGATGGCCCAAATGCTCAATTATTTGCGCATCGCACGACTTGAAGTCGGTCTGATCATTAACTTCAAGAATCCCAAGCTGGAGTGGGTCAGAAAAGTCAAAACCCAGCCGGAATAACTTTTTCACTCATTATACTTTCAACGCGAATGATCACGAATAGCCGCGAATTATCGCGAATTCAGAACTCTCTTATTCGAGCCAATTCGTGGATATTCGTGTTCATTCACGTTAACACCTCTTTCAACCTCTCTCAATAACCACCCCATGAAATCCGCCGCCGTCGTCAATTACGCGCCTGAAAAAGGCTCCGTCGAAATCCGTGAAATCGAAACGCCCACCATTGGCAGCGAGGACGTGCTCCTCGAAGTCGCCAATGTCGGTGTTTGTGGCTCCGATCTGCACCAGTGGACCGCCGACCACTCCTGGCCGGTGAACTACCCGGTCGTGCTCGGCCATGAGTTCGGCGGACGCATCGTCGAAGTCGGCAAGGATGTGGAAGGCTGGAAGGAGGGCGACCGCGTCGTCTCCGAAACCGCCGCCATCATCAGCCCGAACAATCCGATGACGAAGCGGGGTCTCTACAACCTGGACCCCACTCGCAAGGGCTTCGGCTACGGCGTGAACGGTGCAATGACGAAGTATGTGCGCGTGCCTAGCCGCATCTTGCATCATGTGCCAGATCAGCTCCCCTTTGAGCAGGCCTGCCTCACCGAACCCTGCTGCGTGGCCTACAGTGCCGTGGTGAAGAACGCAAACATCGAGCCCGGAGACCGCGTCGTCGTACTCGGCCCAGGCACCATCGGCATTCTCTGTGCTGCTATGGCACGCCTTTGTGGTGCACAGGTCGCCATTGTCGGCCTGCCGCAGGATGCGCATCGTTTGGAAATCGCGAAGCAGTATGGCTGCGAAGTCATCATTGGCGATGCCAAGCCCTGGGCCACCGCTCGCGACGGCCTGGGTTGCGATGGAGTGATTGACGCTGCAGGTGCGAGCGTCACGCTGAAGATCGCGCTCGACATCGTGCGCCCGGCTGGATGGATCAGCAAAGTCGGCTGGGGTCCTCAGCCGCTCGGATTCAACCTTGATCCGCTGGTGCAGAAGAACATCACGCTGCAAGGCAGCTTCAGCCACAACTGGCCGATCTGGGAGCGCGTCATCGCCCTGCTCAGCAGCGGTCAGTTTGATGTGAAGCCAATTATTGGTGGTGTCTGGCCTGTGACCGAGTGGCACGAAGCCTTTGAGAAGATGCACAAGGGCGAAGTCGTGAAGAGCGTGCTGCGTCCGGTCTGAGCGTCGGATCAACTCCATCCTTTTTGAATTGCATGAGCATTCGACTTCTGACGGCTCTCACGCTGTTCGTATGTGGCTGCATGGCTTCAGCGCAGACACCCAAGCCTTCGGTCTGGATCAGTCCGCCGGGGCAGGACAAGTGCCTGGCGTTCCGCCAGTTGTTTGAGCAGCCCGATGCGTGGAAGGAAACTCGGGCGGTGACGGATGTGCTGTTTATCACTGACCTGAACCTGCAGCGCCATTTTACCGATGATGAACTGCGCAAGTGGTTCGGCATGATGAAGGAGTGGAAGCTGAAACTGGCGATGGAGGTCGGCGCGGTGAAGCCCTGGGGGCAAACCGGCGAAAAATGCTTCAACGCCGAGCGCAAGAACTGGGAGCGGCTGCAAAGCCTGGGGGCTAATCTGTATGCCATCGCCATGGATGAGCCGCTGGTCTGCGCCCGCGAGCAGATCCATCAGAGCGATGAGTATGCGATGAAGGAAACCGCCAATTACATCGCGCTGGTGCGCCAGCATTTTCCAGATGTGCTGATTGGCGACATCGAGGCCTATCCATCCTTCAGCATCGAAGAGCACCGCAAATGGATCGATGGCCTGCAGCAGCAACTCGCCGAGAAGAAGGTACGCGGGCTCGACTTCTACCGCCTGGATGTGGACTGGCTGCGCTTCAATGTACAGCAGAAGGGCTCATGGAAAGAAGTGCGGCAGTTGGAACTGTTCTGCCGCCAAAAGAAGCTGCCTTTCTCCCTGATTTACTGGGCCTCCGGTTATCCCTCCATGCAGAAGCGTGGCTTTGCCGACGACAGCACCTGGTACACCTCCATCATGCAGCAGGGCTATGATTACGCCGCCGTGGATGGCAGGCCGGACCACATCGTGATCGAGAGCTGGGTGAGCGCCCCGTCCCAATGCCTGCCCGAAACGGGCAACTGGACCTTCACCCGCTCGGTGCTGGACTTTGTGAAGAAGTTCGTCAAATAGCCTGTGTGATGGACGGTGCCCGGACGTTCTTCTTTTCTTCACCCACCCAACAGCCATGAAATCCATTCTCTGTCTTGCCTTGCTTTCCACCGCCGCGTTTGCGGTTGATTATCCACGCGTCATTTTTTCGGATGACTTCGCCGCCGACGGTTTCGGCAAGGCCTGGGGCCACTACAAGAGCTCCAGCGTGGTGAAAGACGGCGTGCTCGTGGGCATCACGGCGCCGGAGTCGGATCATGCGGCGGTGGATGTGATCAAAATCGAGCCTGAGACGGATCTGGAAGTGTCGGTGAAGTTCCAGTTCGTCAGCGATCAGGCAAAGGGCTTCAATGTCTGGCTTGATGACAGGGACTACAAAGGCTCGCACGCTGGGCACATTTGCAGCATTTCGGTGAATCCGAAGGCAGTTGTGGTTGCCGATGCCAAGGCTGGCACCTTCAGCAACGACATCTACACCCGCAAGAAGACGGTCCCACCCACGCTGACCGACGAGGACAAGGCCAACATGCTCAAGTGGACGAAGTCGGTGCCCACCATGGTGTCACTCAAAGAGTGGCACACACTCACCGTGCGCACCCAGAACGATGTGGTCGAAACGAGCATCGACGGCAAGGTCGTCAGCAGCTTCCAGTCTCCCGGTGTCGCGCATGATCACAAGACGGTCGTGAGTCTCACCACCAACCGCGTTGACGTGATTTACGACGACTTCAGTATCAAGGGCGTGGCGAAATAACAGGCTCCCGGAAATTGATGATTTTGACGCCGAGGCTGGCATTGGCCTCGGCGTTTTTTTTGCAAATGGATCTGACCTTAATTCCAAGCCTTGCGGCATTGGCGCATTTCGCACAGACTTTGTCGTGGAACTGCAGGGCGTGTCTCCGTTATGCTCACCGTCATGAATCCCAATCCAACCAGCAGTGACCCGAGCACGCGCCGTGCCTTCGTGAAGGCGTCTGCCGTCGCAGCGGTGGCACCCATGGCATCTGCGGTGGCGGCGGATCAGGTGCTTGTGAAGGCACCGATGCGCGAGATCGAGACGGATGTGCTGGTGTGTGGTGGTGGGTGCGCAGGCACGGCGGCGGCACTGAGCGCGGCACGCAATGGCGCAAAGACGATGCTGGTGGAAAAGGCCCCGTTCGCGGGCGGCATTATCACCAGCGTGGGACTGCCCTACTTTGATGGCATTGCCGACATCACAACGCATCGCGTTGTCGTTCGTGGCATTGCTCTGGAGTTGCTGGCAAAGACGGGCGTGTGCAAGGCGGATGCCAAGGAGATCAAACCGCACAATCCCACCATCCCGAATACCTTTGAGTTCAAAGTTCTGCTGGACCGCGAACTGCAGGCCTGCGGCGATAAACTGACGGTGCTGTTCAATTCCTTCGTGTGTGATGCGGAGTCTGCGAACGGCCGTGTGACCTCGGTGGTGATCGCCAACAAGGACGGGCTGGTCCGCATCAAGCCCAAGGTGGTGATTGACTGCACCGGCGATGCCGACGTGGCCGCCCGTGCGGGAGCTCCCACCGAACAAAGCGCCGAGGTGCAGCCGCTGACGCTGCATTTCCGCATTGGCAAGGTCCAGCGCGTGCCAGACATCAGCAAACTCTGCCGCGCTGCGCTGGTGAAAGCGCAGGAACTGGGTGAACTGCCGCACTTCTATGGACCGGGCGTGATGTTCATGTACTCCAACGACGAGGTTTACATCCATGGTGTGCGTGTTCCTGCGAATCCCACCGATGCCGCGGATCTGAGCCGCGCCGAGATGCAGGGCCGGGCCGATGCGCTGGCCATGCACCGCGCGTGGAAGCGTGACATTCCCGCTTTTGCGGACTCCTATTTTCTTGAAGCCTATCCGTGGATCGGCGTGCGTGAGTCGCGCCGCCTCATCGGCCAGCACATTTTGAACGAGGAGGAAATCATGCAGGGGCGGCGCTTTGACGACGCCATCGCCACCGGCTGCTGGTATCTCGATCTGCACCCGAACAAGACTGTCGTCGGCAGTGCGAATGACTTTGACCCCAAGAAGGTGCAGCCCGGGCCTTATGACATACCGTATCGCTCGCTCGTGCCGCAGCAGATCGAAAACCTGCTCGTCGCAGGCCGGTGCCACAGTGCCACACGAGGGGCCCATGCCTCCACGCGCGTGACTGTCACCGCCATGGCACTCGGCGAGGCGGCAGGTTGTGCGGCGGCGATGAGCTTGAAGCAGAAAACTTCGGTGGCGTCGCTTAATGGTCAACGGGTGCGCGAAACTCTCTCTCAACAAAATTCCGGTCCTTTTACTGATTCCTAACACATGTCCCGTCTTCAAAACAAAGTCATCATCGTCACCGGCAGCGTCACCGGCATCGGTAAAGCCATCGCCAAACGCTGCGTTGCTGAGGGAGCCCGCGTGCTCATTCATGGTCTTGAGCAGGATCTTGGCGATCAAACTGTCGCTGAACTCGGCGCTGAAAACGCCACACTCGTCATCAAGGATCTTGCTGACGAAGCAGCACCGCAATTACTGGTGGATCAAGCCATCAAGGCTTTTGGCAAAATCGATGCCGTGGTGAACAACGCCGCACAGGTGGGCGCGGGGAACCTACAGACCACGGACGGTGCTTGGTTTCGCCGCATGCTGGAGATCAACTGCGTCGTTCCTTACCTCATCATCCGTGCCGCGCTTCCGCACCTTCGAGAAACGCATGGCAACATCATCAACATTGGCAGCGTCAATGCCTACAGCGGAGAGCCCAACCTCATGCCTTACAGCGTCAGCAAGGGCGCCCTCATGACGCTGACGCGCAATCTGGGCGACACGCTCATGCGCGAGGACGGTGTGCGGGTGAACCAGATCAATCCCGGCTGGGTGCTCACGGAAAACGAGGCGAAGCGCAAACGCGAACACGGCCTGCGTGAAGACTGGTATGCCGATCTACCCAAGGTCTATGCTCCCTCAGGACGCATCATCTGGCCCGATGAGATCGCCGCATGCGCCGCCTGGCTGCTGGCCGATGAATGCGGTCCCATCAGCGGCCAGGTGTTCGACTTGGAACAGTATCCCTTCATCGGCCGCAATCCGCCCAAAGACACCACCACCATTCCCTCCAAATAACCACCATGCCAAAACTCGCCGCTTTCCCCAAAGCCTTCATGCAGGCCCTCTGCAAAGAAGGAACCATGACCGTCTCCGAATGGATTCAACTCGCCTCCAAGCTCGATGTGCAGGGCCTCGAATGGTATGCAGGCTTTCTGGAGATGGCCGATGAGAGCAACTGGCCGCGCTTTCGCAAGGAAGTCGAGGACACCGGCAAGGTGATCCCGATGATGTGCTGCTCGCCCGACTTCACCCACCCGGACGCCTCATTCCGTGACAAGGAGATCGCGAAGCAGAAACGCTGGATCGACATGACACACACGCTCGGCGGATCGTACTGCCGCGTACTCAGCGGGCAACGTCGTCCAGAGCTGACGCTTGATGAGGGAGTCAAACTCGCAGCGGACTCGATCTACGCTTGCCTGCCCTATGCGCAGGAGCGCGGGATCACTCTGATCATTGAGAATCACTACAAGGACGATTTCTGGGATTATCCCGAATTCGCCCAAAAGATGGATGTCTTCTGCAAACTCGTGGATGCGGTGAATCACCCGAACTTCGGCGTGAACTATGACCCATCGAACACCTACCTCGCGGGTGAAGACCCGATTGAGCTGCTGAAGCGTGTCTCGCACCGCGTCGTGACCATGCACGCCAGCGACCGCTATCTGGCTGAAGGCACGATTGAAGATCTGCGCAAAGAAGAAGGCGGCGCGCAGGGCTATGCCAAGCGCCTGCGTCATGGCGAGATCGGCAAAGGCCTGAATGACTACGACGCCATCTTCACCGAACTGAAGAGCAAAGGCTTCAACGGCTGGATCAGCATCGAGGACGGTGTCGATGGCATGGAGCAGCTCGCACGCAGTGTGGAGTTCCTGAAAAAGAAGATCGCCATTTATTGGCCGCAGTAGGCGATTCCGCTACCTCAATTCTGTTATGAATACCAACCCGCGCAATCTCCTGGGAGGCATCTTCCTGCTCACATCTCTCTGGCTGAGTGCCGCTGCGCATGCCGCCGACAAACCACTCCCCGCGTGCAATCGATTGCGCTTTGAGCCAGCGCCAGGAAGCGAACAAGCCATGGTGGGAGCCAAGCTGGAGGGCTCCAATACCTCGCGCACCGAAGGCTATGTCACGCTTGCAACGATCAAGGACGCACCGACGGCCAAGACCTGGACCGAGGTGAAGTTTGAGAACACCAAGTTGTATCGTTGGGTGCGCCTGTCGATGCCTTCGGGGGCAACGATCAAGATGGGTAAGGTGGAGATCTTTGCCAATGACCAACTTCTCGCAGACGACGGCAAGGGGGCCAAGTTCACCCCATTTGTCGAAGGCAAAGATGCGGTGAACGACAGCGCCATTGGCTTTGATTTATTCGCCACTGCAACTCCGAACCGGCCTGCCTTTTCACCAGCGGAAAGCGATTTGGGTGGCCCCACGGATGTGACACTCAGCGGACCACGCGGTGCAACCATTCGCTACACGCTCGATGGCAGCACGCCCACTGCAGATCATGGCGAGACCTATACGAAGCCGATCCACATCGATAAGAACACGACGATCACAGCCATCACCATAGCGCCAGACCGTACCGCGCCGAGCCTGGCCGTGCCGGTGACGTATTTGCTGAAGGATCAGGCCAAGCCGGAACTCTTCACCGCGCACATCGGCAACAGCCTCACGGGCACCTGCGGCAACTTCTGGCGCTACGCACGCACGGCGGGCTACGCGCACCATCAGGAGTCGTTTTTGCGACCTGGAGCGCTCACGCGTGAGAACTGGGCGGTCGCGACCGGTGACTACAAAAATGACAAGCTGGCCAACGCCAAGGAGATGCAGTCACAGAAACGTGGTACGCAGACATGGGATGACTACTGGAACAAAATCGGCAAGGTGGATCTCATCACCCTGCAGCCGCGCGACTTCGATCTGGACAAGGAGATCGCCGCTGAGATCAGCTTCATCCGAAAATTTCGCGAGAAGTCGCCGGATCTGCAGCCCTGGCTTTACTGCGAGTGGGTGGAGATGAAACGCGCACGCCCCACTGACAACGGCACGGTGCCGAGCTATCAAATGAAAAAGACCTTCCCGGCATTGACCTGGGAGGAATCGATGAGCGCCATGCTGCTTTATGTCGAAGAACTGCAGCACCGGCTCGGCGAACAGCTCCATGAAGGCAAACCGGCGCACATCATCCCGAGCGCGCTGGCGATGGGTTGGATCAAAAACATGATCGACCACGGCCAGTTTCCCGGCGTGAAGCCCGGCTCATTCTACCCGCTGCTGTTCAATGATCAGGTGCATCCCGCCAGCGGGCCGATTCACAATTCGGCGAATGGAGCGTACCTCGTCGATCTCACCTGGTATTCAGCCTTCTACCGTGAGGTGCCGGAAGGTAAAACTCAACCCATCGAGACCACGTTCACTCCTGAACAAGCGCGCATCATCGAACGCCTCGCCTGGGATGTGATCAAGAACTACCCCGACTGCGGCCTCTATGAAGAGGGCAAAGAGCCCTGCGGCAAACCGCAGTTCAGCAACGATGGCAAGACCATCACACTTAAATCTTCGACTCCCGGCGCATGGTTCCGCTACACGCTCGATGGAACCATGCCAACACGCACACGTGGCTACGTCTATTGTGGCGCGATCAGCGTGCAGCCCGGCATTCAGGTGCACGCCATCGCTTTTAAAAGCGGCATGGCAGACAGCGTCGTTTCTTCACAGTAAAAATCTACACACATGAAACCCATTATCCTTTTCAGCTTTCTCGCGCTTGCACCACTCGTTCATGCCGAGAGTCCGCTTCAGCCTGTCCTGCAATCGTTGGTGGACAAGCACATTGCACCTGGCGTGGCTACGCTGGTCGCCAGCAAGGATAAAGTACTCGACCTTGAGGCGGTGGGCTATGCAAGCCTCGCCAACAAAACACCGATGCGGAAAGATGCGGTATTTTGGATCGCGTCGATGAGCAAATCGCTCACGGGTGCGGCGCTCATGATGCTCATTGATGAAGGTAAAGTGAGCCTGGATGATCCGGTGGAAAAGTTTCTGCCTGAATTCAAAGGGCAGCAGGTGAAGGCGGCGGATGGCACGCTGCACGCGCCGAAGCACCCGATCACCGTGCGTGAGGTGATGTGCCACACCAGCGGCCTCGTGCTCGCGAATGAGAAGGGATTGAAGATGACACAGTCATTGCAGGATAATGTGAAGTTGTTTGCTTCCTACCCTCTGCGTCAGGAACCGGGCACCAAATACGAGTACAACAACTGCGGCATCGATACTGGCGGTCGCATCATCGAGGTATTGAGTGGCATGAGCTACATAGCTTTCATGCAGAAGCGTCTGTTTGACCCGCTGGGCATGAAGGACACGACCTTCTGGCCAAACGAAGAACAGGCGTCACGTTTGGCGCATACAGCACGCTTCACTGCGGACAAGACAGGTCTTGAAGAGATCAAGCAGGACAAGGATGTCGAGCAGCGCATCATCGACAAATGGAGCGAAGGCGTCCATGTGCCGCGTGCGCTCACCGCCGACATGGGCGCAGGTGTGGCCTTCAGCTACGCCAAGCACTATGGCGAACCGGCTGGCGGCTTCTACTCCACTGCGGCCGATGTGGGCGTATTCTGCCGCATGCTGCTCAATGGCGGCACGCTGGATGGAAAACGTTACCTCTCCGAGCAGGCCGTGAAACAGATGTCCGCCATTCAAACCGGCGATGTGCCTGTGAGTCCTGATTCGGCTTATGGTGTGGGCTTTTCGATCAAGCTCAAGGATGAGGAAGGCCCCAGTGTAGGCAGTTTCGGCCACCGTGGTGCGCGCCGCACGGCCATGTGGATCGATCTGAAGAACGAGCTTGCCATGGTGATTCTCGTCGAGCGATTCGACATGACCGGTGAGGAACAGAAGATCATGTACGGTGGCTTCATGAAGGCGGCGGTGGCTGCCTTTGGGAAATCAAAACGTTGAGCATGCGATATGAAACCAACCCGCAGAGATGAACAAAGATTCCCACCGCTTCCATCTGACGCTCCTTTGCCTTGCGTCATTCTGCGCACTGCATTCGTCGTTTGCTGCCACGCGGCAACCTAACATTCTCTTCATCCTTGCTGACGACATGGGCTGGAGCGACCTCGGCTGCTACGGGGCGGATTTGCACGAAACACCGCATATTGATCGGTTCGCAGGCGAATCGGTGCGTTTCACCAATGCCTATGCCATGTCCGTCTGCTCGCCGACGCGCTCGACCTTGATGACGGGCAAGCATGCGGCACGGCTGCATTTCACGATCTGGGCCGAAGGCGCTGAGAGTGGCGGCCCGAAGAACCGTAAACTGCGCGAAGCACCGTCCATCTGGAATCTTCCACACACTGAAACGACCATCGCCAAGCATCTGCATGATGCAGGTTATCTCACCGCACTCGTAGGCAAATGGCATCTGGGCGACTGGTTGCATTATCCCGAGTCACATGGCTTTGACATCAACATCGGCGGCACCAATTGGGGCGCGCCGCAGACCTTTTGGTGGCCTTACAGCGGCAGCGGCCACTTTGGGGATGAATTTCGTTATGTACCGCACCTGGAATTCGGCAAGCCGGGCGAGTACCTGACGGACCGGCTCACCGATGAGGCGATCAAGGTGATCGACCATGCTGGCAAACAGCCCTTCTTCATCTATCTCGCGCATCATTCAGTGCATACGCCGATCGAAGCGAAAGAGGCCGATGTACAAATCTTTGATGCCAAGCTGCGCGACGGCATGAAGCACAAACACGCTGTGTATGCTGCCATGAACAAGAATCTCGACGACGATGTGGGCCTCATTCTGGATCATTTGAAGGAGCGCGGCCTGGACAAGAACACACTCGTCATCTTCGCCAGTGATAACGGTGGCTACATCGGCTCAGACAAGGCTAGCGGCCGCGACATGCCGGTGACGAACAATGCACCGCTGCGCTCCGGCAAGGGCTCGCTTTATGAAGGCGGCATCCGCATTCCGCTGATCATCCGCTGGCCGGGCATCACCGGCACCGGCGGCATCTGTGACGAACCCGTGGCGACGATGGACCTCTTCAACACCCTGCTCAGCGCCGCTGGCCTGCCCACCGAGGCAAATGACGGCCTGGATCTCACGCCGTTGCTGAAACAGCCGTCGTCGAAACTGGATCGTGACGCGCTGTTTTTCCATTATCCGCACTACTACCACACCACGACACCCGTCAGCGCTGTGAGGTCTCGCGACTGGAAGCTGCTGGAGTTCTTCGAAGACCAGCATCTCGAACTCTACCACCTCAGTGACGACTTCAGTGAGCAGCACGATCTCGCCAAAGAGATGCCAGACAAAGCCAATGTCCTGCGCGATCAGCTTCATGCGTGGCGCACCGCCGTGGGTGCTGCGCTGCCCGTGACGAATCCCGATTTCAAACCCGGCAAACCCAAGGCCAAACCATGAAATATCCCACTATTGCCCGCCTTCATTTTGCAGCCTTGATGCTGGTGCCTTTTGCCCTCCCCGCTTTCGGTGACGAAACCCTTCCAAGCAAAGATGCCGTGGCTGAACGCTCTGGCTTGCGCTGTGTCAGCAGCAAATCTTTCCCTGTGGCTGCCAACAGCCAGTTCATCCCCCTGATGGGCAATGACTTTGAAAGCAATGGCAAACTGCCACCGGGCTGGGGCCATGGCTTGGACGAGATTGTTTCCAGCACCGATGCGCCTCAAGGCCACGCCTACTTTCGCATGAAAGTTAAAAAGGGCGCAGGCCTCAACAGCCCAATCATTTCCGGCCAGCCTGGGGGATTTTATTTTTTGAGCTTCTGGCTCAAGGCCCCCATCGAACCCTGGGGCACGATTGCGTTTACTTCGGATGAGCGGGAGCCCAGTTTCACAGTCATCCATACGCCCCTCTATTATCCGGTGGTCCCTGCCGAAACGTGGGCCCAGTGGCGGCAGGTGGGTTTCTATTTCATGCTGCCCCCGCAGTGCAAAACGATTCAGTTCAACCTGAATCCTCGGGAAGATGGCGCTGAGGGGCAGTTCATCAGTCTTGATGACATAAGGCTGCGCACCGTTGACGCGGCTGAAATGTCAGCCGCCTACCAGAACGAGCGGGCGAATCTGCCGCCTTACGACGTCACGCCCCACCCGGGTGACGGCAAGAACCTGGCGCTCTCAGTGGCCAAGTGGGAGGGCAGAGCCGGCATACCAGGCAAACCATTCGTGGTTTGGGCATTGGGGTCGAGTTTTACTGACTGGCAGGGAGGCGGCTATGAACTTATTGAGGCGATTCGCCAGCGTTTCCCCAAGGCCCCGCAGATCATCTATCGCAAGCATGGCGGTCCCGGCACTCCGTGGGAATTCGTCGATGGCTGGATCAAACAGTTTGTCGCTGTCGAAGAGCCCGACCTCATTTTCACCTACACCAGCGGCACGCTGGAAGGTCTTGAAGCCATGCTGACGGAGATACGACGGCACACCACTGCCGAGGTGATCGTCCCATCGCTGCACTTCAAGCCGGACAGCAAGATGACACCTGATGACATCGAGCACGGTGCCGGCGTGGCATGGTACAAGGTGCGGGAGATCTGCCAGAAACATGGAGCCGAATTCGTCGAGAACCGGCGGGAGATGGCTGAATATATCGCGCGTGAAAAGCTGAACCCCGACGACCTGCTGCATGATCACAATCATCAAAACATGCATGGGCGCATTCGGATCTGGGACAATGTGAGCCGCCACCTCACGAAGTCCGATCAGGCTGCCTACACACCCGAGTCCCGCGAACGACGCATTGCTGTGCTGCAACCTATGCAAAGCACCACTGAGAAAGTGAGCACCTCAGGTGATTGGAGCAAGAGTGATGGTCTTCTGCGCAGCAGCACGGCAGGGGCTCGTTTAAAGCTCACCTTCACTGGCAATCGCGTTGACTTGATCGGCCGCAGGACGATGTCAGGCGGCACAGTGAAAGTTTTACTCGATGGAGAGCCCGCTGATCAGGCTCCAGTTTTCGTGATGAACTGCATCAAGCCAGACAAGAAGAACTGGCGAATCCCTCACTGCGTCGATCTGGGTGCCAATGCCACGCCGCAAAAATGGACGATCACGATGACCAGCAACACGGGCGACTACGACCTCGCAGGCAGTGTGACCGGACCTGATGGCACGGGTAATCTCGCATCAGCCTTCCGCAGCCGATCAGGACAAATCGGCATCGACCCCAAATTCTGGCGAGCAGGCCGGGTGGAAAAGAAAGACCAGCCTGTGGAATACGGTGTCGCCAAAGAAGAGTTCTTTTCTTTCGAAGTTTATCGCGCTGCTGCGAGCGAGCTGAGTTTCAAAAGCGAGCACGCTGAGACCGTCAATGTACCACTCGCGCGGAACCTGGACAACCGGCAGCACACGATCGAAATCGTGACTTCGGGCGATGGTGATGTGGCGATCGATTACCTCTACGTTTACCAGCCACCTGAGAACGATTGAACGCATGATGCGCTGCTGAAGACTCTGGATGCTCCCTGCAAGAAGCCCTGAACCAACAAATCATGCCTCTTTTGCCCCATCTGTTTTCCAAGCTGCTCTCAGCCTGCCTGATGACAGTTCTTTTCTTGATTACAGCATCCGCTGCTGACACCTCAGCTATGCATTATCGCGAACAAGCAGTCGCAGCAGTAGCTGATCTGTTGAATCATTTCTGGACGGGCAGCCCCGATATGGGTCATATCGTTGGAACGTCACATGGCCTGCCCACAACTTCACCCAAACATGAACGCGGCATCCTGTGGGAAAGAGCCATGCTGTTTATCACACTGGAAAATCTTGGGCAGGTGAACGGAGATACAACACTGAAAAAGCGACTGCGGGCCGATTGGAGCTACACCAAGAAGATGTTTTCTGTCGAGGAATTGGAAGCCTGCGGCCAGGCCTCGGGCATTAACTGGGCCGCGGATGACGCCGGATGGTCGGCCTTGATGTATCTCGCGGCGCATCATGCCACCGGCGATGCGGATGCCCTGGCGCGCGCGCGCGGACTGGTCCGTGCTTCGTTCAACCACTGGCTGGATGACCAGATGGGCGGCGGCATGTGGTACAGCGACAAACGCGATCACAAATCCTTGTATCAAACCGCACTCGTGCTGGCGGCGCTGAAAATCCACGAACTTACGGGAGATGAATATTTCCATGAGCAGGCGCTCAAGTGCTACACTTGGATGGAAACGCATCTGCTGCGTGAAGACGGCCTCTACTGGTGCGACTATGGGGCCGCAGGCCCGTCCGGTCAGAATCGTCCAAAGGACATTCACGAAGCTGGCAGCGTGGTCTTTCTGGGCGGCAACATGGCCATGGGCGTGATCCATGCGCGGCTCTACCGTTCAACCAAAGATGACAAATATCGTGAACGCGCGCTGCGCAACGCCTCAGCCCTGCTCAAACAATTGACCACAACGGAAGGTGTTTTTATTGATGATCGTGATGCCTGGACCAACGGCGTCTTTGCGGGCGACTGGGCGCGTGAAGTTTTGAGTTTGCCAGGGGTAGACAGCGGGCACCGCATTGCTTTGCGCAAGACGGCTGACAGCATTTACTCCAAAGCCCGGACCTCGACAGGTTTTTACGGCGGCTCATGGTCCGGCCCTGCCGAGGGTGAAGGCTCCGTCTGGTGGAAGAAAAAGAGCCTGCCGGAGCAGATCATGACCAGTGCCACCGCAGTCCATATGATCGTTGCAGCATGCATCCAATAATAACCGTTGATGATTTTTACGATCCCATGAAAACAAGCAAACCTCATTTGGCTGTTCTGATTTGTTCCGTGCTGTTCACGGCCCTGGCACTTGGCTGTTCCGCACATGCAACGGAGCGGCTGCCAAATGTGATCCTCATTGTTGCTGATGATCTTGGCTATGCCGATGTTGGTGTGTATGGCGCGAAAGGATTTGCGACGCCGAACCTTGACAGGCTCGCGCATGAAGGCATGCGCTTCACCGATTTTCATGTCGCCCAGGCGGTGTGTTCGGCATCGCGTGCGGCCATCATGACGGGCTGCTACCCGAACCGTGTCGGCATCGAAGGTGCGATGGAGCCATGGTATAAGTTCGGCATTAACGCCAAGGAACTGACGCTGCCACAGATGATGAAACAAAAAGGCTATTCGACCGGCATGGTCGGCAAATGGCATCTTGGAACACCGACGGAATTTCTACCCACGCATCGCGGCTTTGATGAGTGGTTTGGCCTGCCCTACTCCAATGATCAATGGCCATTGCATCCCGAAAAGCCTGGCAAGTTCCCGCCGCTGCCGCTTTACGACGGTGACAAGGTGATCAACCCGGACTTGAGCCATCGCGACATGGAGAAGCTGACCGGGCAATACACCGAACGCGCGGTGAGCTTCATTGAGCGCAGCAAGGCGAAGCCGTTCTTTCTCTATCTGGCGCACACCATGCCGCATGTGCCACTCGCGGTGAGCGAGAAGTTTCGTGGCACCACGCCACGCGGTCTTTACGGCGACGCCGTCTCGGAAATCGACTGGAGCACAGGTGAAATCCTTGCCGCCTTGAAGAAGAACGGCCTGGAGGAGGACACGCTCGTCATGTTCATGTCTGACAATGGTCCGTGGCTCCTCTTTGGCAATCACGGCGGCTCAGCGCACCCCTTGCGCGAGGGCAAGACAACAACCTGGGAGGGTGGCACACGCGTGCCTTTCATCGCACGCTGGCCGGGGCACATCCCTGCGGGCACCGAATGCAAGGAGATCGCGTGCTCGATCGATCTGCTGCCGACAGTAGCCAAACTAATCGATGCCAAACTGCCGGAGCACAAAATCGACGGCCTGGACATCTGGCCGCTCTTTGCCGGCAAGAAAGACGCTAAAAATCCACACGACGCCTATTTCTTCTACGGTGTCCCTTTTGGTGGTTGGACCGGTGCTGAACTCGAATCCGTGCGCATGCGCGAGTGGAAACTCATCCTGCCTCACAACTACCGCACTCTAGGCGACCACAAGGCCGGCATGGACGGCTGGCCCGGTGAATACCTGAAGCAGCCCATCACCACACCCGAGCTTTACAACATTCTGAGCGACGCAAGCGAACATCACAACGTTGCCGCTGAACATCCCGACCTCGTTAAAAAGATGCTGGAGCAGGCGGAGCAATGCCGCGCCGAGCTCGGCGACACGACACTCAACCGCAAGGGGTCTGGCGTGCGTGAAGCAGGACACCTACCCGAATGATGCCAGCAACGCGGCATGCTTTCATCAAATTTCCGACATAAAACACCTCAAACCTCCCCAGCAATGAACTGCACTCAGCCCATCTCTACCTCAATCACCGAGTTTCTGCGCGAAACCCAGGCTCTGCTCGATCAGCTCGACATACCTGCCATAGAAAAAGCCACGCAGATGCTCCTAGACTGTTATCAGCGCGGCGGCCGCATTTACACTCTAGGCAATGGTGGCTCGGCATCCACCGCCTCGCACTTTGCCTGTGACCTCTCAAAGTATGTCATCCCAGACGGACAGCGCCCGTTCGACGTGCGCTGCCTCACAGACAACGTGTCGCTTTACACGGCCTGGGCGAATGATGCTGCGCGTGAGGATGTGTTTGCCAATCAGATGCGCGGATTGATCACGGCCAACGATTTGATCATCGTCATCTCGGTTCATGGGGGCAGCGGTTTTTCCACGGATCTCGTCAATGGCGCACGCTATGCGCACTCGGTGGGTGCTCAGTCCATTGCGCTCGTGGGCTTTGACGGCGGCATTCTCCATCGGGAATGCACCTGCTCGCTGCTGGTGCCGGTCGATTCCACACCGCAGACTGAAGCGATTCATCTCGTCATCGAGCATCTGCTCATGAAACTGATCAAAGACGCACTTGCCGCCAGCCATGTCTCTTGACGTTTTATGCGTGGGCCATGCTGCCTGTGATGTGAGTCTCTTCGTGGACCAGTATCCACAAGAGAACACCAAGTGCGAAACGCACGAATCCCTCGAAGCCTGTGGAGGACCGGCGGCGAATGCAGCATGGCTGCTTTCATCCTGGGGACTCCGCACCGGCTTCGCGGGCCTGGTTGGCGATGATGTCCATGGCAGACGTACCCACGATGAATTCAAAGCTGCTGGCACTGACGTGTCTTTGCTGGAGCTGCGTCCCGAACATTCCACACCGCTTTCATTGATCGTCATCAACCGGCAAAATGGCAGCCGCACCATTATAAACCGCAAGCTCAAGGGAGCTTCGTTTTCACTGAGTCCCGTCGCACTGTTACCACTAAAGCCGCACGTGTTGTTGTTTGACGGCCACGAGCTTGAGGCTTCGCTGACTGCCATGCAGGTGTTTCCAGATGCAATCACCATACTCGATGCTGGCTCATGGCGCGAAGGCACGGCAGTGCTGGCAGGCAAAGTTCATTACCTCGCCGCATCAGAGCGCTTCGCCTTGCAGGCCAGTGGCATGACAAGTTTGCAGAATGAAGCGGATCGACGTCAATGCCTGGCTCAGCTACGCGAGCATTTCGGCACTAAAACAATCGTCACTCTTGGTGAGCGTGGCCTGATCTTTGACGCAGGAGATGGATACAGCGAGCTGTCCGCTTTCCCGGCTGTTACCGTTGATACCACGGCGGCAGGAGACATTTTTCATGGAGCGTTTGCATATGCCATTGCAACTGACATGCCACTGCTCGAAGCACTGCGCTTTTCGTCAATGACCGCATCGCTCTCGGTGCGCAAGGCTGGCGGCAGATCATCCATTCCCACATTGGCCGAAGTGAAGGAGGCGCTGGCACATGTTTGAAGGCTCATCACTCTGTGTCGTTGGCAACATCAACCGCGATGTGAAGACCTCGCCGCTCCATGCGGGCGAGCATCTTCTGCGCGATGGAGAGTCGTCGGTCAGCTCCATCAGCGAAACCATCGGCGGAGGCGGAGCCAACAGCGCCTTTGCGGCGGCAGCGATGGGAGCAAGGCTGTCTTTCGTTGGCAAAATTGGCGAAGACCCGTTGGGAGCGCGACTTGAGCGCACGCTGGCACGGCATGGCCTCATCTCATTTCTTGCCAAAGACCCCGCTCATCCGAGCGGAACCTCCATCGCGCTTGCGCTCGACAATGGCCATCGTCACTTTGTCAGTTGTCTGCCTGCCAATGAAGCGCTGACCTTTGAGGACATTGATCTTCGATCTCTCGAAGGCATGCAGCACCTGCTGCGTGCGGATGTCTGGTTTTCCGAGGCGATGCTGTTTGGCGGCAATGCCCGGCTGTTTCAGGCAGCAACTGAGCGGGGCATTCCGATCTCGTTGGATCTGAACTGGGATCCGCAGTGGGGGCATGCTCCTGCAGCGCAAATTGAAGCCCGCAAGCAAGCCGTGCGTGATGTCCTGCCTCTCGTGACCTTGGCGCACGGCAATGTACGTGAGCTGATGGAATTCACCGGGGCGCCCGACCTCGACAGCGCATTGCGAAACCTCACGGCGTGGGGAGCCAAGGCCGTGGTGGCTCATCTCGGTGCGCAGGGAGCCGGCTATTATCAAGAAGGAGAATTGCTCATCGAGCCACCGGCCCCTGTGCGCTCACTCGTCAACTCGGCCGGCACAGGTGATGTCTTGAGCGTGTGCCTGATGCTGCTGCACCAGCGCGCAGACATCGCCATTGCTGAACGTCTGCGTACCGCAAACGGCATCGTGGCGCAGTTTATGGAGGGCTCGCTCTCACTCATCCCTGCACTCGCCGACTGATTCCAAACGTTTTCGCATGAAAAGACTTTTCCGCCATCTCGGCATTTACCTCTTGGTAGCTGGCCTGCAAGCCCATGCTTCCTCGCCCAACATCCTCATCATTCTCGCTGACGATTACGGCTACGGCAGTGCTGGCTGCTACGGTGCTGACGCAAAACTTGTGTGCACTCCCAACATCGACCGTCTGGCGGCCGAGGGGCGGCGTTTCACGGATGCGAACACGCCTTCTTCGGTGTGTTCGCCCACACGCTACGCGCTGCTCACTGGTCGCTATTGCTGGCGCACTGCGTTGAAATTTGAAACGCTCAGCACCTTCGCACCGCTGCACATCGAGCCAGGACGGCTCACCATGGCCTCCATGCTCAAGGAACATGGTTATCAAACCGCAGCCATCGGCAAATGGCACCTGGGTTACGGCACGGCTGGCAGCGATCCCAAATGGCGCACAGATTACACGGCAGAGCTCAAACCCGGACCGCTGGAGCTCGGCTTTGACTACCATTTCTCCGTCCCGCAGAATCATGGCGACGTGACCGGCGTATTCGTGGAGAACCATTTCGTATACGGTCTGCGCTCAGGAAAAATCCCCGCCGACATGAAACTGCCGGGGCCCGCACCGGATGATGACCGCTTCACTTCCGCATACACCAGTGAAGCGCAGCAAGGTCGTGGCAAAGCACCGCTCGTCATCGATGCACCACATCGCAAAGACGAGCACGTGATGACGGTGCTCACCGAAAAGACGGTGCAGTGGATCGGCCAGCAAAAGCCCGACCGTCCGTTCTTCCTCTACTACACACCGGTCGCGGTGCATGAGCCGGTCACGCCATCCAAGGAACTGCAAGGCTCAAGCGCCGCAGGAAAGTTTGGCGACTGGATTCATGAACTGGACCGCAGCGTAGGCAGCGTGCTCGACGCACTGGTGAAAAACGGACTCGCCGACAACACGCTCGTCATATTCACCAGCGACAATGGTGGAGTGTTCGAACTCGCCAATGCCAAAAGAACTGAAACCCAGGCTGTGAATGCCGGCCTCGCGGTGAACGGAGCTTGGCGCAGCGGCAAGCAACACATCTTTGAAGGGGGCTTCCGCGTGCCGTTCATCGCACGCTGGCCGGGCAAGATTCCTGCGGGCACGGTCTGCGATGAAATGCTGAACTTGGTGGACCTGCTCGCGACGACTGCGGCGATGGTTGGCGACAAGCTGCCACCTGCGAACGCCGCAGCCGAAGACAGCCGGAACATTCTGCCCGCGCTGCTGGGTGAAAAAAATGCCAAACCTGCACGCCAAGACATGATCTTGAACAGCAATGCAGGTGTGTTTGCGATCCGCAAAGGGCCGTGGAAATGGATTGAAGGCGTGCCAGCGGAGCATCTACCGCCGAATCTGAGCAAATCACACGCCAAGGAGTTTCAGCGAGTGCTCTTCAACCTCCACGATGATCCTGGCGAGACCCGAGATGTCAGCGCGGAAAATCCTGAAATCGTCAAACAGCTGGAAACACTGCTGCGAACACAGCGCGATGCCGGACACACCCGCGAGTTGTCAGCACAATCGTCCGCTGCGGATTCTGAGCCAAAGGTCCCCGTAAAATAGACTCAAGGTTTGCGTTAATCCTTCCAATCTCTCCCACCATGCGCATCGGCATTCTCAGCAAATTTTTTGCACGCCCCACATTGGAGGAGGTGTTTGATGCCGTGGCTGCCAACGGACTGGAATGCGTGCAGTTCAATTTGGAAAGCGCCGGATTGATACCGATGCCGGAGGCGGTTCCCGCAAGTCTTGCCGGCCGGATTCGTGAAGCCGCCGCAAGCCGAGGAATTGCGATCGCCTCCGTGCAAGGAACGTTCAACATGAGTCATCCAGATGTGGAATTTCGCCGCGATGGCCTGCGGCGGCTGCAGGAGATTGCCTCTGCATGTGCACGCCTCGACACCCAAGTTATTGCCATCTGCATTGGCACCCGGAACCCGCAAAACATGTGGGGACATCATCCGGACAATGGCACACCGCAAGCATGGCGCGACATGACAGCTTGTGTGTGCGAGGCCGTAGAGATAGCACAGCAGGCAGGCGTGACTCTGGCGCTTGAACCTGAGGTCACCAATGTGGTGGATTCGGCAGAGAAGGCGCGGCGGTTGCTGGATGAAATCGGCTCGCTACACCTGAAGATCACCATGGATGGCGCAAACTTGTTTCACGCCGGTGAGCTTCCCCGCATGGCGGAGGTGCTGGGACACGCTTTTGATCTGGTCGGTCGCGACATCATTCTGGCACACGCCAAGGATCTCAGCGCCGATGGTGAGGCCGGCCACGAAGCCGCAGGCCACGGACTGCTCGACTATGACCGCTACCTTGCCCTGCTCCACTCACATGCATTCTGCGGCCCCCTGCTGCTGCATGGACTGAGCGAGGCGCAGGTGCCCGGCTGTGTGACCTTCCTGCGCGAGAAGCTCGCACGCCTGCCCAAAATCCATTGAACCGTTTTACCAACATGAACATGCATCCAAAATTTCACATGCTCATCTACGCTCTCGCACTGGTTGCCTGCCCAGTTTCAATCTTGGCAGCAGAGACCAAAGGCGTGAGTCGACCAAACATTCTGTTCATCATGACCGACCAGCACCGCTGGGACTGCATCGCGGCGAATGGCAACAAGTTCATCAAGACACCTAACCTGGACCGACTGGCTGCACGTGGCGCCAATTTCACCCACGCCTTTGTGTCCTCACCTGTGTGCGTGCCATCGCGCATCAGTTTTTTCACGGGACGTTATGCTCACTCGCATCGGAATCGTGTGAACTACACGCCCTTGGACCGAAATGAGGTTTTGATGCAGGCGCGGTTCAAGGAAGCGGGTTACCGCACCGCCACAGTTGGCAAACTGCACTACTATCCGCCGAACCGTGAGGAGGCATTGCGTACAGGCTTTGAATCGGCCGAGTTGCATGATGGCTCCGCGATCACCGACCTGTGGTCTGATTACGTCAGATGGCAGCGGGCGAATGATCCGCAGCCACATGCATACTACCGTGCGACAGCCAAGAACATCGCGCCGGGAAAGAATCCGTTCCGCTCGGTTCTTGATCTGAAATACACCGACACTGCATGGACCGGTGAACGTTCACGCGCCGTGCTGAATGACCTCGTGAAAAATGAGCAGCCGTTTTTCTTCTATGTTTCCTTCTGGAAGCCGCACTCGCCGTATGAAGTCGCGGAACCCTATGCCTCCATGTATGACACCGTGGATATTCCAATCCCTGACACGGTTAGTCTCGAGACCGTGAAGAATCTGCCGCTGCCGGTGCAAAAGCTTGCCATGCGCAACGGCGGCCCCAAGCTGGACCGCGAACGCCTCGAATGGGCCTATCGCAGCTACTACGGCACCATCACCCACGTCGATTCCGAAATCGGCTTGCTGCTGGATGCACTTGAAGCCTCCGGCAAGGCTGGCAACACACTCATCGTCTTCAGTTCTGATCATGGCGATCAGCTTTACGAACACGCCATCACCGACAAGAACTGCTTCTTCGATCCTTCCGTGCGTGTGCCATTCATGGTCAGCCTGCCGGGCCGCATCAAAAGTGCGCAATATGATCAGCTCATCGAAACCGTCGATCTGCTGCCGACGCTGCTGGAGTTCACCGGCATCCCTGAGCCGCGCGAAGTGCAGGGCCGCAGCTTTGCACCGTTGATTGCTGACATGGGCCGCAGCTACGAACCGCATGCGGAGGTCTTCAGCGAAAACATCATTCCCGAAGTCATCACTGGCGGAAAAACCGACATGCCCTTCGAAAAGGGTCAGGGCGTTGGCGGCATCCGCCACCCTGATGCCAAGATGGTCCGCACCGAGCGCTGGAAATACTGCTACTATCCCGATGGCTATGCGGAGCTCTATGATCTGCACGCCGACCCGCTTGAAAGAAAGAACCTCGCCGGAGAAGCAGACAAGCGCGATGTTGAGTTCGACCTGCGCACGCGACTGCTGAACTGGCTCATCAACAGCCAGGAGACAGATCAGATCCAGAACCGCTGGCTGCTGCCGGAGAAAAAGTGATACCGGATGTATTTTCCATTCATTCTCAACATGTCGTGATGATGCAAAAATCGCTTTCTCTCCTCTGGCTTCTTTTCTTCCTGCCAGCCTTGGCTTTGGCCGAGAAGCCGGTCAACGTGCTCTTCATCATCACGGATCAGCAGCGCTGGGACACGCTTGGCTGCATGGACAACAAGATCATCAAGACGCCGAACCTGGACCGTCTGGCGGCGGAAGGCGTGCGGTTCAATCGCATGTATTCTTCCTGCCCGGTCTGCGTGCCGGCACGCACGGTGATCCTGACCGGACGGAGCTGCGAGACGAACCGCATCATCACCAACGAGGAGATCAATCGTGAAGATTTGCCGGATCTTCAGTCGTTTGATCAGATCCTCTTCAAGCACGGCTGGCGCGGAGAATACTATGGCAAGTGGCACAGTCCGTATCGCTACGCGCTGGATTATATCAACGGCGTACGCTGGGTGAACGGACCGCCGCCACCGGGCACGCGCGCCGATTTGAACGAGAGCAAAGCCTTCGCAAAGTATCTCGATGAGCATGTACCGCAGCGTGCGCTGCAGCCAGGCGAGCAGCTTGCGAATTTGTACAACCGTCCCTACCGGCCAGACCCTCTCGACGGCGCGTATGGACTGCCCCCCGAACAGGTGCAGAAAATCATGCGCGATAGAAAGGCGGCCGCTGCACAGCAGATCGGCCAGGGATTCAGCTACGGTTGTCTGGACGTGCCACCCGAACACACACTGGCGGCATGGACGGTCAAGGAAGGCCTGGAGGCGCTGGACCGCCTGAAGGACGGCCCCTTTTCACTCACGGTTTCCATCGGCCCGCCGCATCCACCTATGGTGCTGCCAAAGCCTTATTATGGCATGTATCCTCCGGAGGAGATGCCGGTGCCCGCCAGCATTGAGGATGAACGCACCGATTCCCCCTATTGGCGGAACACTTCACCAGAGTCGTACCGCGACAAGAAGAAGGTCCAGCAGATGATCTCGGACTATTACGGCATGATCACGCTGAACGACGACTGGATCGGCAAGCTGCTGACAAAACTCGATGAACTGCACCTCAGCGAGAACACCCTCGTCGTTTTCACCGCCGACCACGGCGAGATGCTGGGAGATCACGGCATGCTGAGCAAATTCGTATTCTATGAAGGCAGCGCACACATCCCGCTGCTCATGCGGCTGCCCGGTCGCATCAAGTCGGAAACCGTGGTGGAGGCACCCGTTGCGCAACTGGACTTGTTCAGCACGATCCTCGATTACTGCGGCATCGCAGGCCAGAAGTCAGAGGGTGACTCACTCCGCCCTTGGATCGAAGGCAAGGGCAAGGCAGGTCGCGTGATTGTTTCCGAATGGAATGGCACCGCAGTACCCGGCTACATGGTGACCGATGGCCGCTGGAAACTGATGTTTGGCCGTGGCCTCACCGCACGGGCACGCGACGCCCTGTTTGATCTCGAAACAGACCCGCTCGAAATGAAGAATCTCCTCGCCAATGAAACAGACCGCACGGCAAACAAAGCGGAGGTCGAGCGTTTGAAGCAGTCACTGCTCGACTGGCTCACACGCAACAGCTCCTCCCATGTCGAAGAAGTGCGTGCGCGCAGCATTGTGAAATAAGATTTACAGCATCCTCCCGCCATGAAACTTCACCTCAGCTTGTTCTGTCTGTGTTTATTCGCAGTCTTTGCGAGAGCCGATGAGTTCACATCGAGCGGTGTCAAAATTTTCTACACCGTGCAGGGTAGCGGCACGCCGGTGGTGTTGATTCATGGCCTGCACTCCAGCGGTTCGATGAACTGGACCATGCCAGGCATCACCGCTGCATTGGCGCAGAACCACCGCGTCATTGTGATGGACTGCCGTGGCCACGGGAAGTCGGACAAGCCGGAAACCGATGCAGCCTACGGAGTTGCGATGGCAGAGGATGTCGTCGCGCTGCTTACTCACCTCGATACTCGGAAAGCCCACATCGTCGGTTACTCGATGGGCGGCATGATCGCGCTGAAGACAGCGGTGCTGCATCCCGATCGCGTGCAGGACCTGCTGCTGTGCGGCATGGGCTGGTTGCAGGATGGCAGCATGTTGCAGGGCTTCTGGGAGCATACTTCACCGCGTGAACGCTTGTTCGGCAGCAGTACCTCCGCCTGCATGAAAGGCATGGCACGTCTCGCCGTCACGGAGGCGGAAGTAAAAGCCCTCAAAATGCCCGCCGCCATCATCGTGGGTGACCGTGATCCGGTGGAGAAGCTTTATGTCTTCCCTCTGACACAAATCCGCCCTGACTGGCCGGTGACGAAGATTGCAGGTGCCGGACACATCACCTGCGTCATGAAGCCCGATTTCCGCGATGCGGTGGTGGCGACGATTGCAAAATTTGAGAAGTAAAACACTACACTGACCCAACCATGAAAAGCCTCCTGCTCCATTTAAGCCCCTTCTTTCTACTAATCACTGCTGCGCTGCATGCCCAGGAGCCAGAGCGCATCCGCGATGTCATCTACACCAAGCATGATGGCGTTGCATTGACCATGGATGTGTTCAAGCCGGCGAAGCCGAACGGCGCGGGCATCATCAAGATCGTAAGCGGCGGTTGGAAATCGAATCACAATGGCATCAGCGATGGCGGCTGGCCGAAGGCGGGTTACACCACGTTTGTGGTCGTGCATGGCACGCAGCCGAGGTTTCAGGTGGAGGAGATCGTGGCAGACCTGAATCGTGCAGTGCGCTTTGTGCGCGCCCATGCGGCAGACTACGGCGTGGACCCGCAAAAACTCGGTGTCACGGGCAGCAGCGCAGGTGGACACCTGAGCCTGATGCTGGCAACGCGCGGCGGTCCGGGCGATGCGAAGGCGCCTGACCCGATCGACCGTGAAAGCAGCGCCGTGAATGCCGTGGCGTGCTTTTACCCACCGACGGATTACCTGAACTGGTTCGAGCCGGGTGACAATGCGGTGGGCATCGGCAAGCTCGCAGCGTATGCGGCGGCGTTTGGTCCGAAGGCAGCGACGGAAGAAGGTCGTGCAGCATTGGGCCGTGAGCTGTCGCCGATTTACTGGGTTCACAAAGGACAGCCGCCCATCTTCATTGTGCATGGCGATGCCGACCCTCAAGTTTCGATCACGCAATCGCAGCGCTTTCTCAAGCTCTGCCATCAAGAAGGAGTCGTGTGCGAACTGGTCATCCGCGAAGGCGCGGGCCACGGCGGCTGGCAGGAAATGCCGCAGGACACGGAACGCATGGTCGAGTGGTTCAATCTGCAACTCCTCGGCAAGCAGCCTGCAAAGGCGTTCACACTGGATGTATCCTCGCTTCCCAGCACACCGGTGCAGAAGGTGAAGAAGCCCTGAGTTAAAGCTTTCTCACTCTCTTTATCATGAAGGCTTTCCTCTGCCTCCTCCTTCTCACCACAGTTGTTTGGGCCGATGATTCGGCGACACTTGCCGCCCTGTTTGCCAAAGGCGGCGTGGTGACGATTCCGGCTGGAGATTATCATCTCGATGGCAACAAACCAGTGCCGCTGGCCTCAAACATGACCATCTTCGCTCATGGTGCCAGATTCCTTCTGCCCAAAGCACTGCCTGACAAGGCGCGGGTGGTGCTATTTGCGGGTCAGGACATCTTACACTTCACGTGGCATGGCGGTGAGTTTGTCGGCCATGTGTTTGATCCGGCCCAAAAGGAAAATTCATGGGAACCCAATGCGAACACCAAGGGCATCGAGATCACCACGACGAAAGCAGGCGGCACACATGACATCCTGTTTCGGGAAGTGACGTCCACAGGCATGGCCGGAGCCGTGATCGGGGTCCATGGTCTGGTCGGAAAGAGCATCGAAAGCGAAGTGACGGCCTATGCAGAACGCGTGGCGGTGGAAAGCTGCACGCTGCTACGCAGCGGCAAGTTCATGTGGGACTACGGCTACCTCTGGCAGATCATGACCTTTCCGGAGTCTTATGAGCCATGGGAAGTCGAGCGGGCCATGAAATATTTCCGCACCGATTTATGCGTGATGTGACGTTCAGCGGCGATCTCGTGAAGTTCGAAAACACCAACCGACCGCTCGTCATCAGCCAAACCGACGAGCCAAGCGAAGCGCTCTCCTTCATGGGTGCGGATTTGCCCAAAAACCTTGTCCGCAGCCAGCAGTACTTCGTCGTCGATTCCACACCGAAATACATCAAGATCTCTGACAAGCCAAAAGGCACCCCGATCCGCTTCGAAGGTGATGGCAGCGGCAGCTTGGCCTTCAACCTCAGCGCCAACTACCTCTCCGCCTATGCCCCGACAGGCAGCGGTCCCGGCAAAGGCTCTTTCGACATTGTGGGTGCTAAGGACGTCCGCGTCACCGGCTGCCAGCTCAGCGCAATGGGTGACACGATGCACATTCAGCGCAGCCGAAACATTATTTTCGCGAACAACCACATCCTCGGCAGTCGCATGGGGGCGTTCTTTCTAGCCGAGTACTGCCAGAATGCCACGATCACCGGCAACCTCGTCGATGGCACAAATGGTTCTCGCGTAATCAGTGTGGAGAAGAGCTGCACAGACGTAACGATGACGGGCAACACCTTTCGCAACGGCGGGCGCGGCGCGTGGATCAATCAGCCGGTCAATTTCATCATGACTGGCAATGTCTTCGTGAACAATACGACAAAAAACGAGCCCGACATCCGGCATGGTCGCATCGCCTACCGCACCGCAAAGCCTGGTGAATTTCCGGAGCTCTACTTCACGATCTATGACCCTGCTGCGACCTACGGTCCCATCATCGTACGCGACAACATCTTCATCCTTGGCGACTCCGCCCCCGGCGAGGCCGTCACCTTCGCCCCCAACGGTCACGACCTGCAATTCACCGGCAACACCTTCCAGAACAAGGCTGCGATCATCGTCGTGGACCCAAGCTGCAAGAATGCATTGATCGAAAGCAACATGGGAGCAACGACCCTCCGCAAGCCGGTGGACTTCAATCACGGACGGCGGTGAATGCCCACTCGGCATGCGAAACCGCTCGAAAGACCCAGATTGTCTGTGCTATATGACAGGACCATGGCTCTTACTCGCATTTACCTGATCCGTCACGGTGCCACCATTCTGACTGCCGAAGACCGTTTTGCCGGTGCCACCAATGTGCCGCTATCAGATGAAGGCCGCACTCAGGCAGGACACCTTGCACAGCGCTTGAAAGGACTGCCAGTTGCGGCGGTGTACGCCTCGCCTCTCGACCGCACGATGGAAACCGCACGCATTCTCGCTGCCCCCCATTCACTGGAGGTCAACCCACGTGACGGGCTGCGAGAGATCTCGCATGGCCATTGGGAGCAACTGACGCGTGCCGAGGTGGATCAGCAGTTTCCCGCCGAAGCAGCCGCCTGGGATGAAGACCCCTTCACCTTTGCCCCCCCCGGCGGCGAAAGCGGCCTCGAGGTGACCGCCCGGGCCCTGCCGGCATTTCTGGATATTGTCAGGCATCATGAAGGCGAGTCGGTGATCGTCGTTTCACACAAGGCGACAAATCGCCTGCTGCTCAGTTCCTTGCTCGGATTCGATCCGCGGCGATACCGAGACAATCTGGATCAAAATCCGGCGGCCCTGAATGTCGTGGACTTCCAAAACTCGGTGCGCGCTCGTTTGATGCTGTTCAACGACACCTCTCATTACTCCGAAGATACACTGATCAAGCCTGACACGCCAAAGGCATGCCTGTCGAGTTGGTGGGCGAAATAAGCCCCGCCCAATCGCGAACGACATTGCGAACTGGCGCGGCATCCCGACAGTTCTGTTTCCATGAACGACGACCTTCTGCGAGACACCGAACGTTTCCTCCATGAGCAGATCCCGCTCACGCAAACAATGGGCGTAAAGCTGGAAAGCTACGATGGAGAACAGCTCGTCGTCACGGCTCCGCTGGAGCCAAATCACAACCACCTCGGCACCGCATTCGGGGGAAGCCTCAGTGCACTGACAACATTGACTGGCTACGCGATGCTCTGGCTGCAACTGGGCGACCGCAATGCGCACATCGTCATCCGCGAAAGCAACATTCGGTACAAGCGCCCGGTGCGTGGCATGCTCCGCGCCGTGTGCCTGCGGCCAGATGAGGCTTCACTGGCAGCTTTCAAGGCGACCTTCCAGAGCACCGGCAAAGCGCACATTAAGCTCCAAGTCGAGATCATTCACGCAGAGCAAATCTGCGTGGTGTTTGAAGGCGATTTCGTTGCCATACGTTAGCAACAGAGAAAGGGTCCGCGCTTGCTCAGTTGTCTTACTTGGCCTTGGCCGCCCCCATGTCCACGAGTTCGACTCGGCGATTCTTTGCACGGCCTTCCTCAGTGGCATTAGTCGCCACGGGAGAAGCGAACGAAATCCCCACCGGAAACAGTCGTTCTTTGGAAATGCCTTTTTCCGTCAGGTTGGATACCACGGAGTCCGCACGCCGCTGCGACAGGCTGCGATTGTACTCAAAGCTGCCTTCTGTATCCGTATGACCAACGACCAGCACACGCAGGTCCGCCTTGTCCTGCAGCAGTTTGGCAATCTCGGCCAGGGTGGCTTCCGAATCTGGGCGGATCGTGGCTTTGTCCGTATCAAACTGGATGCCGTAGAGGGCCACCTTGCCGTTAAGGGCGATCTGGCTGGCCATTTCCTCCGCCTTCACCAGCACCATCTTCTGCTCCATCGGCTTCATCTCGCAGATGTCCACGCGCACAATGGTGCTCTTTTCGGGAACCTTCAGCGAGGCTGCGGTCCATGAGGCTTCAAATGACCAGACGGAACAAAACACATCTCCTTCTGGACGTGCAAGTCGGGTGGCAAGGTAATGTGACTTGGTCTTGTCCAGCCCCTGCATCGCCATGATCTGCGGATGATCCCGGTTCGTGTTCTCCGGCGTCATGCCATAGACTTCCATCGCAAGGTTGTCGCCCTTGTTCTTCTCGACCTCTTCACCCGAGGCACGGAAAAGAATTTCAAAGCCTTTTTCCTTCAGTTCATTCTCATACTGGCGCACGCCTTCCAGGGTTCCGATGCCTGCAGGCAAATTGTAAAACAGCGTGGTCTTGCGCCCTTCAACCTCCACTTTTTTGAAGGGCTTCATCTTTCCTTCGTTGTAATCAAACACGATGCACTCCAGCGCCATCTTCAGAGCGTCGTAGTTCTTCTGTTCATACCATACCAGCGTCGACCCTTCGTACCGCTTGAGCAGCGGATGGTCTTTGCCGCCCTTCACATCCGCAGCCGATGTAACTCCCGGGTAAAAGCCGAAGACAACCACGGCGATGATCCAAGCAGACTTTAGAATACTCATATACGGCAGAATGAACTCACCGCGTCGTCACGCAAGCAAACTCCTTGGACAGAATACCGAAATTTTGGAGGCGCTGAGCTAGATTCGCGTCTCTTCCTGGAACAGCACCTCCGCCATCCGAACTTGCAAGAAGTCCGCGCGCCAGCCGTTGAAACGCTCCCATGATTCGCCAGACACTCCTCTCCCTCATTCTCGGCACGGCCTCCATGGCCGTTGCCGGTCAAACATTCCCCGAAAGTGCCAAAGTCGGCTACTTCTATGCCGGCTGCCAGGCCTACACCTTCAAGTCCTTCGATTTGATGACGGCACTCGAAAAAATCGCCGCCGCCGGTGGCAAAACGGTGGAGTTTTTCCCTGGCCATCTGATTTCCAAAGCCGATCCGAAGTCCAAGTTTGATCACAACACCACAGCGGAGCAGCGCGCTCCAGTGAAGGCCAAGCTCAAGGAACTGGGCCTCACCCCCGTGGGTTATGGCGTGGTGCGCCTGCCGAACAAGGAAGACGAGTGCCGCAAAATTTTCGACTTCTGCAAGGATATGGGAGTCGGCTTGGTCGTCAGCGAACCGGCCGACGACGCCTTCGACCTCATCGAAAAACTGGTGAAAGAATACGACATCAAGATGGGGATCCACAACCACCCCAAGAAGCCGCTTGATCGCAGCTATCGCTACTGGGACCCCGAGTATGTGCTCAGCCTCGTAAAAGACCGCGATCCCCGCATGGGCTCTTGTGCCGACATCGGCCACTGGGTGCGCTCGGGCGTGAAACCCACCGACGCCATCAAGATTCTCAAAGGCCGCATCTTTGACAGCCACGTCAAAGACCTCGACGCCTTCGGCGTGCGCGAAGCCAAGGACATGGTCTGGGGCACCGGCCAGTCGGACATCCCAGCCGTGCTGAATCTTTATGCCGAGCAGGGCTTCCTGGGCCCTCTCGATGTCGAATGGGAAAAAGACTGGGAGACCAGCCTGCCTGATGTGACCAAGTGCCTGGAGTTCGTGAAGAACTTCAAGCCTACAACGACGAAGTAACCGTCATTTCAAAATCAATTCCACTGCGGCGCAGGATCACGCATCCTGCGCCGCTTTGTTTTTCCAGCCGGTCAGGGATTGATGACGTGCACATCATCAATCCACACTGTCTTCCCCTGACCGACGAGAAAGACCAACCGCGACTTTGCCACATCGAGCACTGTGCCCTTGGCCGCAAGCTTCTGCGTGTCGTTCACCGTCACAATCACGTCGTTGCCTTTCAATGACACATCCAGCTTGATCCACTCGCCCGGCTGCGCTTGCAGCGGCGCGGTTGCCAGACGTTCGGTGCGGTAAAATTGCGGATCCGCCAGTTGCTCCGCTGTGGGCGACGGAACCTTTTTCCCTTCTTTCGTGAGAGCGGCGCGAAGCTTGCCCTGCGCGATGTGCGACTCCGGCGTGCCGCGATCCTGCACGATGGCCAAGGTGTTGCCGTAGATGGACACACGCAGCAGATGCGCGGAGCCACCAAAGGCAGATTCACCATCGATAAGCATGAGGCCGTTGCCCTTCTCGTCGAGCTTCACCTTGCAGCTCACGGCAAGATCACGCCCTGCCAGCGGCGCGAAAACCGCAGGCCCATGATCATCGTCCTTCGCGCAGATGCCTTGCAGCGCACCCTCCACCACCGTCCAGGAATTCGCACGACCGCCCGTGGTCCATCCCTTGGGGAGCCCTGAGGCGGAGAAATCTTCGTGAATGAGTTCACCCGCAAAGGTGGAGGTGCAAAAAACAAGGGCCAGCAAATGACGGTGCATTAAAACGAAACGACCTGAATCTCGGCGCTGTTGCGTTACACACGAATTAACCTGACGAACATCATCCAGCATTGACCGGGCAACGTCCGCCACCAAGAATCCCGTCATGAAAAGCATCACCCTGCTCACTTCGCTCCTCCTGTTCTGCCTAGGCACTGCAATCACCCGCGCCGATCAGTTTGTGCTGTTTGACGTCACCTTCACTGTCACCAAAGCAGACGCGGAGAACAGTCTTCCCAACAAGTCGCACTACTATGTGAGGGGCGACCTCCTCAACCCGATGCGTCCCAAGGACTGGACCGCTCCTGTGGACTATCGCAATGGCACCGTGCATGTGCGACTCGAAGTCCTCGAAAAGCCCGCAGGCGATCAGCCCACGACATGGAGCATCTGCTATATCCCAAACAAAGGCCAGAACCACGGCTACGGCTGCATCGGCACCGGTGCTTACACCACGACTGGAGTGCATGAGAAGGACCTCGACATGACCACCTTCTGGCAAAACAACGACATCGTCTGGAATCAAGGCATCAAAGAAATGCACCTCGTCATCAAAGACGACCACAATCTCCACGCTCACAAACGGCCCGATCCCGAAAAGTTCTTCCCCACCAAGGTGCGCATGACGCTCATTCAAGTGTCGAAGGGGGCAAAGTGCGATCCTAAACAGACACCGGAGCTCTCAGCAGCGAAGAACGACTAGATATCAACGAAGGCTTTCCCGGCGCTTCATCTGACGCGCCTTCCACCACAGCAGGAGCATCGGTACAAACCAGGTAAGATTGAGCAGGGCTGCATACCTCATGACCTGGCGTGTGAATTGGAAAAATGGATTCTGGTTCATCGCAGCCCTGGCAGCCGCGTCATTGGCATGCTGCGCCACGGCAACGGTGCCGAGTGCAAAATGACGGGCGGCGACGAGAACCCCCTGAGCCGCCTCCCACGCCACCGCGCAGCCGCCATAGGCTCTCCAGCCGAGCGCACAGCCACCGATGGCCCACACACCGAATCCAATACCACCCCAGCAGGCCACTCCAGCGGCCATGCCACCGACTGACAGCAAGCCCACCGAAAAGGCTCCTAGGCTGATGGGCGCAATGGCCAGGGCACCGAATGCAGCGATCACCCCGATGGCAAAGTCACCGACGGCAAACCACGCCTTCACGGGTCGGACGGATTCACCGCGCTTCCTGCCAAAGCGCAGGTGAATGAGTGGCAGGCCGAGGAGGGTGAACTTGCTGCGGTATTCCAGCAACGGTATGCCCCATTTCCCGACGGGCAGGGTTGCCTCCAGCGCTGCCTCTCGCATCGGCATCTGCTTGTTCTTCCTCCAGCCCCACACCACACCACCGATAGCGAAAAGCAAACAAGCCACCACCAGCCCGAGCAACAACGCGACGAACCATTCCGGATGCATTTGTACGAGCCATTTTCCAGAGAAGGTCAGCGCCAGCAGCAGCGCGCTGAAAACACTGGTGACAACCGCAATGACGCAGTAAAACTTTTTGATCAACTGCCGTTCCTCCTCGGAACGCGCGCTGTCCATGCTCACCTTGTAGCCCACGCCTGCAAACGCCAGTGCCAGCAGCGGACTCAGCACGCCGTTTAGCATGGAAAGCAGGAGTGTCTTGCCGCCAGCACCTCCTTTGGCCAGCGTCACTCCAGCCGTGGCCGCCGAAGCAGACGTGGTGGCGAGTGGCAGCGCCGCGAGCACGCAGCAGGTGAAGGCTGCGGTTGGCATGGTCTGGCGCAGCGTGTTTCCCAGCATGCTTTCCACATGCTCCGCCAGCATGGCGCGGCCACGTGCCAGCCTTTGCTTCACTGCATCCTCAGACAGGCCCAACGACTCCGCCACTGCACCCACGGATTCCTGCTGCCGATAATACAGCACCATGGGTTCTCTATAATTCGATGGTAACGTCTGCAGCGCGCGCCACAGAAGCGCGGACTCCTGCTCATTGATCGCGTATTCATCAGGTGAAGGCTCGTCGGATACCGGATGAATCACCTCGTCCAGTTCAGCCGCCATCGCAGTGGGCGTACGCTGCTGCCGGCGCAGGAAATTATTGATGACATGCCGTGCAATGCCACAGAGCCAGCCGCGCAGATTGCCTTTCTCGCGCAGATTGCGCAACTGCTGCCAGGCGGTGATGAAGGTCTCTTGGGCCAGGTCTTCGCTCAAATGCACATTGCCGCAGGCACTGTAGGCCAGTCCGCTGACGAGCGACTGGTGCCGCTCCACAATGCTGCCGAAAGCCCGTGTGTCGCCCCGCAGGCTGAGTTCCACGAGCTGGGCGTCGTCTGAAGTTTCAGGGATGAGAGTTGCAGTGTTCATGTCATCCTCCAGTGGTCGCCGCCGCGACAGCGGTGACAAAAAATAGGCGCTTTTTCGCTAATGCGTCAAATGGCAGACTGTTCTTGTAGCCAGTCGATCCGGCGTTGGAGTCTCGTCTGGCGTTCCTCATTAGGATTGGGATAAAGGATCGGATACCAGGCGGTCATCACCGCCGCTCGGGCGATGAGACTGTGGTGCAACGCTTGGTCATCGATGGTTCCTCCTGCTTCACAATACGCATCACAGATCGCCTGCACCATAGCGTGATCTTCATCCAGAATCTGCGCATTCCAGATGATCGAGGCTACGTCCCATTCGATGGGACCGGCAAAGGTGTCCTCCCAGTCGGTCCATAGTAGCCCGCGTGTGGTGTTCATGAGGTTTCCCATGTGGGCATCGCCATGCAGCGGTTGCTGCGGATAAATGCTGAGTACTTCGATGGAATGAGTGAGGTGATCCCGCAGCATTTGCTGTGTAGCTTGGGGAAATAGCTCACGGCCCTGCAAGATCGCCAGGCTTTCGCTGAGTATCGCCAGATGGGGCAGAGGTTCTGCGAAGTGGCGCATGATGCTGTGGCATTGGCGCAGTGTGCGACCGATTTCGCGTGGATCAGACTCGGCATCAATGCGGGTCACGAATTCCCAGAAGTTCATCGGATAACCCAGATGCTCATGCGGTCCCGGCGGGAGCGCGGGATGAAGCGGGATCACTGGTGCGCCGAGTTCGGTCAGGTGCTGGGCGATGGCATTTTCTCGCGCAAACCACTCCGTGCCCTGGCGCGGACCATCCACGTCCTGCACCACGCGTGCCACCAGCGTTTCTGTGAGACGCAACACCAGCGTGCTGCTGTTTTGCAGAATGTCGCAGCGGTCTGGCGTGATGCCATGGGCAATGGCTGTTTCGGTGGCGGCGCGAATGGGAAGATCGATGTCAGTCATAAGGTCTCACAGCGCCAAAAGTCACCCGAGCCACTCACATGATTTCACGCGCGCGCCTGCGAGTGTCGCGGCCCAGCGCACACGCCAGCCTGCAATCTCCGTCGCATACTCCCGTTCTTCATCCTCATGATAAGCTGGCTGCGGCTGCAAAGAGAGTGATTCGTCAATGATCACCCGCACATCATCCGGCACGCGGCTCTCACAGTCCCAGCGCACCGGCAGGCGCAGCGGTGCCTCATCCGCAAAACCGCTGCGGGCCTCGGGGAGCGAATCGGCAAAACGGATGTAGGGTTTGATGTCGAGGACTGGCGTGCCATCCACGAGATCGACACCGGAGACAAACAAGCGAGGCGCGGCATCGCCTTCGAGTTCCACGCGGTCGAGTTTCACCACGCTGAGAGTTAGCCGATTCGGACGAAACGGCGAGCGTGTGGCAAAGACCCCGCGCCGTTCATTGCCGCCGAGCCGTGGCGGGCGCACCGTGAGCGAAGTCGGCTCTTCGGTGACGAGGTGAAACTGCGTGATGAGCCACAAGTGGCTGAACTGCTCGATGCCACGCACCGCTTCCATGCGCCGATATGCGGGCTCAAACTCGACCACCCCCCATGCGCTGGGCACTAGACCCGACTGCCGTGGCACACCGAACTTGTCGGTGTAGCATGTGCGTAAGGTGGCGATGACGTTCAGCGAAATCATGTGGGACGAAGTGAGCGCGCATGTCACTTTCCGCATCCATTTTCTTCGTATCACGAAATGCATTCACGCGCCTCCGTCCCTCGGAGTTGGGTCGGCCTTATTGTTGCGCTGCAAGGATGACATAAAATTAGCGGGACAAACTCCTGCTTTCCGACGTAAATCATCGCGCCTTGTCTGAATCTCACGCCATTGCTGTCTCGAAGATGCGCCGCACACTGTATGTGCTGGGGCTATTCGCGCTTGCGACGGCGGCTTTTTACGCAGTGTTTTCTGCGGTGGCGTATCCCTGGAACTGGAGCGGGGTGTGGAAGTACCGGCAGCAGTTCGGTTATGGCTGGCTGATGACGATGGGCCTGTCGCTGGTGGCGATGGTCGTCAGCATCACCTTTGGATTTCTGCTGATGCTGGGGCGACGTGCGCCGTGGCTGCCGGTGCAGATGGGCTGTGGCAGCGTGGTGGAACTGGTGCGTGGATCACCGCTGCTGGTGCAACTGCTCATTGGGCACTACATCATTGCCCAGGCGCTGAATATCGACCAGCCGCTCTTTACTGGCGTTATCCTGCTGGGCTGTTTCGAGGGGGCGTATCTGGCGGAAATTTTCCGAGGTGCCGTTGAGAGCATCAGTGCGTCACAGCTTGAGGCCGCGCGCGCAGTAGGCTTTGGGAAAGTTCAAACCTACCGCTTTGTCATCATTCCGCAGGCGCTGCGGCGGGCGCTGCCCGGCACCACGGGCCAGTTGGTTTCGTTGATCAAAGACTCTTCGCTGCTCTCCGTCATCGGTATTGAGGAGTTGGTGCAGAAAGTCAAAATCATGAACGCTGCCAGTTTTGCCCCTCTGGAGGGTTATCTTCCTCTCGTGGTGGCTTATCTTGTTGTCACGCTGCCGCTGTCATACCTGGCACGTCGGCTGGAAGGGAGGTTTGCGTATGAAACTTGAAACGCATGCCGTGACCAAGCGCTTCGGTGCGCATGCCGCGCTGGATGGTGCCTCCTTTACGACGGGTGAGGAGGCACATGTCGTCGCCCTGCTAGGACCATCGGGCGGGGGCAAGTCCACGCTGCTGCGCGTGCTGGGCAGCCTGCTAGTGCCGGATGACGGGCATGTGAGCATCGACGCCCGCACGCTGCCGCACGAGGAAGACGGTGCCCTCAAGGAGAGGCGCGGCAACGGGTTCGTCTTCCAGGGTTACAACCTCTTCCCGCATCTGACGGCGTTGCAAAACATCACGCTGCCGCTGCGGGAAGTGCATGGCATGGCCGAAACGCAGGCCACGCAGCGTGCGCTGGAACTGCTGCACCGTCTCGGACTGGCTGGTCACGAGCACAAAAAATCTGGCCAACTCTCCGGCGGCCAGCAGCAGCGTGCTGCCATCGCCAGAGCGCTGGCACCGAAACCGCGCCTGCTGCTGCTGGACGAGCCGACCTCCGCGCTCGATCCCGTCATGACGGGCGAGGTGCTGGATGTCATCCGCGAACTCGCCGAAGCCGGCCAGAACATCATCCTGGCCACGCATGAGATCAGCTTTGCGCGCAAGGTAGCGGATTGGGTCGTCTTTCTCGCCGCTGGGAAAGTGCAGGAGTCATCCCCTGCCGTTGATTTTTTCACCCGGCCACAAACCGAACTCGCACAGCGGTATCTCGAAGGATTGTCGAAGTACCGCTGAGCAGAGCGGCTCAGTTGTTGAGGGCCGAGGTCGGGTCGGTATTCGTGGGCGGTGGCTGGTCGCCGTTTTTGACGACTTCAACCAGGCGCTTGATGCCATCGCGCGCCATCTCGCTCATCGGATGCATGCGTTTGGCGCGCAAATACCAAGATAGAGAGGAGCCGATCTGCTGCTTTTCCTCCTGCTGGCGGGCGTTTTCGATGGCGGTGACGAATTCGCTGGCCTTCACGCCGAGATCAGCGCGCAGCTTGCTGAGCACTGGATCGTCGGGATACAGTTTGGATTCTTTCTCCACTTTTTCCCAGGCGGCCGGGGGGCTACTGGCTGCCATTTCCTTCGCGCCACCAACGATGAGCTCGAGCCGGCCCATATCATTGAGGACTTTTTCAAGCTGCTGTGTACGCACGAGATCACCATCAACGGCGGCGATGAATTGGGCTTTGTTTTCGAAAATCTGGCGGTTGTTGCGCTGGCTGATGAGGCGGTCGAATTCCATGAGCGCTTTGGATTTCACATCCGTAGATTGCATCATATTCTCGCTGAGCTGGGTGACGCGCGGATTGGTGGGCCAGATTTCGGCGGCAGCCTTCATCTCCGCTTCCACAGTCTTGGCATCCTTGTTGCCCATGGCCGTGTTGGCGTTGTTCACATGAAGGTTGCTCATGGTCTTGGCGGTCTGAATGGCGGCCAGCGGCTTGGCGTATTCAAAGTCGTCTGATGCGGAACGCAGTTCTGTGACGACCGTCTCGGCGCTGGCGTAGTCCTTCATTTCCAGGAAGGAGAGCAGCTTGTTTTTTTTGCGCACGAAATCCAGCACCTTGGCCTTTTCAGTCATGGGCAGGCGGCGGACACGCGGCAGGTATTCACCGATGCCGTAAGCTTCGAGCAGACGATTTCCAGCACTGTCCACATCCCGGCGGGCCACCAGATTTTCGAAGGAGACGAGAGATTCATCGACGCTGCGGATGGCTTCCAGAGAAAGGCCGTCGATCATGCTGACCGTGGGGGGGACGCCGAAGCTGCTGGAGAGCAGCTTTTGCACATCGCTGCCCTTGTCGAGTTGCAGGATGCTTTCGCCATCGCGGAAGAGATTGGGATAAAAACGGCAGGCGATGACGGCGTGCTCAAAGCGACGCTGCATGAACATCTGGATGATGAGGGCTTGGAACTGGATCTTGGTGGAGATTTCAGAGAGGCCCATGGCCGTCTCGTTTAGTTTCGTGCGGGCTTCAATTTCAGCGATGCCTTTGATGTAGCCGGAAGTACGGCCCACGGTGGCGCTGGTGGTCTGTGCCTGCTGATTATTGGTTTGCTGCTGGCCGTTTTTGGAGGCGGGGCCGCTGCCTTTGGCGAGCGGCGTACTGTTCATTCCCATCTCAGCATTCCATTCGAGCTGCTTGCGGCGGTCCATCATGGCATTGTTCGCGAGCTTGCGTTCGTTGACGCGTTTTTGCGCGGTCCAGACATCCCAGATCGAGTTGGCCACTGCATTGCAGAGGCCACCGTCGATTCTGGCCGCACCGGCTTCCGGCAGCAGGGCAAAAGCCTTCATGACTTCCGGCCCGCGCGCCTGCACCTTGGTGACAGGATCGGGGGCCTGCTTGTGCGTGGGTGCCAGCAATTCCATGATCTGCGCCATGATGTCACGATAGGCCTGGTCTTCAGGGCCGTTGGCCTCGGGTGTGGTGAGATAGGTCTCAAACCGTGAGCGCATGAGACGGTTGTTGGTCACATTCCAGAGCTTGCCGTTGAAGGCGACGTTCTCGGAACCTGGATCCCCCATGGGCATGTTGCCGAGAGCGGTTTGCGTATCCGTCTGCCGGTCAGCGGCGGTACCGGGAACAACGTTGTAGTTGTTGTTGGAAGTGGAATTGGTGGTCGCAGGCGCACCGGGAGCGGGGCTGCCAGGCAGTACCTGGGCACCGGCAGGTGTGAGTCCGGCCAGGGCAAGGGCAAAAATAACGCGTTTCATAACGGTGTGGGGTTACGCTTTGATGAGTTCGAGCACTTTAAGCACGCCAGTTTCTAGGACGCGCACCTTGAGGATGTAACGCTGGCCGCGCTGGATATTGGCACCTTTATAATCCGGTGGTACCCAGACCGGCACGAATGAATTGTTGGAGCCGTCGCTGACCTGGAGACTGAAGAGACGGCCATCGGCGCTGCGCCAGTTGTCGAGCCGGTCATCCACAGTGCCTTCGACCTTGTATTCGTTGCCGCTGAGGGCGGTCGCGTTTTCCATGAACTCACTGGTGCTGAGATCGGTGATGCCGGTCATGGGATCGGTGGTGCGGTTCATCAAAGCGAAACCACCCCCGCCGACGACGGCGAGTATAGCGATCAATCCCAACCAGTGGGTGGGGCGGACTCCAGATTGGGCGCGGCGTGACATAGGCGGATCAGGAAGATGGGGGGTAGGAGCGGTAAAAGGCAATCTAAAAATCGACGGCAATCGCTGGCTGTCCAATCCAAGATGAAGCAGCTTGCCATGCATGGGGAACTCTGCCAGAACCAATATCCGCACTTATCGCGATTCGTTTCAAGGAATCGGCTGCCGCACTGGATGCATGCTGCATCTGGTTTTCATAGGCATGCTCGGCGTGGCGGTGCTGGTCTGGGTGATTAAAAACCGTGCCTGGGAGCTGAGCGTGACGGTGGAACTGCCTACCGAACCAAAAGCCGAGCCGGAAGCAGACGAGGAGGAGCCATGAGTCTGGGGCTCAGGAGGCCAAAAAAGCGGCGGCATTCGCGTTTGCGAACCGCGTGGTCCTCACTTCCCGCCACTCTCTTCAACGTCAAAAAATTTACCCGCCACCCCTCTGGCCAGCTCGGTGCGTGGCAGAATGCCATCGCCGCCGATGTAGTAGCGGCTGAATAAGAAGTAGTTCTCACGGGATACTCCGGTGCTGGTGCCAGCGGAGAAAATGGAGGCCACCTTCAAGCTTAGTGAACCGGCAATGCCGTACTTCTGCTGCATGTAGGAACGAAACTCTTTCTCGTTGGGGTTGGTGAGGGCGAGAACAACAAACAGCGAAATGAGGAGGAAGAAGATGAGTCTCATGGTTTGGGCTTGGTTGGAATGGCTGTCGTGTTGATGGCTGGCTGGCTGACGGAGGGAGTCGTGTCTGCTTCCACCCGTTTCCACTTAAACGAACCTGGAGTGGGGCCTGGAACTTCGATCCAGTCGCCAGGGTCGGCTTGCTCTGAACGCAGGTGCCACTGCTCGTCTTCGATTTCGTGCAGCGGGCGGTTGCCCTCCTTGGCTTTTTGGCGCATCAGCAGCATGCGGTCCTCATTTTCAGCGGTCACGGTTTTTTTCACCTGCGCGCCCCAGTCGCCGGAGGGCACCTCGCGTATCTGGAGCAGGCCGCGATGATCTTCGCTGACCAGTTGATTGTTCCTCAAGGTCTCGATTTCCGCCATGCGATTGCGCATGCGCTCCGTGGCCTCGCTAATGTTTTTGAGCGCCTCCTTATCCTGCGGTTCATCGCCTCGATACTGATAAACATCGAGCCGCATGTTGAGGTTCACCTCCAGTGGTTTCGGCGTCGTGATCGGCACCTGAGGCAACGTTTTGCAGGCGGCTAAGGCGGCTGTAGCAGCGCACAGGAGAAGTCGTTCAGCGTGCCACTGCATCTGCGGTTTCGGGTTTGAGGGGTTCCTCTTTCCAGCGGTGATCATAGACATTCACATCAAACTTGCGCGCGCCGTTCGGGCCAGTGAAGCGCAGATGTCCGCGACCCTCACGTCCGTAGAAGCGTGCTTTGCCATCAATGGATTCATAATCGAAGTCACGCAAAGTTTCCAGTCCGATGCGGGTTATTTGATCGCCGATGGTGCCAGTCAGCGACTTGGGTAGGGATTTGATCATGTCATTTAGCGCCGAGACTTTGAACCGGCCACGCGAGCGGTTTTGGAATTCTGCATCGCCTTGAAACAGTCTGTCCTTGTTTCCGGTGGCGACCACTTTGCACTGTACCTTGCCGTCGATCAAAAAGTACTCCGGGAACAAGGTCGTCGTCACTGGGCCCAGATCTACACCTGCGCCAGCCAGCCAGCCGTCCCAGGAGAATGATTCGTCCAGATAGATGTCGAATGCGCCATTCACATAACCGCCGTAGGCCGAGCTGCCGAATACGCCGTAGATGCCGTGGACATCGTAGGTGATGCTCAGATGGGCTTTTTCAAAATGGAGCTGCTTCCAGCGCAGTTGCTCGACGGTGAAGGTTTCCGTCAGATTGTTGTTCCGGTCCTTCATCGGCAGATTGAAATGCACCTGGCCTTTCATGCCGCGAAACTCCAGCTTCAGATCCTTCAGGGTATAATTGTCGGATGGAATGTCGAATTGGGCATCGAGCTGGCCGCTTTCCAGTTTCGACGTAAAGCTGAAGGGAAACGGTCGGCTGATGCCCGCCAGCGGCACGCCCTTGGGCGCGAGGAGCAGCTTGCCGTCGCTCACACTGAGGATGTCCACATGCCAGCCTGGGGCGGTGGGTGGTGGTGGGGCGGGCGGTCCAAAGGTCGCATCGATCAGGGGCGCCTCGCCCTTCATGGATTTGCGGAAATTTTCCACGTACCAGAACAAATCCTCGCCGACATAGAGCAGTGGCGAGACGATTTCCACGCGGTCGATGCGGCGGTGCAACAGGCCGTCGAGCGTGTAATAAACGTGGATGACATCCATTTCCGCCACAGTGCGCAGCGGTTCGTGAGGCGAGGGGATGCGCAGGTGGGTCAGCTTGATGCTCTGCGGCTCCACATTCTCCGCCAGTCCATCCAGATCCAGCGGGGTCTCGTCGGTGATGAGGTTGACATCAAAGCGCACTGGTGGCAGGCCCGGGGCGATGCGCATGAGAGTCACGCCCATTTTGTCCACTTCGATTTTCCCGGTACTCCAGCGCGCTGCGGCGGCATCTGCCTTGCTCTGAACCACTGCGGCATCGCCACTGAACAAAGTCATCAGCGCATCTCCCACCGCTACATGGCCTTCCGCGATTTTCAACGACTCCAGCCGCTGAGTACGCCACATCTCCGGGAGAGTCGCCAGTACCTCCACATCGGTGAAATTCAGGGCTGGCAGGGCCGAACGTCTGGGAATGCTGATCTCCGCTGTGTCGATGCGCAGGAACTGCTTTGACTGTTCTGTCGCAATGGTAAAGCGGGCTGTCGTCTCCAGGCGTTCCGCCAGTTTCATCGCGATGGCGAGTGTGCCATCCGTGAGCGTCAGCGTGCCGAACTGCAACTGCTTCCACCATGGCAGGGCGGGTTTGAGCGCTGAGTGAACCGGCGGAGTTTCGATCTTATCAAACCACGGCCCGTTTTCCGGGGTGAATTCGAAATGCGGACCCGTCAGCACCAGGGAGTCCACCTGCATCAGCTCACGCAGTTTGTCGGGGACCACCTCCAGCGCGGCGGCCTTCATCTGGACGAACGGGCGCGGTGGCGCATTGGCGTTCATGCGTCCCCATTGCAGGGAGACATCTGCCAGCGTGAGATTCTGCGACAGTGAGGAGCGCAGTCCCTCCGAGGAAATGTCCAGCCCTTCCAGGTTCGTGCTCCAGGCCAGTTCACCCGCCACGGGACACAGCTCCGTGGGTGTCAGTTTCACGATGCCATCCCTGATTTTCAATTCATCTATCCTGGCCTGCCATGCAGTCGTTTGCTTGGATTCACTTTTGGGCAGCAGGGCTGTTTCCAGTGCGGGGGTCCATTCGATCACCGGTTGTAGCAGTTGCCCGCTCTCCACATGCCAGAGGCCGTTTAAATCCTGGGACGCCTTGAGGTCGAGGGCTGCGGCCTTGATCAGACCAGCGCCGGTCAGTGGCTGCAGGTGCAGATTTTTCAAATGCACCTCTTGGGTGCCGCCTGAGACTAGGCCCGTGTTGGAGAGCCTCACATCGCGCCCTTCCCACTCAAACTGCAAGCCAGAGTGCAGTGGCGGTAGTTTCGCGTGGAGAGCCGGACTGAGCTCCTGCAACCAGGCCAGATCAAAGCTGCCGCCCTTAAGCGAAGCTTTTTTCAAGGTGATGTCATCCCCGCGCATTTCCGTTTCGAGATGCACGCTGCTGAACACGGGCTGCCCGCGCCATTCTGCCTGCTGTAGGTCCGTGATGACGGTTTTAAACGACGGCGATTTGGTGCCGCCAACCGCCAAAGAATGTACTTTCTGCGTCATGATGACGCTGCACATGGGCTGCCAGTTTTCATCGCGCAGCACAAACTTCGTCGGCAGCAGATCAATCAAGTCCATGCTCCAGCGAAAGGATGATCCCGCTGCTGCCGGGCTGCCGGGCTGCCGGGCTGCCGGGCTGGGGTGCTGCCGGCATGAGCCAGGCCAGCGGTACATCCACCACGGCCTCCTCCAGCTTCAGTCCGCCCAGATTTCCCAGGTGAAGCTCGCTCCAGTGTGGCCGCCACTCCACATGGCCCACGGTTGAGACGCGTTTCGAACTGGGGAGGTGCAGGGTACTCATCTCCCGCACATGTAGGGCTCCGTCCTCCCAGTCCAAGGAGACGATTTCCACCTGCATGTCGCCTAGGTACCGCCGCAGGAGGGCGTTGGCCATCGGTACGCGCTCCTGCCATGCCAGGCAGAGCAAGGCCGACAGCAGTATGACGCCGAAGAGACTGAGACGCCAGGTCCAGCGCCAGCAACGGCGGAGTTTGGACGTGGGGGTGGCGGATTTCACGCGGCCAGAATATCATGAAGTCGCTTGTCTGCCACGATCTGATTTTACGCTGTACTCCCTATTGCCACTGCACATCGGGAAGATTCACCTGCTTGCCTGAGCTGATGCGGAGGGCTAAAGTCTGCGCTCCATGCGCGTCTTGTTGGCCATTTTCTATTTTCTGGGCGCAGCGCTAGTTCAGGCGCATTCGGTCCACACGTCCACGGCTGAGGCCGAGTACAATGCGCAGACGAAAAAGCTGGAGGTGAGTCTCACGGTTTTCGTCAGTGACCTTGAGCTTGCTCTCATCCGCCAGAGCGAGCGCGAGATGCGGATTGATAAAACGCCTGCGGCGGAATTTGATGCGCAGATTCAGGTGTATCTGGCGAAGACTTTTGTGGTGACGGATGCGGCGGGGAAGGTGGCGAAGCTGGAATGGGTGGGAAGGGAGATGGATGCGGCGAGCGCGAAGAGCGGGGATCCGGCGGTGGTGTTGTTTTTTGAGGTGGGGGTGCCGGAGGGGGCAAGACTGCAGAACACCGTCTTTTGCGACTTGTTCGAAGACCAGATTAATTTGCTGAGTCTTCAAACGGCCTCCCACAAATTAGAGCTGCAATTTACCCGGGACAAAAGGAGCAACAGACTGGTGTCCCCTGAGTGAAGGGACATCATTGATGTTCATTCCGCTGCTATCGGATGAACGAATTACTTATACTGGGACTGGACCCAGAAAAGTAAATCCGTGAATCCTATGCCAAATCCCTGCTCAGCGAGATAAGTGTCGTAATCGCGGCTTTCGACGAAGCCGGTCGAGAATCTTCGAAGACTCCTGGATGCTCCTGCAAACTGCCGAATGGCCGAATCAGGTGCGACATGCCTTCCGTGAGGGTGGCGCAAAACATCCATGGCTGCATCAACCGCTCCGGCGCATTTGAGGAGCCTTGTTTTAATCTCGTCAGGAACCACGAAGGTATCACCATCTTTTGCTGCGCTGGTATCGCAAGCACGGATGTAATTCGGGAGGATCGCAGATGCATCAATCCAAGCCATGGCCAATGCATTGAGGGCAGGCTGATATTGAGGGTCCAAACCCAAGTCGCGAAATGCGACAGGCAGCGATGGGGTTTTCAGTGTTGCGCCTGCTTGAAGGAGTTCAGGTTTGGAAATGCCATTCAACTGACCGAGGAAACTGCTGAAGCTTTCGTGGTGGTAGGCAGCGGTGGCTATGGCGCGCAGGTTCGAGCCTTTTTCGACGATGATGGTCGGAGTTGCTGGGGAGGGTACATCAGCAATATCCACTTTTGGCAATGGAGGCACGATGATCTTTGTAGGTATTTTGCCGCATCCTGAGACGGCAAGGAGCAATGCAATGACGACGTTCGAGCGCATTATGTTTGAATGCTTGGAATGAAGCGGAGCGGCTGGGTCGAGGACGAGTTCGAGTAGGAGGACGAGGACGAATCAGATGGTCAGCCAAAGAAGGGGGCGAGGATGTTGCGGGCGACTTTGATGGCGCGCATGCGGCCTTCGAGGGTTTTGCCGAAGGTGACGTCTTCGACTTCGATGCAGACGGGGCCGGTGTAGCCGATGCGCATGAGCTCGGCCATGAAGGCGGCCCAGTTGATGTCGCCGTAGCCGGGGATGCGGGGCTGGTGCCACTGGAGCGGGAAGTCGAAGCGGCCGACTTCGTTGAGGGCGGCGCGGTTGATTTTGACGTCTTTGGCGTGGACGTGGAAGAGCTTGGATTTGAACTCGGCGAGGGGGCTGAGGGGATCCATGTCCTGGAGGATGAAGTGGGAGGGATCGTAGTTGAGACCGAAGCTGGTGGAGTCGATGTCGTTGAAGGCGCGGCGCCAGATGGCGGGCGTGGTCATGAGGTTTTTGCCGGCGGGCCATTCGTCGCGGGTGAAGGACATGGGGCAGTTTTCAATGCCGATTTTTACACCGTGGTCTTCGGCGTACTTGATGATGGGCTGCCAGATCTTGAGGAAGCGGGGCCAGTTTTCATCGACGGTCTTGGTCCAGTCGCGACCGACGAAGCCGGTGACGAGATTGACGCCGAGCTTGGGGGCGGCGGCGATGACTTTTTTAAAATGGGCCACTCCTGTGCGTGAGACTTCGGCATCGGGATCGAGCATGTTCGGATAGTAACCGAGGGCGCTGATGCTGACGCCTTGATCCTGGCTGTGGCCGAGGATTTCTTGAGCCTTGGTTTTCGTGAGAGAGGTGACGTCGATGTGGGTGACGCCGGCGTATTTGCGTTCGGCTTTGCCGACAGGCCAGCACATGACCTCAACGGTGGAGAAGCCTTCGTGGAGGGCGAAGTTGAGGACGTTGTCGAACGAGAGTTCGGGGAGGATGGCGGTGACGAAGCCGAATTTCATGAGGGGGGGAATAGCTTGGGGTGATTTGGAGGGGCTCTTTTTAGCAAAGGAATGCTGAGCAAGGGAATGGGGGGATTCTAATGAGGCACTGATTTAATGCCGCACGAGATTGGGGAACTGTAGAGACGGAGGAGGCAGCATTATAAGACGGATGTTTTCAACGCGAATGTGCACGAATATCCGCGAATTTTTAGGAATGGCGATGGGTGGGAAGGGGGCGATTTTTGGGCACAAAAAAAGGGCGGGAGTTTGAGTCCCGCCCTTTCGGAGTGAAGGTGTTATTTGGCTTCGGCAGAGATGTCTTTTTTGCCTTCGAGGACTTTGTCCACGAGGCCGTATTCGGCGGCCTGGGCGGCGGACAGGTAGTTGTCGCGGTCGGTGTCGCGTTCGATCTGCTCGACGGATTTGCCGGTGTGATGGGCGAGGATGCGGTTGAGGCGTTTCTTGAGGCCGAACATGTATTCAACGGTGCGCTCGACATCGCTGGCGGTGCCGCGTGCGCCGCCGGAGACCTGATGGATCATGATGTCGGAGTTTGGCAGGGCGTAGCGTTTGCCTTTGGTGCCGGCGGCGAGGAGAACAGCGCCCATGCTGGCGACGAGGCCGATGCTGTAGGTGCAGACGTCGCAGGTGAGGAACTGCATGGTGTCATAGATGGCGAGGCCGGCGGTGACGCTGCCGCCGGGGCTGTTGACGTAGATGTTGATGTCCTTCTTCGGGTCCTGCATCTGCAGGAAGAGGAGCTGGGCGATGATGATGGAGGCCATCGTGTCATTCACCTCGCCACCGAGGAAGATAATGCGGTCTTTCAGCAGGCGGGAATAGATGTCATAGGCGCGTTCGCCACGGCCTTCGGACTCGATGACGGTGGGGACCATGTAACTGGACTGCGGAGCGATGGAAGTGGGGAAATCGGAGTATTGGCTGGGGGTCATGGGAGGAATGAAGAGGTGAGGGGGGGGGTTGTCAACGTGGGAGGAGAAATGAGGGAGGGGAATGACGAATGACGAAGGCGGAGCGCTTAATCAGGTTTGTGGGGAGGAGGCCAGTTTCAGACCAACCACCCCAGCGACGATGAGCAGGATACATACGAGCCGCGCGGCGGTGCGGGGTTCATCAAAGATATAGATGCCGATCAGAGCTGTGCCAATGGCTCCGATGCCAGTCCAGATGGCATAGGCGGTGCCGATGGGCAGAGTGCGCAGCGCGAGGGAGAGAAAGAAAAAACTGGCGATCATGAGCACCACGGTGATGACGCTGGGCCAGAGCCGGGTCCAGCCGGCGGTTTGTTTCAAACCGACCGCCCAGGCCACTTCGAGCAGTCCGGCGATGATGAGGTGAAGCCAAGGCATGTGAAAACAAGTACTACGCCCCTGAAGAGAGTTTCGCCACGCTCTGCTTGCGCCGGGCGATGATGTCGTCGCGTTTGGTGCGGACAGCGGCGGCGTCGGCACTGCGGCCTTGGGTGAGGACTTCCTGTTCCAAAGTATTGAGCACTTCAATGTAGCGGTCGTAGCGCGGCAAAATGGCGGCATCCTTCTGCTGAGCGTACTTTTTTTCCGTGCTGCGGAAGGTGTTGCGAAGATGGACCAGTGATTTGTGCAGATCTGCGGGGTCGATAGAGGGCACGAACTTGTGCGTGGTGAAGCGCTGCTTTTCTTCACGCAGGGCGAGCGCTTCATCCAGCCGGGCGGCTTTGCTGGCGTCCTGGATGGTGCGCTCAAGTGCTGTGAGATAACCTGCGCCCAGCGCGTTGAGTTGCTCGGTGTACACGGCGTTCACATCGCGCTCAAGGGCGGACTGGAACTGGGATTCCAACTGGGATAGCCGAGACTGGATTGACTCGTTGGCGGTGGCTGGAGGAAGTGGAGCGCCCGGTACCATGGCGGGTGTTTTGCTGCTGGCGGGAGCAGATTTCACCGGCGGTGGTGGCCCCGGGGGAGTTGGAGGAGGCGGTTTTGAGCCAGCGTTTGTGGTGATTTTCGGCTCGGGTGCAGGTGGGGGCGTGGTCGTTGTCGTTTCGGTGGTTTCAGGCGGATTGGGCGCGGTAGCAGGCGGCTGGTTATTGATGATGAGCCAGGCACCGATGCCAAGGATGAGCAGGGCGGCGATGACGTAGGGCAGTGTCGAAGTGGTGGCGGAGTTGGGCGGCGGCTCATACGGCTCATGCTGCGGGGCAATGCGCTGCTGCGAAGAGCCGGGATTGCGTGAGGAGGGCACCACGGTGCGGCCGGGCGTGTGTGGAGGCTGCTTGGGTAGCGCGGCGCTGGATTCCTGCCCTGGTTCCGCACGCGGGGTGGTCAGAATCACGTCCAGCGCTAGGCGCAGTTCAAGGCTGCTTTGATAACGCTCTTCGCGGTCGTGCTCCAAGGCGCGGCGGATGATGGCGTCAAAGCGCGGATCAATGCTTTGAAACTTCTGCGACGGCATTTTAAACATGCCGCGCGGGATGTCGCCAGTGAGCATCTGATATAGCATGACCCCGATGGCGTAGATGTCCGCGCGACCGTCCACATCCGAGCCAGGCATGAGTGATTCCGGGGCGACGTAATCGGGGGTGCCTAAAGCCATGCCCGTTTGCGTGAGGCCGAAATTCAGATTTTTGTCGGAAAGCTTCGCGAGGCCAAAGTCGGCCACTTTGATGCGGCCTTCCATGTCGATGAGCACATTGGAGGGCTTGATGTCACGATGCACGATGCCCTGCTTGTGCGCGTAGCCGAGCGCGTCGCACAAATGCGCGGTGATGGCGAGGGCATGCTCTGGGGGCAGCTTGCCCTCGCGGGCGATCATGCGCTGCACATCGGTGCCATCCACGAACTCCATGACAAAGTAGAGCTGCCCGTCCACCGTAGAACCGAAATCATACACGCTGACGATGGCGGGGTGGTTCATGCGGCCCATTAGCCGGGCCTCGTTTTTGAAGCGTTCGGCAAAGGCAAGATCCTGACGCTCGATGGCCGGGGGCAGCAGTTTGATGGCCACGTCGCGTTCCAGGCTGAGCTGGGTGCCCTTGTAAACGGCACCCATGCCGCCACGACCGATCAGCATTTGCACTTGATATTGCGGCAGTAATTCCTGCAATTCCTCCGGCGTGGGCGGCTCCCAGCGCCCGCTGCCGCCGGTGCTTTTCGGCGGGGCAACGGGGTTGGAGGAGTCGCTCATGGCTGCGCTAGGGAAGGAAATACCGATAAATTAGCAGAATTACCTCCAGTCGTACGAGAAGTTGCCTCTCAGCACAAGCATTGAGGCAAGGAATGACGCGATGGGTTGATTTCTGTGACAGGCTCGCCTAACTCCGCGCCCCATGAATGAAAGTCTGAAGATTTTAAGCGGCTCAGCCCATCCGTTGCTGGCGCAGTCGATTGCCCAAAACTTGAACATTGCGTTGTGTGCCGCTGAGCTGACGACTTTCCCGGACGGCGAGACCTTCGTGCAAATCCACGAAAATATCCGCGGTGGGGATGTGTTCATTGTGCAGCCGACCTGCCCGCCGACGAATCAGAACCTGATGGAACTGCTGATCATGGTGGATGCTGTGCGCCGTGCGAGTGCGGCCCGCATCACCGCAGTGCTGCCATTCTTTGGCTACGCCCGCCAGGACCGCAAAGACCGCCCACGCGTGCCGATCACGGCTAAGCTGGTGGCCAATCTACTCGTGGCCGCTGGGGTGAACCGGGTGCTCACTGTGGACCTGCACGCCGGTCAGATTCAGGGCTTCTTTGACATTCCCGTGGATCATCTGTACGCAGCCCCGGTATTGATGAAGGCCATCCGTGAACGCGAAATCAAAGATCTCGTGGTGGTTTCTCCCGACGTGGGCGGCATCAAAATGACGCATGCTTTTGCCAAGGCGCTCGGCGCACCGATGGCCATCGTGGCCAAAAATCGTGTCAGTGCCGAAGAAGTCGAGGCGCACAGTGTCATTGGCGACGTAGCGGGGAAAAATGTCCTGCTGGTGGATGACCTGACGGAAACCGCCGGGACGCTCACCGCCGCCGCCGACTTGCTGCTGAAGCACGGGGCGAAAACGATTTATGCCGGCGTCTCCCACGCCGTGCTGGGTGAAAAGGGCCGGAATCGCATTATTAAATCACCCATTGTCGAGCTGCTGGCTACCAATTCGACCCCCCAGGCTACAGGGGAAAAAGTCACCGCTTTGGACATTGCGCCCCTGCTGGCACAGGCCATTGGCCGCATCCACGGCAATGAGTCTGTCACATCCCTGTTTGACACGCGGGGGTAGGCGTGTATCCTTCGCGCCCTTTTTCCAAAACTTAATCTCCTCCTTTGAGGAATCCCGACCATGGCTAAAATTCTCGATCTCCAGGCAGAAGTCCGCACCCAGTCCGGTACTGGTGCCGTCAAACGCATGCGCAAAGCAGGCACCATTCCAGCCGCCATCTATGGTCGCAAAGTGAAGCCAGCCAGCATCCAGGTACACGGGAAAACTTTTTCGAAGCTTCTCGAAGGCAGCGCCTCGGACAACATTCTCGTCTCGCTGAAGATCGGTGCCGAAGAGCAGCTGGCTCTCGTGCAGGAAGTGCAGCACGACTATCTGCGCGGTGGTATTCTCCACATCGATTTCCACGCAGTGGCCGCCGATGAAGAAATTCACGCCAATGTGCCAGTCGCCATCGTGGGTGAAGCCAAAGGCCAGAAGCAAGGTGGTCTGGTGGAAGCCATCCATCACGAAATCGAAGTCCGCTGCTTGCCGAAGGATCTGCCAGAAAGCATTCAGATCGACGTCACCAGCCTCGAAGTGGGCAAGGGCATTCACGTCCGCGAAATCACCTTCCCAGAAGGTGTCACCTGCCATCTGGGTGGCGATGTCGTCATCGTCATGTGCGAAGAGCCCAAGGTGGAGGTCGAACCCGAGCCTACCGCTGCTGCCGCCCCTGCCGCTGGAGCCAAGCCCGCTGCTGGCGCTGCCGCCGCCCCTGCTGCCGGAGCCAAACCTGCTGCTGGCGCCAAGCCCGCCGCTGCTGCTGCCGCCAAGCCGGCTGCCAAGAAGTAATCTACGCACCTTTTCCACGATGTGGCTTCCGGTGCGGAAACAACGAGCAGCGGCGTGAACGCGCCGCGACTCATTGTTGGCCTCGGAAATCCCGGCGAAACCTACCGCGACACCCGCCACAACATCGGATTTATGGTGCTGGACGAAATCGCAAGACGCAAGGGAGCCGCTTTCCGCGAGGAAAAGCGGTGGTCCGGTCTCGTGGCGAAATTCACCGGTGGGTATTTGCTCAAACCGCTCACGTTTATGAACGACAGTGGACGTTCCGTGCAGGCCGTGGGGCATTTTTACAAAGCCTCGCCCGCGCAAACGCTCGTGGTCTATGACGATGTCGATCTACCGCTGGGCCGTCTGCGTTTTCGCACCAGCGGCTCTGCTGCTGGCCACAATGGCATCCGTTCCCTCATCTCCTCGCTCGGTTCGGACGAATTTCCACGTTTGAAAGTGGGCATCGCTCCGGCGGATGGCCGCCCTGCTGGCGAACGCATGGTGGGCCACGTGCTGGGCAAATTCCGCGCCGAAGAGCAGCCAGCGCTACAAACCGTGATCCAGCGTGCCGCAGATGCCGTGCTTTCTGCGGTTGATAGCGGCCTAGAAGCGGCCATGAATGTCTTCAACCGACAACCCGAATCTTAACCCCCCGAAACCACACCACCTATGAACCGCAAATACGAGGCACTCATCGTGCTCGACACCAAAGGCAAAGAAGAAACCGTTGACTCCCTCGTCAGCACGATCAGCAAAGACATGGAAAAGTCCGGTCTGAAGCTTGAGCAGATCGACAACATGGGCAAACGCAAGTTCCCCTTCAACCCACGCCACGTTGAAAGCGGCCACTTCATCAACATCCAGTTCACCGGCGCTCCTGCCGCTGTGGACAGCCTCCGCTCCAAGCTGAAGCTGAACGAAAACGTGTATCAGCAGTATTACCTGAAGCGCAGCGCGTAGTCCGCCAGCGTCGGTGTTTTTCATGACCTCGGTTTCGCGTATAAGCGCGAGCCGGGGTTTTGTTTTTGGGGTGGGGATGGGAGGATGAGGGGGCGCTGTTTTTTGCAAAGGAATGGGTAGGCAAGGGAATGTCCGGAGGTGGGACACGGCGTCCTACCTCAGAAGGACGGAAAGGACGGAAAACTGAGAATTGAAAATGTGCCGACGGGAAGCTGCAAAGCCTTCGCTGGCCGTCCTTTGCAGCCAGTAGGGTGAGAGCCTAGGAGGGGCGTTCATCTTGGTCTTGATAAAGATTGCGGACTTGCAGACAATAGGGACATGAAGATATGCGTTTTCGCGATGGTGGTGTCCTACTTAATTTGGGGCGGCTCATCTGTCCTGGCTCAAAGTCTGGATGAAACGCGGGCCAAGGCTGAGAAGGGGGAAGCTGCGGCGCAGCACGAACTTGGCGAGATGCATGTCGAAGGCAGAGGGGTGGCTAAAGATGGAATGGCAGCGGTGAGGTGGTACCGCAAGGCGGCGGAGCAGGGCGATGTGGATGCGCAGAGCAATCTCGGTGACATCTATTTCGCAGGAACCAGTGTGGCGAAAGATCTGACCGAAGCGGAGAAGTGGTACCGCAAGGCGGCGGAAAAAGGCAATGCCAGGGCGCAGTTCAATCTCGGCTGGATGCATGCCACCGGCACAGGTGTGACGAAAGACGATGCCGAAGCGGTGAAGTGGTATCGCAAGGCCGCCATGAGCTTGCGCGAGGAGGCCGAGCAGGGTGATGTCGGGGCACAGAACGCTCTCGGGAGGATGTATTTCAATGGCGAAGGCTTGGCCAAAGATGATGCTGAAGCGCTGAAGTGGCTGAGCAAGGCCGCAGATCAGGGTGATGCCGAAGCGCAGTTCAATCTCGGCGTGATGCATGTCACGGGCCGAGGTGTGATGAAAGACGACGCCGAAGCGGCGAAATGGTACCGCAAGGCAGCGGAGCAGGGCCATGCCAGGGCGCAGTTCAATCTCGGTGCCGCCTATTTTAACGGCACAGGCGTGACAAAAGACGAAGCCGAAGCGGCGAGGTGGCTGCGCAAGGCAGCGGAGAACGACCATGCCGAGGCGCAGGGAAAGCTCGCCGAGATGCTTGAGAATGGCACAGGTGTGGCGAAAGATGAAGCTGCAGCGGTGAAGTGGTACCGCAAGGCTGCGGAGCAGGGCGATGCCAGGGCGCAGAGCTATCTAGGCTTTTGTTATTTGAAAGGTAACGGTGTGGAGAAAGACGAAGCTGAAGCGGTGAAGTGGTACCACAAGGCGGCGGAACAGGGCTTTGGCATTGCGCAGAGCAATCTCGGCGTGATGTATGCCGAAGGCAGTGGTGTGGAGAAAGACGAAGCTGCAGCGGTGAAGTGGTACTGCAAGGCGGCGGAACAGGGCGATGCCGAAGCGCAGAGAAATCTCGGCTTCAGGTATTCCAACGGCCGAGGTGTGGCCAAAGACGAAGCCGAAGCGGTGAAGTGGCTGCGCAAGGCGGCAGACCAGGACGATGCCAAGGCGCAGAGAAAACTCGGCTATATGTATGCCAAAGGCTTAGGTGTGGGCAAAGACGAAGCCGAAGCCGTGAAATGGTACCGCAAGGCAGCGGAGCAGGGCTTTGCCAGTGCGCAGAGCAATCTCGGCTTTATGTATGCCCAAGGCAAAGGTGTGACGAAGGACGCCGCCGAAGCCGTGAAGTGGTACCGCGAGGCAGCGGATCAGGGCGATGCCTATGCGCAGTGCAATCTCGGCGATATGTATGCCAATGGCACCGATGTGACAAAGGACGACGCGGAAGCTGTGAAATGGTATCACCAGGCGACGGTGCAGGGCTTTGCCGGTGCGCAGCACAATCTCGGTGCGATGTATGCCGAAGGCCGAGGTGTGGCCAAAGACGCAGACGAAGCGGCAAAATGGCATCGCAAGGCGGCGGAGAAGGACCTTGCCAGCGCGCAGAGCAGTCTCGGCTGGATGCCTGCCGCAGGCAAAGGTGTGGCCAAAGACGAGGACGCCGCAGCGAAGTGGGTGCTCAAGGCGGCAGAGGAGGGCGATGCTGAAGCGCAGAACAACCTCGGTCTGCTATATGCTGCTGGCAGGGGTGTGACGAAAGACGAAGCCGCAGCGGTGAAGTGGTACCGCAAGGCGGCGGGACAGGGCTTTGCGGGTGCGCAGTACCAACTTGCCCTCTGCTACGCGCAGGGGCGGGGAACTGCCCAGGATTCGGTGCAGGCCTGCAAGTGGGTGAGCTTGGCCGCAGCTCAGGGAATGGAGCAGGCGAAGAGCAGCCGGGAGGCGCTGGAACTCAGCCTCACGCCCGAGCAGCTTGCTGAGGCGCAAAGGTTGGTGCGGGAGTGGAAGCCCAACAAGGAGGTGGGGCCCAAGTCTGCGAAGTAGGTGCAGCAAGTCACCCGATCTCGCCAGAAAGAATCATTGAGCCTTTTCAGTCGGTTTGTGGTGCCAGCGCGGAGCCGCCTACTGAAAACTGGGAACTGAAAACTGAGAATTGAAAATTGGCCGGAGGTCCGCGTCGGAACGGGAAGTAATTTGGGCGATGCTGCTGGGAAGCGGCGACTTGGGTGCAGGCAGGAGTGCCTGCATCAATTATCAGGCGTCGAGGCCGAAGGCGGTGTGGACGACGCGGGCGGCGTTTTCGACTTCGGCTTCATCGACGATGACGGCCGTTTTGATCTCGCTGGTGGAGATCATCTGGATGTTGATCTTGGCGTCGGCGAGGGCCTTGAACATCTTGGCGGCGACGCCGCTGTGGCTGCGCATGCCGATGCCGACGACGCTGACCTTGGCGATGCTGCTCTGGGTGCGAAGCTGGGCTTTGTCGCCGAGGCTTGGGAGCACTTCTTTGAGCACGGTTTCCGCCTTGGCGAGGTCTGCACCGCTGAGGGTGAAGGAGATGTCGGTGATGCCGTCGAAGCTGACGTTTTGCACGATCATGTCGATCGTGATGTTGGCGGTGGCGATGGCACCGAAGATGGCGGCGCTGATGCCGGGGCGGTCGGCGACGTCGTCGATGGTGACTTTGGCCTGATTACGCTCGAGGCTGACGCCGCGGACGACGACAGATTCCATGCCGGGGGATTCTTCTTTCACGATGGTTCCGGGGTTGTTGTTCATGCTGTTGCGCACTTCAAAGCGCACACCAAATTTGTTGGCAAACTCGACGCTACGGCTCTGCATCACCTTGGAGCCGGAGGAGGCCATTTCGAGCATCTCTTCGTAGCTGATCTCGTTGATCTTCTGCGCGGTCTTCACGACGCGCGGGTCGCAGGTGTAAACGCCGTCCACGTCGGTGTAGATCTGGCAGAGGTCGGCCTTGATGGCCGCTGCCATGGCGATGGCGGTCAGATCGCTGCCGCCACGGCCGAGAGTGGTGATTTCGCCGCTGGCGGTTTCGCCCTGGAAGCCGGCGAGCATGACGATGTTGCCTTCATCGAGCATCTGCTTCACCGCGTCCGGGGTGATGTTGACGATGCGGGCCTTGGTGTGTACGCGGTCAGTGGAAATGCCTGCCTGCGCACCGGTGAGGGAGACGGCCTTGCCGCCGAGGGCGTTGATGGCCATGGCGGTGAGGGCGATGGTAGTCTGCTCGCCGGTGGCGAGGAGGACGTCCATCTCACGCTCGATGGGTTCGCGCTCGGGGGAGACTTCTTTGGCCAGCCGGATCAGATTGTCCGTGACACCGGACATGGCGGAGACAACGGCGACTACTTGATTGCCCGCACGCTGCGTTTCCAGAATGCGACGTGCGCAATTGCGGATTCGCTCGGGATTGCCGACGGAGGTGCCGCCGTATTTCTGGACGATGAGAGCCATGCTGGGGTTGGGGAAAGGGGCGCGGAAAATGGCATGGTGGGGCGGGTGCGCAAGGACGGAGTTTGGGAGAGGGAAGGGGAGTTTGCAGTAGTTGGCGGTTGTTGCGGAGGGGGAGGCTATGGGTGAGATGGGGGCGCTGGGCGATGGGAAGGAGTGTTCATCGCACTTGCCGGAATGCGCTGCCGAGGGGGCTACGCGAGGACTTGCTGCTGCTCGCTGGCGCTGAGGGGGCGCCATTTGCCGGGTTCGAGGCCTAGATCGGCCAGTTTGAGGCTGCCAATGCTGACGCGGATGAGGCGGAGGGTGGGGAAGCCGACAGCGGCGGTCATGCGGCGGACCTGGCGGTTTTTGCCTTCGGTGAGGGTGAGCTCGAGCCAGGAGGTGGGAATGTTTTTGCGGAAACGGACGGGGGGATCTCGCGGCGGGTGAGCGGGGTCGGTGTCGAGGCGCTGGGCTTTGCAGGGGAGGGAGCGAAATTCCTTCAAATCGACGCCGGAGCGGAGTTTTCGCAGCGCTTCATCGCTGACAAGGCCGTCCACCTGGGCGTGATAGGTGCGCGGATGGGCGTGGCGGGGATTGAGGAGTCGGTCATTCCAGCGGGCTTCGTCGCTGAGGAGCAGGAGGCCCTCAGAATCGCGATCAAGGCGGCCGATGGCATACACATCAGGTGGGAAGCCGAATTCGGCCAGGGTGCGGTGGGAGGGGTGCTCCTGGGTGAACTGGGAGAGGACGTCGAAGGGCTTGTAGAAAGCGAGAAGCATGACTACCTGGATGCTGCGGCATCGCGCATCACTGTTTCGAGCGCGAGGCGTTTCAGCTCGAACTCTTCCTCGCTCATGCGGCGCGGAATGTGATGCGGTTTGTCGAAAATAATCGTAACTTTGGCAAAGGGGAGCGGCAGGAGGAATTCATCCCAGGTCTTGAACTGGATCGCGTGGCTATAATGCAGATGCACGGGGATGATGGGCACGCCGGTGAGTTGGGCGAGCTTGACGATGCCTGGCTGCACGCGGTGCAGGGGGCCACGTGGGCCGTCGGGGGTGATGCCGATTTCGTAGCCTTCACGCGCCTTGGCCGCGAGGGCGATGAGGGCGCTCATGCCTTTCTCGGGCTTGGAGCTTGAGCCGCGTTCGGCCTCGATGCCGAAGCTTTCGCAGACATCGGCGATGATCTGGCCGTCGCCGCTGGGGCTGGTCAAAATGGTGCCGGGGACATTGGCGAACCACTCATGGTGCAGCCAGGGGATGAGAAACATGCGGTTGTGCCAGAAGGACCAGATCCAGCCTTTGCGCGTGGCATCAAACACGCCTGCATCATCGCGCACTTCCCACCGCAAGGTCATGCCGATGCCGCGCATGATCCATGCGATGATTTTGCCAGCGGATTTGATGCGGATTTTGGCCATGGGCGAGTGCCTCACTGCATGGCGGTGTTCTTAGCGGTGGTCAAGCCACGGCATTCTGTTGTCAGGCTACCACTTGAACAAAAACATGATCCCCAAAGTGAGCAAGCCAATGGCGAAGGCACCGATGCCCATGCTGAAACTTGCCGTGGCGTCCGTCGAGCCACCCACGATGATGGCGCTGTCTTGAATGTTGGAAGGGAGGTAGCGCACCTTGACCGCTGGATCGGTGACTTTGGTGTCGTTAGCGTGAGCGGAGAAAAAGTCTGAGCGCACCTGAAAGGTCTGTTTTGTTGGAGCACCTTTTTGGGGTGTGTACGAGACATCCAGTTTGTAGCTCTTGGACCGTCGTCCTTTGCGCCATTCACCGCCTTCGATAAAGCCGTCCACGGTGACACCCTCCTGTTCGAGTTTGGCGAGTCGTTCTTTCTCCTGCTGGCCGTTATAGGCGAGGAAAGGACCAGCGATGACGGCGATGACGGCAAAGAGTTTGATTTTGGAGGAGGTTTCCATTTTATTTCATCGAATTAAGCCGCCGTTTTATCCAAAGCTGATGCAGGGGTCAATGCCAATCCTCCAAACCCCGCATAAGGCCGCGTCTTACCGGAAGTGCTTCACCAGCTCAATCACCGATCCGTAATCCTCGCGGCGGAAATCGACTTGGTCGAATATCTCGCTGATGACATGGAGGCCGAGACCGCCGATGCGGCGGTCGATGGAGGGCGGGGTGACAAGTTTCTGGAAGTCCTCGTTGGTGATGCCGGAGCCAAAATGCTCAATGAGGATGCGAACCAAGCTGGGGGCTGATACGATGCGGCAACTGGCGGCGCGCTGGGTGCTGGAGGAGCAATAGGCGTACTTGCAGATGTTGCTCATCACCTCATCGCAGCCGAGCACGAGGAGGCCGGTGAATTCGTCGTCGAGGCCGTGATAAGCGGACCATGCTTCGATGAATTCGCGTACCAGACGGAGGGTGTCAGGGTGGCAGGTGAGGGCGATTTGAGCGGCTGGGGGAGTGGAGTGATCCGTGAGCGTCAGCACGGTGGCGTCGTCCTGGTAGCTGGCCCCGCTGGCGAAGGTGCGCCATTGCTCGACGAGGTGATTTAAGAAACCGTCCCCACCGTTGGTGTGCTGCATGGCGGCACCGAAGGCGGCGTCTTCAAAGTATTCACCTGCACTATTCTGCACTTCCAGAATGCCATCGGTATAGAGCATCCATTGGCGGCCGGTGCTGAAGGGGAGAGCGATCTCCGCATAGCGTGCGGCGCAGGAGATGCCGAGCGGGGCGTTGCCAGGTGCGGCGACTTCCTTCCACGCCGCGCCGTCGAATACCTGCGCACCTGGCAGGCCAGCACAGCAGAGCCAGACACGCCGAATCTTCGGGCAGACGAGCATGGCGTTGATGGCGATGAAGCGTCCCGCCTTCATCACTCCACACAGGCGCTGGTTCAGCGTCTTCATCCATTCAGCAAGACTCATCGAGACACAGAGATGCGCCGTGGAGGCGATCAAGGTGGTGCCGCGCGCCATGTCGAGTGCGGCGGGTAGGCCCTTGCCGCAGACATCGCCGACACCGAGGAGGATTTTACCGTCATCGATTTGGTGCCAGAAATAAAAGTCGCCACCGACCTCGCTGGCGGGTTCATAGAAAGTCCCGACTGCCACGCTGCCGAGAAGCGCTTGCGGAGCGGGTAGGAAGGAGTTTTGGATTTCGGTGGCGAGCGAGAGTTGTTGCCGGTTTTCGGCTTCCAAGATGGCCTTTTTCTGTGATTCGAGGCGCATCAGTGTCACGGCGATGAGGCTGCCAAAAGTCTCAAACATCTCCACGTCCGGCGTGGTGAAGGAGGTGCCGTGGTTGGGATTGATCGCCTGCATGACACCCAAGCAGCGCTCTCCGTCGAGTAGGGGAATCGTCACCATCGCACGGGTGATGAGGTCGGACTTGTCGGCGGCTGGTCGGAAGTGACGCGGATCGTTGAGTGCGTCTTCGATGTTGACGACTTTTTTGGTCGCATAGACGTCGCCAGCGATGCCCTTGCCTTTGGGGACACGCACTTCCATCGAATTGATGTGATCGAGGGTGGAGCGGATGAGGAGGTCCCCGCTGGGACCGTCGGGCAGAAGGATTGAGCATACTTCGCAGTCCATCACCTCACGGGAACGTTGCAGGATGTGATCAACCAGTTCGACCAAATTCTGCGTGCTGCTCAAACGCCGCGCCACGTCAAGCAGCACGCTTTGACGCGATGCGATGGGCTGCGGATTACTCATGGCGTTTGAAGAGTTTGAGAATGCCTTTCTTCTTTTCCTCGGGTGAAGCGCTTTCGGTCGGCATGGAGTTGCCAGTGGCGGGTTTGGTTCCTGATTCGAGTTCTTTAATACGCACAGGGTAGGGGGTGTGGTTGCGGCGCATGTGCTCGATGATTTGCTCCTTGGTGGGCACGTCATTCTCTTTGCTACCAAAGATCAGGCGGCTGGGCTTTTCCGCGAGCGTGCCGGTGATGTACTCGCCCCAGATGACGAGTGCGCTCATTTCTTCGACGAGCGTGTTGATCTTGCGCATCGTGGTGTCGAGGTGCTTTTCCAGTCCGGGGCCGGAGGCGGTTTCACCACCTGAGAGTATTTTGTGGAGATCGGTGGTGATTTCTTCGACTCGCGTTTTGAGGCCGGGCTTGCCGTCGGGTGTGCCTGCCATCGTCTGGTTGAGTTCCTTGGAAAAACTTTCGAGGTTGGCGAGGATGGCGTCTGCCCGGTTGGCGAGGCCTTTGTCCGCGGCACCTTTGGGGCCTTTAACGAGTTCTTGAATACCTGCGGCGGTGTCTTCGAGCTTGTCGGCCACGGCATTGATTTTTTGACCAAAGCCGGGCTTTTTGCCGTCGCCCGCGAACGTGGTTTTCAGCTCCTGAGTGAAGGCTTCAATGTTGGCCAGCGAGTCGGTGATTTGTTGGCTGGCATCGCCTTGGCCCAGTGGACCGGTGATTTTTTTGAGATCGGCGGTGATGTCCCGTATGTTTGCAAAGATGGCATCGCCCCCTGGCAGCATCATTTCCAGCAGGCTGCCAAGACTGGATGAGGTGAGCGTTGCGCCATCTGCCAGCAGGCCTTCCTCATCGTCCAGGCGTATCAGAGCGATGTGCTTTTCTCCAAGCATGGAGGCGGCGCTGATGATGACCTTCAACTTCGCAGGGATTGGAGTCGGCTCGAAGACTTCGATGTGAACACGTACTGTGTTGCTTTGAATGAGGCGGTCGGCGGGAGTGAGGTGCTCAATGCGGGTGACCGTGCCTATTTTATCGCCAGCGAATAGCACATCGGTATTGCGATGAATCCCGGTGATGTCGGCGAAGTCCACGGAGAAACGCAGATGGGGTTTGCGCCAGGGATCACCGGAGACGGCGAAGATCAGCGCGCCGAGCAGCATCAGGGAGCACAGTATGACCAGAGTCGCCACGGTGGCATCTTGCTTGTTTTTCATGGCTTGGAGGAATGAATGGCTGAGCGTGAATACTGGCCGGTGTCATTGATGCCGAGCAGTGTTTCGCGGTAAAGCACTTCGCCGGAGTCGTCCCCATCGTGCCCTTGCGGATCACCGTTGATGAACTGCTGCACGGCGGGATGGGGATGCGCGCGGATTTCTGCGGGCGTGCCTGAGGCGATGATTTTTCCCTGATTGGCGCCGGTGCCCAGCATGATGATGCGGGTGCCGATGCGGAAGACGCTATTCATGTCATGGGTTACGACCACCACGGTAGCACCGATCTTCTGCGTGAGGCGCTGCGTGAGTTCATCGACCACGGCTGTCATGATGGGATCGAGACCGGCGGTTGGTTCGTCGCTGAAGACCAGTGGTGGGTCCAGGGCCAGTGCACGCGCGAGCGCGGCACGCTTTTTCATGCCGCCGCTGATTTCGGAAGGCTTCTTGTGGCCGTGACCGGTGAGCCCGACCTGCTCCAGTTTCATTTTGACCACAGTGTCGATCAGTCCGGCATCGAGCTGAGTATGCTCGTTCAAAGGCAGCGCTACGTTTTCCGCCACGGAGAGCGATTGCAGCAATGCGCCGGATTGAAACAGCATGCCGTAGCGGCCGCGCAGTTTTTGCCGGGCATCCGCATTCATGGTGGTGATCTCCTGGCCGAAGATTTTGATGCTGCCGGAACTGGGCTTTTCTGTGCCGATGAGGTGGCGCAGCAGGGTGCTCTTGCCGCAGCCGCTGCCGCCCATGATGACAAAGGTGTCGCCCGCATAGACCTTGAAACTCACGCCATTGAGCACGGTTTGCGAACCAAAATGCCGCACGAGCGAATCGACCTCGATGATCGGTTCGCGGACGGTCAGTTCTGGAGTGGCGTCTGGCATCAGAAGAAAAACAGGGCGGTGAGCAGGGCGTTGGCGATGAAAACACTCAGCAAGGAGACAACGACCGAGCGTGTGGTAGCGAGACCGACACCTTCAGCACCGCCGGAGACATTCAAGCCAATGCTGCAGGCGATGGTCACGATCAAGACACCGAACACACCGCTTTTGAGGAGACCGATGCCGATGTCGCGCAATTCGACGTATTGCAGCGCATGATTGACGAAGAACGCCGTGGACATGTGCAGGGAAAAATGGCCGATGAGCCAACCGCCAGCGAGGCCTACATAGATGCTGAACACCGTTAGCAGCGGCAGCATGAGGACCATGGCCAGGAAGCGTGGCACGATGAGCCATGACATGGGAGGAATGGCCATGACCTCAAGCGCTTCGATTTCTTCTGAGACCTTCATGGTGCCCAGCTCCGCCGTCACCGAGGAACCGCTGCGGCCAATGACGATCACGGCTGTTACCAGGGGTGCGAGTTCGCGAATGAGGCTGGAGGACACGAGACCGGGGACAAAAGCTGTGGCACCGAGTTTTGCGAGTTGAGCTGCCGACTGCATGGCGAGCACCACGCCAATGGTCAGGGCGGTGAGAGCTGACATGGGCACTGCATGCACCCCGATGCGTATGATTTGCGCAAAGGTGTGGCCGAGACGCCAGCCCTTGCCGCGAAACGGAGCGACGAACAGCCAGTAGAGCAGACTTCCGCACAACTCGAAGTATTGGCGGAAGGCTGTGCTCATGGGGGGGGCTGAAAGGACTAGCGTTTGCTGGTCAGGTCGGCGGCGTTCAAGGCGTCCGCAATCGTGGGAAGATGGGTGATGAAGTCGCCAAGGCGTACGATCTTAAACGAGGCCTCCACACGGCCCTGAATGCCGGTAAGTGCAAATTCTGTGCCTGCGCCGCTGGCGTGTTGAAAGTATTCCACCACCACGGCCCAGACGGGGGTGTTCACGAAGGTTACTCTGGTGAAGTCGATGATGAGCCGTTTTACCCCGGCCTTCATCTGCTCGCGCACGACTTTTTGGAATTCGGGCACGGTCGCCAGATCGGCATCGCCCTCGAGTTCGATGACGACGGCGTTGGGATGGGTGCGAACGGTGGGTTTCATGAAGGGGTCTGGCGGCTAGAGCCAGCCGGTTTGGTTGAGGCGACTGGTGAGTTCCATTTGTCGCTCCAACTGTACGGCATAATGCGCGGCATTTTCCGCATTGGGTTTGCAGCGGGTGGATTCATCCAGCGTGACGAGCTTCGCACAAAGCTGTTCGTAGCTGACGCGTTCACCGCCGCTCTGGTTGGCATGAGCATAGGCGGCCTGGATGGCTCCGCCGAGCGCGGCGCCTTCGCTGGTGTTGAGCGTGACGACTTCGGCATTGAAGCAGTCAGCGGCAATCTGACGCCAGGTGCCGCTCTTGCTACCGCCACCGGTGAGGCGAATTTCCGTTGGGTTCATGCCGAGATCACGGAAGCGTTTCAAACCGTAAGCGAGACCGAGCGTGGCACCTTCCACGGCAGCGCGCGCGAGGTTGGCGGGGGCCATGTTGGTCGGGCGCAGACCATGGATCACACCGGTGCCGTTGGGCAGGTTGGGGGTGCGTTCACCATTGAGGTAGGGCAGGAACATCACGCCATCCGCACCGACGGGTGCGGAATTAACGGCGACCTCAAGCTGGCGCAGATCCCAGCGGAACATTTCACGCACCTGTTCGGTGACGACGGTGACGTTCATCGTGCAAACGAGTGGCAGCCATTGATCGGTGCTGTCACAAAAGGCGGCCACTTCACCCTGGCCATCGACCACGGGAGATCCGGCCACACCATATAGCGTGCCGCTGGTGCCAAAGCTGGCGGTGACGACACCGGGCTTGATGTTACCAGTGCCGATGGCTCCCATCATGTTGTCACCGCCGCCAGCGCTGACGATGACGTCGAAGTTCAGACCCCATTTGACCGCGAGGTCTTTGCGGATGGTGCCATGCACAGATTTTGAAGAGCCGAGCGGTGGCAGCATGGCACGCACGCTGGGATCAATGTAATCACAGATTTCGTAGGCCCACTGGCGGGTGTTTACATTGAGGATACCCATGCCGGAGGCATCGCCGTATTCCATGCGCTTCACGCCGCTGAGCCAGAAATTGATGTAATCGTGCGGCAGCAGGATGGTTTTCGTCTTGGCGAAGTTCTCCGGCTCGTTTTGCTTCATCCAGAGCAGTTTAGGAATCGTGTAGCCTGGCAGCATGGCATTGCCTGCAACGGCGATCACGCCCGGCTGGCCGCCGAAATGATGCGCGATCTCAGCGCACTGCGCCTGAGTGGAGGTGTCGCACCACAGTTTTGCAGGACGCACGGGCTTGTCGTCTGCGCCGAGAGCCACAAGGCCGTGCTGCTGCCCGCTGACGCCGATGCCGGCGATTTTAGCTTTGTCCTTGCCGATTTGTTCGAGGCACTGCTGCACGGAGGAATCCACTGCATCCAGCCATGACTGGGGATCCTGTTCGAGATGCCCTGGAGGTAGGCCATCGATCAATTCATAGGTGCTGTGGCCGGTGGCGACGATGTTGCCTGATTCGAGGTCGAGGACGATGGCCTTGGTGCTCTGTGTGCCGCTGTCGATGCCGAGAAAATACATGGAGGAAGGAAGGTTGGGGTCGGCGAAAGGTTTACGGTGGGGAGTGCGGGCTGGTCAAGTGGTCAAGCTGCCAAGGTCGCGAGAGAGTAGGCAAAACAGGACGTTGATGGAATCTCAATTTTTTGACTGGATGTTCCCAGACTTCTTGATGGCGCGCATGAGACGCCAGCCGAGGAAGAGGGACAGGGCATAGCCCACCGCGCCGAAGACGGACACACCGTAAAAGAGCGGCGCGGCTTGGCGGCTCCACAGTTCACTGGAGCCCAGGAAGATGGCCGCAGTGAGGATGCCGAGGACGAGGCGGTTGACGATGGGGTCGAGATGGCGGTGGTCGAGGTGTACCGTGAAGGAGCCGTCACGGAAACGGGCCAGCATATCGGTGATGTCACGTGGTAGCGCCGTGAGCAGACGATCCCACACACGGATGGAGCGCCGGGCACGTTTGGCGATGCGGCTTGGTGAGAACCGGCGCAGCATCAAGCGCGTGCAGTAGGGCTGCATCAGCTCGGCTAGGCTTACGTCCGGACTGAAGCGCCGCGAGGTGCCTTCCAGCACGATGAGGGTTTTCAGTAGCATGGCCAACGTCGGGGGCAGGACAATATGGTGACTACGGATGATTTCGACCAGATTGCTCAAGGCGGCGCCGACGTGGATGTCGTTGAGCGGGTGGCCGGTGTAATCTGCCATGAACTCCTGCAAATCTGCGCGAAGCTTTTCACGGGCGCAGTCGGGGGGGACGGAGCCCAGGCGGAGGACTTGCTCGGCCACGAGTTCCGAGTCGTTTTCCACGATGCCGAGTAGAAGTGCTTCCACTTCATCGCGCAAATCTTCATCAATCCGGCCGACCATGCCACAGTCGATGACGCCCACGATGTTGCCGGGCAGGAGGATGAGGTTCCCGGGATGCGGATCGGCGTGGTAGAAGCCGTCACGGAAGACCATTTCGAGATACATGTTTGCGCCACGTTTGGCGAATTCACCGAGATCCACACCGGACTGCTGCAAGGACTCGATGTCGGTGCCGATGATGCCGTCCAGATGCTGCATGGTGACGACTTGATGAGAGCAGAACTCGCTGAAGAGTTCCGGGATGCAGACGGTCGGGTCGTTGGCAAAGTTGCGGGCAAACTCTTCCTGATTCTGCCGCTCGTAAGTCAGGTCGAGTTCGCGCAACAGGGTGCGGCGGAACTGACGCACGACCGCCAGCGGCTGGTAGGAGCGCAGGGCGGGCGAGTGCGTTTCCAGCAGCTCGGCGAGCGCCTGAACGATCTCCACATCCGTGGCGGCCTGTTCAGCCACGCCAGCACGGCGCACTTTGACAACGACGCTATGACCGGTGTGAAGCCGGGCGGCGTGGACTTGGGCCACGGAAGCAGCGGCGAGAGGGGTGTCGTCAAAGCTGGCAAAAAGCTCCGCAATCGGCTGGCCGAGTTCTTTTTCTATCGTCGCACGGGCCACGGCGGAGGGATCGGGCGGTACATTGGCCTGAAGTTGGGAGAGCTCTTCGGTCAGCTCGGGGCCGAGCAGGTCGGCACGAGTGCTGAGCATCTGGCCGAGCTTGATGAAGGTGGTGCCTAGTTCCGTGAGTGCCATGCGCACGCGTGCTGCCTGCGTCACACCGGTAGTGAGGGACTGGCCGTCGGCGCTCTTGAGCCGGTCCTGCAGCCAGGAGTATTTAAAGCCGCCGAACAGGTCCGCGAGTCCATACTTGCCGAGTACGGCGGCAATTTCCGCGATGCGTTTGGCATAACGTTCGAGGCGAGCCAGGGCGTCGATCTTCATTCTGGAGTAATCTCCACACGAAAGAGGCATCTGACAATGTGGAATGATCACTCTCGGCTGGCAGATGCGGCAGGCTCGGGTATTCATGGGTATGAGCACTCCCAAAATTCTCGCTTTTGCCGGCAGCACCCGTGCCGCCTCGTATAACAAGCAACTGGTGCGTTTTGCCGCCGAGGCGGCACGTGCCGCCGGAGCTGAGGTCACGCTGCTGGATCTGCGTGATTATCCGCTGCCGTTGTTCGACGGCGATTTGGAAGAACAGCAAGGGCTGCCGGAGAACGCCAAAAAATTAAAGGCGATCTTGCGTGAGCACGACGCCTTTATGATCGCTTCTCCTGAGTACAACAGTTCCATCACTGCCGTGCTTAAAAACACGATCGACTGGGTGTCCCGCAGCGCGAGCGATGACGAGCCTGCGCTGGCCGCCTTCCGTGGCAAAACAGCGGCGCTGCTCAGCGCCTCCCCTGGTGCGCTAGGCGGGCTGCGAGGGTTGGTTCATCTGCGTGCCATTCTGGGCAACATCGGTGTCATCGTGCTGCCGGATCAAGTGGCGGTCCCCAAGGCTCATGAGGTCTTCGAAGCTTCGGGCGGTCTCAAGGATGAGCACTCTGCCAGGCAAGTGACGCGCGTGGCCCAGGGACTTGTCGATTTCCTGCGGAAGCATCTGGGCTGATGCCTGTGGCGCGCCAGGCTACCAGTCAAAAAACAACCGGGCATACACGGTGCCGGTGAAAACCTTGTAGCTGGAGCCATCCTGGGTTGACAAGGAGTTTGTGTAACTGCCGATCACGTCAAAGGCGAGGTATTTCAGCGGCTGCCAGGTGGCGGTCATGGTGGGGGTCCAAATTCGGTCGGTGCGGACGACATGAATGAACTGTTCGATGGAATACTGCACCGAGGGCGTGAGGTAAAACTTGTGCCCTTTGAAAGGCACGAAGGTCAGGCCAAGGTTGAAATTGTGCTTGTGCTTGTTTGGCACGAAGTCGGTCGGGCTGCCGTTGTCCTGATAAAGGTATTCATAGCTCCAGGCAGGAGTGAGCCAGGACTTGTAGAGCCAGGTAAACTCCGTGGCCGCACGGTAGGTGTAGGTGTCCAGCGTGCGTGTACCAGTAGCCCGATTGAATAGGCGTGAGAATTCCCAGCTTAGTGGCAGGTTCACGTCCAGTTTCTTGTCGAAAAAGGTGTGATCATAGCTGAGCATCTGACTGAAGGTGCTGGAGATGAAGTCTTGCGTGGCGTTGTCAGCCCTGCCGTAGTAGAACCAAGATTGGTCAAAGGTGTTGGAGAACGTCCAGTGTTCATTGAGCGCCGCATCAAGGGAGACACCGGCAATCTGCGCGTAATTCGAGTCCGTCTGCGCACCATCCTGAGTGTTGAAGACATTGTTCGAAAGGGAGTACATGGAACTCGTCCTGAACTGCATCGAGAGAATTTCGCTGAGCGTTTTATACCAACTCTTGCTTTCGCCTGCAGCGGCTGAAATGGACTGATTTTCCGCTGAATCTCCCAAATCGCCTAATCGTTCCCGGGTGCTGCGCACCCGGGACAGGAGACGTAGCCGTGACTGGATGATGTTGGAGTGTTTGGTGTTGGTGGCCGCATCCAGGCGGCACGTCAAAACGGCCAGCGCTATGAGTATGAAAAACTGAATGCGCATCCTTGAGAGGTCAACAGGCCGGAGGTTCGGATGAGGGGGCGAGATCTAATAAAGCCTATTTCTTTTTGGAATCGGCTGCTGGCGTTTGTTTATCGAGCATGCGCTGGGTTCTTTGCTGCTGACGCAGCATGCCGATCCGTTGAGCACTGCCTCCTGCGGTGAGATCATTGCGTCGCTGGGATGCAATCACTTTGGCATGCGGGGGCGGAGCAGCGGACAAAGCGGAGGCGGCAAATACGAATACGACAGTGCCTGCCCGAAGAAGATGCGGCAAGGGGTGATCTAGGGTGTTCATATTCATAAGTACATTAGACTTGTTACCGGATAATTAAGATAAGTTAATTGAGTTGGGTGGCGTACATGGTGAATGCTGCAATTCACCCGGATTATCAAGGACGCCCGCACCCTCAAAGCCCTCATTGGCATGGGACGAGGTGAGTTCGACCA
>CAINGK010000151.1 GCA_903848465.1 uncultured Verrucomicrobiota bacterium
ACGCTTGATGACCCCATAGGCCTCCCCCAGCATCGCCGTGCCGATGACGGGCTGCGCACTGCCCAGTAGCAGCACGTCATTGGGGTAGAAGGTCGTCAAAGTACTCATGCCGTCACATTGGTGGAGCTCGTCGCATCATTCGCAAACAGCACCTTAAATTCCTTGGCAATCTGCCGCGTCGGAAAGCTCGTGTCATTGAGCCAGTACGCCCGGTGTGGCACACATTGCGGCATCTGCTGCTGAATGTCCTGGTTCGTGAACTTGATGGCACGCACCAGCTTGTAGATCTGCGTGCAGCGCTGCATCAGCGGCGCGTTGTTCAGGTTCGCCCGGTCACTGTCCGCCGTGGGCGCATCGCTGTCTGCCGTCGTGGCCTCCAGCGCACTGGGCCGTGTCACCGTGATGGCATCGCCCGGATTTACCCCCAAATTCTGCCCCCCGTGTTGGACGATGACCAGGAACGTCATCTCCTCCTCCCCCCGGTTCCCCGTGGGGTTCTCCTGCTGCCATTGGAGGATGACACGGAACCTCCCAGGGCTCCCACTCAGCAGCGCCAGCGTATTCGCTACCGTCTCAGAGAGCGCAAACACGCCCCCAGCATCCTCCACCTGGGGGCGGAGATAGGCAGCGATGGCGTTGAGGATGCGCTCGGAAGTCACGGGTAGAGTTTACAGTTGTTGACGGTGGTTGACGGTGGTTGACCGTTGTTAGCAATGCTTCGCATGCAGCGCCCGCGCTTCAGCCAGCGTCAACGGCCGCACACCTGGCAGTGGCAATGCCACCGGCACCGCTTCCGGCTCTGCCACCGGCACACTGGCCACCGCTTCACTGACTACCGGCAGAGTGCTCACAGTTTCCGCACCCTCGGTGCCCTCTTCAGATGTTTGATTTACTTTCGCCATTCGCACCCCTCACACCCCATCCGCCCCACGTCACACCACCCAGCGGCTACTTGCGCACCTTCCCCAGGCCGATGTCTGCCTTCGTCTCCACATGCCCCAGTGCCCGCTCAATGCTGCGCTGCCAGTCCCCAAAGGTCACATTCGCCTTGCGCAGCTCCTCCATGCTCTCCCGGTGCTGCGCAGCCTGCTGCTCCATCCACTCCTCAAAGCGCTTCTCAATCCGCGCCATCTCCTCTTCGTGCTCCGCCTCCAGCTTGGCCACTTCCGCCTTCGTCGCATACATCTCATGCGCCGGCGGTGTCGCCCGTGGAAAGAGCCGGTCCCACAACGCCATGCCCTGGTTCGCCAGTCCCACGATGCCAAAGATCCCCGCGATGATCCACCCCATGGCCGCGTACGAAGTCGGATCATCCACCGGGGAAACGGCGATCAGGGTGAACAAAAACACAGATAGGAATGCCTCGGACATCACGCACCCATGCGTGCTGAACAGCACCCGCTGAACTCACGACGCGGGAGTTCGGCTCAACCCTTTGGCGGTGGCAGCAACGCCACTGGCAGGCAAAACAGCAGGCATAGCATGATCATGGCCGCATCTCCCGTGGTGAGGGGTGCGTTTGACCGCGCAAGCATGAGCAGTGTGGACACTCCAAACCCGTAGCTCAACACTCCCATGACCAGTCTGAACATCTTTGACCGCCTGTTAATTTTGTTGCTCTCCGGCTGGCCTTCTTGGCTGGAATGGTCCTTCAATTTGTTCTTTTCCGCCCTCTGTTTGATGCTGTGTTTGTGCAGGTGGATGGCCAGTGGGGAAAGACATCCCACCAGGGAGATGAGCGTCAGCACGATCAGATGGATGTCATGGAGCATTTATGCAGTGATGCTGATAGTCTTTTTGCTTCGTTTTCCGCTGCTGCTAGAGCGTTTTCCAAGGTAGGTCTCGTTTCATCAGAGGCCCTTGAGTTTTTTGGCGTTCGCCCACGCGTGCTCATTGTGGGAGATCCACTCTTGAGTGAGCCTACGAAGAAGGAGTTCGGCTAGCTTCCACCACAGCCCCGTCTTTGAACTTCACCTTGAATCCCGTCCAGATGGCCCAGCCCGTGTCTGCATCCTGGATCTTGGGCTTGCCATGAACTTTGACGACATCGGCATACACCGTGCCCACGGGAGGCAAAATAATTTCAGCAGCGATCGGCGCTGGCGCTTTGGCAGCTTTCTCTTTCAATGGCTCCATACTGATTCGTAGTACACGCACTTGTTTTTCGGCCAGTGTTTCCATCTTCGCAGGGCCAAACATTTTCTCGGTCGTTTTACCCACCGTTGCAGCGGCCCAAGCATAAGCAGAAGCAGGCTCCGAACCTTTGTAAGGCAGTGAGGCAACGTAACCCAGGAATGACGAAGCCAAGACGTTTGTCTCGTTCTCACTCACACCATCTGTCTTCACTACGGCAGCGACCGCAGTGACTTTGGTGATGCCGTCTTTGGGAATGTAGATGATCGCTGTCAATGCGGCGCTGCCTTCATCTTTGCGGCAAATGAACTCGGAATGGCTTCCACCTGTATCTGCCGCAAATTTCTTCTCAATCGTGAAACCCTTGGCTTGCAGGTTGAGGTACACATCCACTGGCATCAAGCCAGGCAAGTCTTGAATTTTTGGCTCCGGTCCAAGTTTGGACGGTGGTAATGGAGTGGTGCTGTCTGCAGCGCTAGCGCATAGCGCCAGCAGGATGAGTGTGGTGATGGTCTTCATGGTGGGATCTGGTTGAGTTCGGAATACTTAGCCACTTTGAATTTTTCCCAGGCCTCTTCAAAAGAGGAAGCCGCATAATCGAACGCTTGGACAGTTCCAGCGTTGCTCATGGCATTAAGCATCATCTGACAGCCACTGTGCAGCTCTGCGGCCTGAGTAGGTTGCGGCACTGGCCCGCGTTGCGTGAATTTGTAGGGCGTGGCCTCCTCTTGATGCATGCTGGAAGTGCTTTCCATTTCGCCAGTGCCTTTGCGAAGCCACTCTTCCGAAATGCGAAGTTTTTCGGCAATTTGTTTGCTGGTTCGATTATGCGGTTTGCCACCTTCTTTCCAGCGGTAAATAGTGGAGAGTGCTATGCCTGTAGAGCCTGAAAGGCCTGCAAGTGATGTCTGACGGAAATTGACCGCGTTTTGCAAACGCGAAAAAAAGGTCTCCGAAGTTGGAATTTTAGATTGCACAGTTTTGCATTTTGTTCTATAACGCTAATTATCGCGAAAGGAAAATGACGCGAAACAATCATGGCAAAAACGCAAAACACAACCCCCATCTATCATGGCCGCGTCTGGCCAGTTGGTCTGACCAATGCAGCCAAGCGCCTTGGGTGCTCTACGCCGCACCTTTACCAGGTGCTCAAAGGCAAACGCGAAAGCCCCAAGCTCGTCTCCGGTTACGCCGCCCTCGTTGAGGAGCTGAAAGGAGCGGCAGCATGAAAATCCCGCTCTTTTCCGCCTTGTGGTGCCTGCTGCGCGCCCTGGAAAACTTCCACCTCGCGGCCACGGCCCTGGTGCTCTCGGAAACCGCCCGCCACGCCCACAACGTGGGTGCCTGGCATGCCGAGTCCGCCCGCTGCCTGAGCCGCGCCCAAGGCTGGCTCTCCAAGTGGGAGCGTGAGCTGCGTGACCCCATCCCCGCCTGATTTCCTCCGGCAAACCACCGCCAACCACCGCCAACCACCGCCAACAACAGCAAACCATCGCCAACTTCCCCATGAAACTTCGCCCCAACTTCACCTCTCGTCTGCGTGCCCAGCTCGCCACCACGGCGGCTGCAGCGCGCCCACTGGCCAAGCCTGCCGGTGTCCTGGTGCTGCCGCCTGAGCTCTCCGGCTTTCAGCCCTTCATCAACAAAGTCCACCGCAAAGCCGGACCCCGCCGCAAGCCATGAACGGACCCGACACCGCCTTCTGGTTCCTCTGCCTCTGCGCCCTCTCCTTCACCGCCATCCTCCTCAAGCACACCCCATGACCACACTCCTC
>CAINGK010000152.1 GCA_903848465.1 uncultured Verrucomicrobiota bacterium
CCACGAAAGCGGTGCCGCCGATGCAGGCCTGCGCCCTGCATCTCTGTCACCGCACTCCACGACGCTGTCGCGCTCGCTTGGCTCCCATCGCTATTGAGCGCAAAGCCCCAGCGCACCCGCGAGCGCGAAGCGTCTTGGAGTGCGGTGACAAGCTTTAGCGCGGCACCGCTTTTCGCAGGCCGGACGGCGTGCTGAGTCCAAAGTACATCCGCCCCCCCGCGAAAGCGCTGCCGCCGATGCAGGCCTGCGGCTGTCTATTTGCCTTCGGCGGTCTTCGACCCGCTGCGCTCCGATTCCACGACGCTGTCGCGCTTGCTTCGCGCCTGATTCTTTCGTAGCGTTTTCAAATGCACCCCGATGATGACCGCAAGCTGGATTGGCCCCATGCGCCGCTGCATCGGCTGGGAACTCACGGGATCTATTTTGTCACGGCTGGCACCTATTTGAAAGAGTCGTATTTCCGTGGCGCTGAGCGCCTCGCGGTGCTGCATCGGGGCTTGCTCAAAGTTTGTGCTGACTTTGGCTGGCGGCTGGAGGCGTGGGCGGTGTTTTCCAATCATTATCATTTTATCGCTGAATCGCCCGCAACAGCAGAGAGTCTGCCTGTGATGCTGAGTCTGCTGCATGAGAAAACGGCCAAGTGGGCAAACAAGCTCGACGGTGCAGCGGGCAGGAAGGTGTGGCACAACTATCGTGAAACCCTGCTCACCTATGAGCGCTCCTATTTCGCACGGTTGAACTACACCCATCAAAACGCGGTCAAGCATGGCTTGGTGGCGAAAGCAGCGGACTACCCCTGGTGTTCAGCAGCGTGGTTCGAGCGCCACACCAGCAAGGCAATGGTGGAGTCCATCCAACGCTTCAAAACGGAACGTGTTCGAGTTCCTGATGACTACCAAGTCGCGGCAGAGTGGTGAACCCGCGAAGCCTCTTGGAACCGGAGCGCCAAGCCCCCAGCGCCCCCGCGAGCGCGAAGCGTCTAGGAGTGCGGTGACAAGCGTTAGCGCGACACCGCTTTTCGCAGGCCGGACGGCGAGATAAAGACGCAGAGCATTCTACACCCCGCGAAAGCGCTGCCGCTCCCGCAGGCCTACTAGCGTGCTGAGTCCACAGCACACCCTTCCCCCCACGAAAGCGGCTCTCCCTCTCCCCGCCTCTGACGCACGATGGCAGCGGCTGTTTTCTTCGGGGAGAGGGTTGGGGTGAGGGGACGACGCTTAGCTTTCGCCAGCATGGGATGCCCCCTCACCCGACCTTTGACTTCGTCTATCTCCGCTGCGCTACAGTTCCTCAAAGGGCGTCTTGGGCTTTGCCAAGGCATCGGTGGGGAGCGGGGATTCGCTTTATTTCCGCGCGAAGCTATGCGTCCAGAAGGCTATACAATGATGTAAATGCTAGTGGCTCACACAATCTCCCACCCCTTGCGGTAGTCACGCCGCACCAGCTTGTCCGCATCAGCACTGTTCGGAATCTTCAGCGCCGGCGCATCCCATTGCAGCGTCTCATTCGGGAACGCGCTGGCCAGGCAGCCGAGCAGCACCGCTTCTGTCAGCGGTCCGGCATAATCAAAGTTCGCCGAAGGCTTCTGGCCGCCCTTCAGGCAGCAGTCGATGAAATCCGCCCAGTGGTCACGCGGCTCCAGCTTGGGGTAGGCACCAAAGCTGGCAAACTTCTCGCGCGGATACATCAGCGGCGTCGAGCCATGCGGAGCCAGCAGCACGCCTTCCGTGCCCAGGTAAATCGTGCCCTGGCCGGGGAACTTCGCCACATCGCCGACCAACGCCATCACCTCCGCCGGCGGGCGCGCATCGCCATCCGTCCAGGTCACCTTCACCGTCTCACCAGCCGTGTACTTCGTGCCTTTGAAAGTGTACTCCACCACCGCATTGATCGCCCAGTTGTCCTTATTCGGCACCGGGCCGCTGGACTTCACCGAGATCGGCGCGGCCAGATCAAGCGAGCGGAACCAGCCGCTGAACATGTGGCAGCCCATGTCTCCCAGCGTGCCTGTGCCGAAGTCACGGCGCCTGCGCCAGTTGCCCGGATGATCGTAGCTCTGGATGTAGCTGCGCTCGCTCGCCACGCCCAGCCATTTGTTCCAGTCAAAGCCCTCGGGGATCGGATCGCTCTTCACCGGACGCACTTCCAGGTCGCCCCACTTCTTGTTCGAGAACGTGTGCGCCTCCTTCACCTTGCCGATGGCCCCCATCTGGATCAGCGCCACCGCATGGCGTTCGGTGAAGGCCGAAGAAATCTGGATACCCATCTGCGTCATCACGCCCTTCTCACGCGCACGCTCCACCATCTGGCGGCACTCCCACAGATTGTGCGCCAGCGGCTTCTGCCCGTACACATGCTTGCCCTTCGCCAGCGCCGCCAGCCCGATGCTGCCGTGCATGTGGTCAGGCGTCGAAACATTCACGCTGTCGATGTTCGCCGCTTCTTTCTCCAGCAGCTCGCGCCAGTCCTGGTACACCTTGATGTCAGGCCACTTTTCCTGCGCCTTTTTGAAATTGCGCGTGTCCACATCACACACCGCTGTCAGCTCCCACATCGGGTGGTTCGACATCGCGCTCATGTCGCTCATGCTCATGCCCGAAGCACCAAACGCCGCATGCCGCAGCTTGCCATTCGGTGAAGCGGCACGCAGGCCCGTGGTGACCCAGGGGGCGGCGAACAGCGTGGCGGCGGACTGGCGGATGAAATGGCGGCGTGATTGCATGTTGGAATGGAGTGGTGGAGCGCGAAAATACGTTGCACGGCCCGCGCATCTTCCGTTTCTCTTCACAACGACATGAACGACCTCTCCGACCGCCTGCAAGCCATCCGCGACCGCATCTCCGCCGCCGCCCAGCGCTGCGGCCGCGATCCCGCCTCCATCGAACTGCTCGCCGTCTCCAAAACCTTTCCTGTCGAAGCCATCCGCGAAGCCGTCGCTACCGGCCAGCTTCTCTTCGGAGAAAACAAAGTGCAGGAAATCCTCGCCAAAGCCCCGCAGTTGCCCGCCAGCCTGCACTGGCATCTCATCGGCCATCTTCAGTCCAACAAAGTCCGCAAAGTCCTCCCGCACGTCAAAGCCATCCACAGCATCGGCTCGCTTGATCTCGCCCGCGATGTGGACCGCATCGCCGCCGAACTCGGCCTCTTCCCCCAGGTCTATCTGGAGGTCAATCTGGGCGATGAAAGCAGCAAGCACGGCTTCAGCGCCGAGCAACTCCGCGCCAGCCTCGAAGCCCTGTATGCACTCAAGCGCCTCGAAATCCAGGGCCTCATGTGCATTCCACCTTTTGATCCCGATCCCTCCCTGAGCCGTCCCTACTTCACCAAGCTGCGCACCCTGCGCGACGAACTCGAACCACGCGGCGGCGCACCCCTCCCACGCCTCAGCATGGGCATGAGCCACGACTTCGACATCGCCGTCGAAGAAGGCGCCACCATCGTCCGCGTCGGCAGCGCCATCTTCGGCGCACGCACCTACTCCACTGCTGCATGAGCCAGCGTGCCGACAAATGGCTGCACCACGTGCGCGTCTTCAAGACCCGCACCCTCGCCACCCAAGCCTGCGCCCGTGGCCACGTCACCATCGACGGCCAGCCCGTCAAAGCCTCCCGCGATCTCAAACCCACCGACGTCCTCGAAGTCGTGCGCGGCGATCTCCGCCTGCGCCTCCGCGTCATCGCCTTCTCCCCCATGCGCCTCGGCCCGCCCAAGGTCCCCGAGTTCTGCGAAAACCTCACCCCCATTGAATGGATTCAACGCGCCAGCGAACTCCGCCGCGAACGCGAGCTCATCCAGCCCTGCGCCCACGAAGTCCTCGCCAAGCCCGACAAAAAGCAACTCCGCGAACTCCGCAAATTCTGGGAAGCGCAGGGCGAATAACGCAGCTCACGCATCCTGCCTGTGACCAACGGAGCTCAGGCATCCTGCCTGACCACGGCCAGAGGCGTCCCGCCTTTTTCTGGGAGGCTCCCTCAGGGTCGTGCGCGGAAAGTAGAACGGGCAATCCTGCCCGTGGAGCGCGGGTCCTTTCCTCCCCAGCCCTCAAGCGCCAGCCGTAGGATGGGTGTGGCGACAGCCCTGGTCTTTATACACATATTGAGTCAAAAAAAGCTGAAGTTTCCTCTGTACTTTTGAATTTGATGTTAATAAGTGGGAGGGCCGCTTTGCGAAGTTGGCTCTCATGGCAGAAGCAATAACAGATGAATTTGGCAACGTTGATCTCGCTGATGCACGGC
>CAINGK010000153.1 GCA_903848465.1 uncultured Verrucomicrobiota bacterium
CCCTCCTGCGCCTCGTCTCCGCCCTGCTCTGCGAGCAAAGCGATGAGTGGAGCACCGGCAAAATTTACCTCAACATGAACTCCGCTGAACCATCCCAAACCTGATCGCCACTTTTACAGAATAAAATTTGCGCCGCCGCGTCATTATTTCTGAATAGTTCCCAATAAGCGTCGTCGAATGGTGTGTTATGAAAACGAAACTTATCCTCCTCTGCGGTGCGATGATCGCCGCTCTTTCTCTCTCCTCCTGCGACATGTACGGCTATCCCGGCTATGGCTATGGAGGTTACGGTGGCGGCTACGGCGGCTACGGCGGCTACGGCTCAGGCTACAATAACTACTACGGGAGCTCGCTGCTTGGCTTGGGTGGCCTCGGCGGCTACTATGGTGGTTACTCCAGACCTTACGCCTACAATAATTATTATAACAGAGGGTATAACTCAAACCACTACCGCGGCTTTGGTAACTACGGCTACAACCGGGGTCACACGATGAGTCCGTTCCTGAGTCACACCAACTTGTCTTCCTTTGGCCGCGGGTTTGGTGGCAGCTCCTTCGCCAGCCATACTCCCTTCCGTGGAGGCTCCTTTGGTGGTTTAGGTGGTGGAGGCCACAGCTTTGGTGGCCACAGTCTTGGCGGCGGCGGACACAGCTTTGGTGGTTTAGGTGGTGGAGGTCACAGCTTTGGCGGTGGTGGTCACAGCTTCGGCGGTGGCGGCCACATGGGTGGTGGCCACGGTGGTGGTGGTCATCATCATTGAGCCAGAGTCATTGGCTCCAGCTTCAATCACGCAGCGCCCAAGGATTCTTGGGCGCTGTTTTTTTTGATTCACGCCGCGCAGCCACTTGTATTCGCTTGTTCAGCGCGGCGCTTGTTCCAGCGAAAGCATCCGCCATTCGCCCTCGGCGAGATCGCCGAGCTCATACGGGCCGAAGCGTTCGCGATGCAGATTTTCCACATGCCAGCCTTGGCTGGCGAACATGCGGCGGGCCTGATGGTAGCGGCCTTCGGTGATGGTGAGGCGGGCGCTATGGCTGGAAACGATTTCGAGTTTCGCTGGAAGGCAGGGTTTCTCTTCGCTGCGGAGCATGAGATCGCCTTTGGCAAAGATGTCGATGAGTGAGGGGTCGAGATCGCGATCGACTTCGACGAGGTAGGTTTTTTCGATGTCGGATTTCGGCGAGGTGTAGCGATGGACCAGGCTGCCGATGTCGGTGACGAGGAGGAGGCCGCTGGTGTCTTTGTCGAGTCGGCCCACGCTGGTGACTGCGGGATTGCGCTCCGGCCAGTGGGAGGGAAGGAGTTCGTAGATGTTCTGGCCTTCCTCTTCGCTGTGCGTGCAGGAGTAGCCCACGGGCTTGTGCAGCATGGCGAGCAGGCCGTCGGGGGCTTCGAGCGGTTCGTCATCGACGGTGATGAGGGCGGAGTCCACGCGCTGGTCGGAGCGTTTGACGACTTCGCCGCTGAGCTTCACGCGGCCTTCTTTGACGAAGGCCATGGCCTCGCGGCGGGAGCAGTAACCGAGGGCGGAGAGGAGCTGATCGAGGCGGCGCATGTGGGGTGGGGGTTCTGTGTTTTGTAGTCCCGGCTTTAGCCGGTTCTGGAAAGCGGGTGCTGTGTGGACGTTCGCCCGGACCGGCTAAAGCCGGTACTACAATACTCAGATTCAGTCATCCCATTTTGCGCCGTAATCGAGGATGGGATAGAGTTGCCAGATGCGGGCGGCTGCATCTTTGCCTTGGTCGTGGAGGTAATCATGTGCGCTGGACCATGGCCAGTCGGTCCATTTGGATGCGTGACCGTGCTTGACGGCGTTGTGATGGATGTAGTTCACGGTGGTCCAGAAGTGGGATGCACTGCGCATGGCCCGATCTGTGGTGCGATGCCAGCAGGTTCGTCCGCGGGTGTCGTCCTCGCCATTCCAGGTGAATGACATGCGACCGTGTAGTTTGCCGAGATGTGTGATGAGTGCTGGGAGGTTCGGGGTGGTCGTGAGAACGTGATAGTGATTGGGGAGAACGCACCATGCGTGGATGACTGCACCGAGGATTTCGAATGTTTGTTGCATCTGCTGCGCGAAGTCATCCATGCGTGCGATGGAGGCGCCGATGATGAGGGAATGCTCGTAGCATGTGCCTGTGATGAGATACTGGCTCGTTTGCTGGCCTGTGAAGTGAGGCGGGCCGTGCCAAGGACGGTTGAGAAGCTTGCGATGTGCTAGCACCTCTTCACGCATTTCCTGCGTCCATTTTCGCCAGGCGTACATGGGGTGATTTCAATGCAAGGTTTCGAAGGACGCAAGGCTGTTTTGTAGTTCCGCTTTTAAGCGGTTCTGGATGGCGGGTGATTTGGGGACGTTCGCCCGGAACCGGCTAAAGCCGGTACTACAATACGTGCGGTGGGTATGCGGTGTCTTGGGCGATGTTTCAGAACCTCTTCACGCATCTCCTGCGTCCATTTTCGCCGGGCGTACATGGGGTGATTTGAATGTAAGGTTTCGAAGGACGCAAGGCTGTATTGTAGTTCCGCTTTTAAGCGGTTCTGGCTGGCGGGGGTTTGGGGACGCGCGCCCGGAACCGGCTAAAGCCGGTACTACAATACGTGCGGTGGGTATGCGGTGTCTGGGAACGAAGGGAGGTTTATGCTCCGATCAGCTTGCGGGCTTCGGCGAGGGCGGCGTCGGCTTTGGTGACGTCTTTGCCGCCGCCGCGGGCGAAGTCGGGTTTGCCGCCGCCTTTGCCGCCGACGATGGGGGCGATGGATTGGATGATCTTGCCGGCCTGGACTTTGCCCTGGTGCTCTTTGGCGACGCTGGCGATGAGGGCCACGCTGCCGCCGCCGGTGGCGGCGAGGACGACGATGCCGTTGAAGGTGCCTTTGAGGGCTTCGGCGACGCCGACGGCGTAGTCGGCATCCACGTCTCCGAGATTGACGATGATGCTGTTGTTGATGATGGCTTTGGCGATGAGGTCTTTGGCCTTCAGAGAAGCCTCGCGCTGCTGTGCGGCTTTGAGGGCTTTTTCGAGTTCCTTCTGCTGGGTGAGGATTTGATCGAGCTTCTTCTCCAGATCGGCGGCACCTTGGGCGCTGACTTTGCCAGCGAGGAGCTTTAATAGTTCGGCGTCGGCACGGGCGGCGTTGTAGGCTTCGAGGCCGGCGATGGCTTCGATACGACGCACGCCGGAGGCGACGGCGCTTTCGCTGACGAGGCGGAAGAGGCCGATCTCGCCGGTGCTGCGGGTGTGGGTGCCGCCGCAGAGTTCCATGCTCCAGCCGTCGAGCTTGTTGCGCTGGCCGCCGATTTGAACGACGCGGACGAGGTCGCCGTACTTCTCGCCGAAGAGGGCCATGATGCCGTTGTTGGCCTTGGCTTCGACGTAGGGGACTTCGGTCCAGGAAACGGGATCGTTGGCGACGATGCGCTCGTTCACGAGGCGCTCGATGTCGGCGATCTGCTGCGCGGTGAGCGCGGCGCTGTTGAAGTCGAAGGTGAGTTTGTCAGGGGTGACGGAGGAGCCTTTTTGGGTGGCGTCCTTGTTCACCACTTCATGCAATGCCCAGTGGAGGATGTGCGTGACGGTGTGGTGGCGCTCGATGGCATGACGGCGCGGGGCATCGACGATGAGTTTTACGGTGGTGTCCACAGCGGGGGCTTCGTCGCCTTCGAGGAAGTGCAGCCAGGTGTTGCCGACCTTGGTGGTGGAGCTGATCGGGTAAGTGTTTGCACCGAGGATGAGCTGGCCGGCATCGCCAATCTGGCCGCCCATTTCGGCGTAGCAGGTGGAGACGTCGAGGACGACGGCGGTCTTGTCCTTCATCTCGACGACTTCGAGGACGCGCACGTCGGCTTCGAGGTTGTCGTAACCGATGAACTTGGTCGGGGCTTTGGTTTCGATTTCGGAAACGGAGACGACTTGTTTGTTCTTCTTGCCGGCTTCGCGTGCGCGTTCCTTCTGCTCTTCCATGAGCTTCTCGAAGCCTGCGGTGTCAACGGTCAGGCCGCGTTCGCGAGCGAGAAGTTCGGTGAGGTCGAGAGGGAAGCCGTAGGTGTCGTAGAGCTGGAAAGCAACTTCGCCAGGAAACACCTTCAGCGCTGGGCATGCGTGAATCTTTTCATAAACATGATTGAAATATGCCGAGTGCTTATTGATGAACTCCTCGCGCCCAAGTCGCGGCCTTCCTTCAAAGTAGTACTTCGAAGCGGTGTCCTTCGTGATGGGATAAGGTTTCCCGCCTTGATTATTGGGATTTGTGAGGACGAGTCTATCTTCAGAATCAATCTGGTATTTAGTAGCTTCTTCTGTTACACCACCCAAGCGCAGTTCTGCCCATAGCGTCTCGTTTTCGAAGAGCTGTAACCCGCGATCCAACGTCCTGTTAAACGCCTCTTCCTCCAGCTTCAACACACTCTTGATCTGCTCTTTCTTCGTCCGCACTTCGGGGAACACATCGCCCATCTGGGTGGCGAGGGTATCGACGAGTTTGTAGAAGAAGGGTTCTTTGAATTCGAGGGTGCGGCCGTACTTCACGGCGCGGCGGAGGATGCGGCGGAGGGTGTAGTTGCGGTCGGAGTTGCCGGGCTGGATGCCGTCGGCGATGGCGAAGCTGAGGGTGCGCAGGTGGTCGGCGATGACGCGGAAGGCGACGTCGATTTTTTCCTGCTCGGTCACGGGGACGACGTGGCCCTGCTCATTGGCCTTGGGCAGGGTGCTGGCGTAGGTTTTGCCGGAGAGTTTGGTGAGCTCGTCGAAGATGGGCTTGAAGACGTCGGTGTCGTAGTTGCTGATCTTGGCGGTTTCGAAGTCGGTGAAGTTTTTGGTGCCCTGGATGATGGAGCAGACGCGCTCGAAGCCCATGCCGGTGTCCACGTGCTGTGCGGGGAGCGGGACGAAGCTGCCATCCGGGTTGGCGTTGCATTGAATGAAGACGTTGTTCCAGATCTCGATGCAACTGGCGTCGCTGCCGTTGACGAGGAGCGCACCGGCGCGCTGGCGGTCTTCGTCGAGGTTCGGAGCGCCGGGGGTGAGGTCGATGTGGATTTCGGTGCAGGGGCCGCAGGGGCCGGTGTCGCCCATCATCCAGAAGTTGTCCTTCTTGTTGCCGTTGACGATGTGGATGTCGGGATCGAGGCCGATGCTGCGGAACTTCTCGGCCCAGATGTCCCAGGCTTCCTGGTCGCGCTCAGCGGGGTCGCCTTTACCGGGCTGGTAGATGGTGGCGAAGACGCGGGTCGGCGGGAACTTCCAGCGCTCGATGATGAGTTCCCAGGCCCAGGAGATGGCTTCTTTTTTGAAATAGTCGCCGAAGGACCAGTTGCCCAGCATTTCGAAGAGCGTGTGGTGGTAGGTGTCGAGGCCGACATCTTCGAGGTCGTTGTGCTTGCCGCCGGCGCGGATGCACTTCTGGGTATCCGCCGCACGGGTGGGGAGGCCTTTGTGAAGGACGCCGGGCCAAGTGTCCACATCGGCACTGCGTTCGCCCAGAAAGATGGGCACAAACTGGTTCATGCCGGCATTGGTGAAAATGCGGGCGCCGTCGCGGCTGGTGTAGCCGACGTTGTCACTGGGGACGATGGTGTGCTGCTTCTCCTTGAAGAAGTCGAGGAAGCTCTGGCGGATCTGGGCGGCGGTGGGGACGGCGGACATGGCTGGCTGGGGAAAAGGGAGCGCGGATGGTAGCGGGATGAGGCCGAAGGTAAAGGCGGGGTTTGCGACCAGTAGCGCTGTAGCGGGACAACCTACGGCGGAGACAGCCAAAGGCGGGGAGCAGTCGCGGGGTCCCAGCAGCCATCAAGAGAAAAACGTTTGTAAAATTATTATAAATAATATATTATTTGTAATAATCCATGAAGTTAGTGCCCCCAAAGTTCAAAAAAGCAAGCCAGTCCGCATCTGGCTTTAGTTTGATTGAGCTGATGATGGCGGTCGCGATTATCGGCATCTTTGCGAGCATGGCGCAGATGCTTTTTGGAGGAATCAGTGATTCTGCGCTGTTTCAGAAGAGCCGACGCAATGCGCAGGAAATAGCCGGTTTGGCATCAACGGCCGGCGCTGCTGGAGCCGACTTCATTGTGCTAGGCGACGAACGAGCTACCATCGTCAATCTGCGGAATGGGGTTTCTCCGACCTCGGGTGCCTTCAGTGGACGCGTCTTCATTATCCCAGGTTTAACGGACTCTGATATTACCGGAGCGATGCAATTCCTGACCTTGACTGACTCTGACCTGTTGTACAACCAAAGCGGCAACAGTGGAGGTGCCGACCAGTTAAGCGGTGGTTAATCATAGTGATAAAGCAGGTAGCCCCAGAGCCGCTACAGATCATGGAGAATGCCGCTCCACGTCAAGATTAGCCCTTCTGCGGCGTATGAAAGAGCGTGATTCGCCTCCTCCTCATCACTCTTCCTCTCGCAGCCTCAGCCGTTGCGGAGCCAGCACCGCGTACCATTCAATTCTCCAGGGAGATCCGGCCGATCTTGAGCGAAAACTGCTTTTTCTGCCACGGCCCGGATGAAAAGAAGCGCGAGGCGGGGCTGCGCCTGGATGACGAAGCAAGCGTGAAAAAGAATCACGACGGCAGCATCGCCGTGGTGCCAGGCAAGCCCGAACAGAGTGCCCTCCTACAGCGTATTCTCAGCCATGATGCCGATGAGGTCATGCCGCCGCCCAAGCAGCACAAGACCATCTCTCCCGCGCAGATCGCGCTGCTGACCGAGTGGATCAAACAAGGTGCGCCGTGGGGGAAGCACTGGAGCTACGAAAAAGTGGTGAAACCGGCGGTCCCCGCAGGAGCCAAACATTCGGTGGATGCCTTTCTCCTTCAGCGTCTCAATCAGGAAGGCCTCAAGTATTCGCCCCAAGCTGACACTGCCACGCTGATCCGCCGCGTCGCGCTCGATCTCACGGGCCTGCCGCCCACGCTGGCAGAACTGGATGCTCTGGCGAAGCAACCCTACGACAAGGTCGTCGATCATTATCTCTCTCTTCCTGCCTATGGCGAGCATTGGGCAAGACAGTGGCTCGATCTAGCGCGCTATGCGGACAGCTCCGGCTACCCGAGCGACCAGCCGCGTGAGATCTGGGCCTATCGCGACTGGGTGGTGCGCGCGCTGAATACGAACATGCCGTTTGATCAGTTCACCATCGAGCAAAACGCGGGCGATCTGCTGCCGAAGCCGACGGACGACCAGCTCATCGCTACCGCGTTTCATCGCAATACAATGACGCAGAACGAAGGCGGCACCGATGATGAGGAATTCCGCAACGCGGCCATCATCGACCGCGTGAACACCACCTTCGCGGTGTGGATGGGCACCACGATGGCCTGCGCGCAGTGCCACACGCACAAGTTTGATCCCATCACGATCAATGAGTACTTCCAGTTCTACGCCTTCCTCAATCAAAGCGCCGACAGCGACAAGAAGGATGAAGTGCCGCTGCACAGCTTTGACACTGCGGAGCTGACGCAGCAGCGTGCGAATCTGAAGAAGGAGATCGACACGCTAGAGCAGAAGTTCAAGGCACCTGCCCCGGCATGGCTTGCTGGACTCGACACCTGGGACCGAGGCTTTGCCCGTGATCTGGTCTGGCAGACACCCCAGCCCGCCAAAGTGACCACGCAGTCGAAACAAAACGCCACCATCGCCGCAGGTGGAACTGTTTCGATTCCGAAGAACAGTGACACGGATGCTTATACCATCGAGCTGCCAGCCACGGGGGACAAGCTGAGTGCGCTGCGTATTGAGACGATGCCCGCCGTTGGATTTGGCAATTTCGTCATCACCGATGTGAAGGCGGAAGTTGTGCCGCCAGATGCAAGGCAGGCTCCGCAGGCGCGCTATGTGCGCATCGAACTGCCGGGGGAGAAAAAGATGCTGCAACTGGCGGAGGTGCAGGTGTTCAACGGCAGTGAAAACATGGCGCCCGCCGGTGTCGCCACGCAAAGCAGCCTGTACACCAATGCAGCGGCCAAGCGTGCCATTGATGGCAACACCGAGGGAGAGTATGCGAAAAACAGCGTGGCCCATACCTCCGGCACGGACAACGATCCGTGGTGGGAAGTGGATTTGAAGGCGGCTAAACCGGTGGACCGTGTCGTCGTGTGGAACCGCACGGATGGTGGCACCGGTGCGCGCCTCGATGGTTTCCGCGTTGTGCTGCTGGATGATAAACGCCAGACGGTGTGGAAGAGCGATGCCTCCCCCGCGCCTGTGAAAGACAAGGCCTTTGCTATCAGCGGACCGGTGGCTGTGAGCTTCACCACCGCGCTGGCTGACTTTGAGCAGGATGGCTTCACTGCCGCCTCCGTCTTGCAGCCGAAGAACAAGAAGCAGCAGGGCTGGGCTGTCTCTGGTGCTGCCGACAAGCCACACACGCTGACGCTGCTGGCCGCATCTCCGGTGGTGGTACCTGTAGGCTCAAAGCTGCGCATCACGCTTGCTCAAAACAGCGAGTTCAAGCAGCACACCCTCGGCAGCTTCCGCCTCAGCTACACGGGAGATGCGCGGGTGCAACAGGTCACCAAGGTGCCGCAGAATGTCGTCGCTGCACTCGCACAAGCGAAGGACAAACGCCCGCCCGTGCAGCAGCAGACGGTGGTGGATTACTTCGTGCGGAATGTGGCCAAAGAATCCACTGCCGAGCGCACGCGTCTTGCCGCCGCGAGCAAAGAGTTCGCCGCGCTCAAGCCGGTCACGGTGCCGATCATGCGTGACCTTGATCCAAAGCAGCGCCGCGTGACGAAGATCCAACTTCGTGGGAACTGGCAGGCGCTGGGGGATGAAGTCAGCGAAGCTACGCCTGCTACTTTCAATCCGCTGCCCGCGAACGCGCCGCGCAATCGCCTCACCATGGCCAAGTGGCTGGTCAGCCGCGACAATCCGCTCACGGCGCGGGTGACGGTGAACCGTTTGTGGGAAAGCATCTTCGGCACCGGCATCGTGCGCAGCAGCGAGGAGTTTGGCAGCCAGGGAGATCTGCCGTTTCATCCCGAACTGCTCGACTGGCTGGCCGCCGAACTGATGGACAGCGGCTGGGACATCAAGCACATGCTCAAGCTGCTGCTCACCAGCCAAGCTTATCAGCAGAGCACCAAGACCACGCCGGAACTCAACGAACGCGACCCCGACAACCGCCTGCTTGCGCGTGGTCCACGCTTTCGCCCAACAGGCGAGCTGCTACGGGATCAGGCACTCGCCGTCAGTGGCCTGCTCAGCGCCAAAATGTATGGCCCGCCGGTGCGTCCCCTGATGCCGAATCTCGGTCTCACTACCGCCTTTGGCCGCAGCAACGACTGGACTCTCAGCCCAGGTGAGGACAAGCACCGCCGCAGTCTCTACACCGAAGTGCGCCGCAACAGCCCCTACGCCAGCTTCACCACCTTCGACGCCGGCAACCGCGAGGTGTGCATGATTCGCCGCAGTCGTACCAACACGCCGCTGCAGGCTTTCGTGACGCTCAATGATCCGGTGTTCATCGAGACGAATCAGGCGATGGCGCGCCGACTCGTCACCGAAGCCAAGGCAACCCCCGAGCGCCTCGCCCTACTTTTCAAACTCTGCCTCTCACGCGCCCCGAATGTGCATGAAACTTCGTCTTTGACGCAGCTCTACACCGAAACACTCGCCACCTATCGCGCCGATCAAACCGAGGCCACCAAGATGGCCACCGATCCCCTCGGCCCGGCTCCCCAAGGTGCCGACGTTGCCGAACTCGCTGCATGGACGACCATCGCCAATGTGGTGATGAATCTGGATGAGTTTTTGATGCGGAGGTAAATTTCAGAAACCATTTTGCACTATGGACTTCGCACTCGAACAAATCCGGCAGATGCCTGTGAGGCAGCGCATTCAGTTGGCGGGAGATATTTGGGACACTCTCGTGGTTGAAGATGCCGATTTTCCTCTGCGCAGCGACCAACTCACCGAACTCGAAACGCGCCGTGCCGCGATGCTAGCCGACCCTTCCATTGGCATCCCATGGACTGAGGCAAAAGCGCTGCTCCAGACTGGATCACCCAACGCGATTCGGCCCAGTTGCGCAAAAGGATGACCGGACCTTGAACGTATCTTCCTATACATGAACCCCATCACACACGACACCCTTCAGCTCAAGACGCGCCGCCAGTTCCTTGGCAACGCGGGGCAGTTCAGCCTCGGAGCCATCGCCATGCATGCGATGCAGCAGAAGGCGGGAGCCAGTGCGGCGTCGGACAATCCACTCGCACCGAAGAAGTTGCAGTATGCGCCGAAGGCCAAACGGGTGATTTACCTGCACATGTCGGGAGCGCCGCCGCACCTCGATCTGTTTGATTACAAACCGGAACTCGTGAAACGCAGCGGGCAGGATTGCCCAGACTCGATCCTCAAAGGCCGGCGCTTCGCCTTCACCACAGGTGTGCCGAAGCTCATGGGCACTCCGCGCACCTTTGCGCGCTATGGCAAAGGCGGGATCACGATGAGCGATGCCTGCCCGAACTTCCACACCATCGCCGATGAGATGTGCATGATCCGCTCGATGAACACGGATCAGTTCAATCACGCGCCGGCAGAGCTGCTGCTCTTCACCGGGCATGCGCGGCAGGGGCGGCCCTCCATGGGTTCGTGGGCCACGTATGGTCTCGGCACGGAAAATCAGGATCTGCCCGGCTTTGTCGCACTCATCTCCAGCGGCACGCAGCCGAGCGGTGGTCAGGGCTGCTGGGGCAGCGGCTTCATCCCCAGTGTGTATCAAGGCGTGCAATGCCGCAGCAAAGGCGATCCTGTCCTCTTTGTGAGTGATCCCGCCGGCATGAACCGCGCCATGCGCCGCAAGACGCTCGATGCTCTGCAGGATCTCAATCAGCAGCAAGTCGCTGAATTTGGCCATCCCGAAACTGTCACGCGCATGGCGCAGTATGAGCTGGCCTTTCGCATGCAGACCAGCGTGCCTGAGGTGATGGACATCTCCAAGGAGCCGAAGGAAGTCATCGAAGCCTACGGTGCGAAGCCTGGGGAGGCGAGCTTTGCGAACAACTGCCTGCTCGCGCGGCGTCTTATTGAAAAAGGCGTGCGCTTCGTGAATCTCTTCGACTGGGGATGGGACTTCCACGGCACCAGCGAAGGCAGCGGCATCACCACGGGGCTGACGAGCAAAATGGCCGCGACTGACAAGCCCGTGGCTGCACTCATCAAAGATCTCCGGCAGCGCGGCCTGCTGGACGACACCCTCGTCATCTGGGGCGGTGAATTCGGCCGCACCCCCTTCCGCGAAGGCCGTACTGCGGCCAGCAAGGTGCTCGGTCGCGATCACTACCCCGACTGCTTCTCACTCTTCATGGCTGGCGGGGGCGTGAAGGGCGGCTTTGAATACGGCAGCACCGATGAGCTCGGTTTCAGCGTCGCTGAAAACAAAGTCCACGTGCATGACTTCCAAGCCACTGTGATGCACTTGCTCGGCTTTGATCACGAGCGCCTGACCTACCGCTTCCAAGGCCGCGACTACAGACTCACTGACATCCACGGGCATGTGGTGAAGGATCTGCTGGCGTGATATTTTGCGCCTTTTTTCACAACGAACGGCGTCGGCGCAGCGCCGCAGCTAGGGCGGCGATGGACACGAGGAGGGCACCACCGGGTTCAGGGACGGGGTTGGCCGCGATGACGGACTGAATGGACGAAGCATCGGCGCTGATGTCTGACAGATAGAACGATGAGGCTCCGGTTACGGGCACCCAGGTACCGTTGGAGGCTTGCTGGTAGTAGCCGGTCATGTTGTAAAGTGCTGCGGTAAACGGATTCGACCCCGTCGGGCTGGCAGAGAAGGGTCCGCTCTGCACGGCGTAGTTGATCCCGGCAAGCTGCCAGACGCCGCCGTTGTCCACGAAAGCCGCACCACCGGAGTCCCCCAGGGAGAGGGTCATGTCATTGGAGCTGCTGAAGCTCGCGGAGAGCAGGGTTCCGGAAAGTCCCAGGGTCGAGCCATTGACCGATCCGGTGAAGGTGTTCTGCCCCCAGCGGGCGACGCCATCCTGCGTCCCCCAAAGCCAGCCATGGGTGATGAGCCCACCAGAACTGGTGACAGCCGCTCCCTGCTGAGTGCCGCGGCCGATGTCCTCAAACGCCAGAGTGCTTGAGGCACCGGTGTAAAGCGGGGCATAGGTCGAGAAGGTGCCGCCGGTGACTTTGAAAATATCCAGGTCCGTGCCGGGAATGTTGTAGTACCCGACGCCACTGTTGAAACTGGTGTCGATATTGTATGAGGACGAGGTCGTGCCGCTGAAGGTTGTGTCGTAGGTGAACGTGCTGGACGCCACGCCAATATGCGCCGCCGTGATGAATAGGTTCGGCGAAATCATCGTGCCTAGATAGTTGCCGAAGTAGCCCTCATACTGCCAGCCCGAGTTTGCCAGTGCGCCCGTGGGAGCGGTGGTGTTGTACGAGGGTGTCTCCTGGTCATAATAAATCACTGCACCTGCTGGCGAAGCCATGAGCAGGCAGAGGAATAAAAGATGGCGCAGGCGAAGCATGGTGCGTTCCTGCAAGATTACATAATTGATATAAAATATCAATTTTATAATAAAAATAGAAAATACACACCGAGATCACACCTCGACAGCTACCACTAGCCCCCCTGGACTGGCGGCATGATGGCGACTTCGCCGCCGTCATGCAGCGGCTCGTCGCGTTTCACGTAGGTTTGGTCCAGGGCCAGAAGGAGGCTGTTCTGCCAGTCGCGCAGTTTCGGCCAGCGGGTTTCGATTTGAGCGAGCAAGTCGCCCATGGTGGCACCGGCGGGCACTTCGAAGGTGATTTCGTCCGTGCCGGTGATGTCGCGCAGGACGGAGAAGAAGAGCACACGCAGCTTCATGAGGACGGGTTGGGGTTCAGGATGCCGATGCAGGGCAGATTGCGGAAGCGTCCCTGGTAGTCCATGCCGTAGCCGACGACGAATTCGTCGTCGATCTCGAAGCCGGCGTCATCCAGTGCCACCTCGCGCAGGCGGGTGCGGCGTTTGCTGAGCAGGACGCAGGTGCGCAGGGAGGTGGGCTGCTGCGTGAGGAGGCGTTTGCAAATGGCGCTGAGCGTGAGGCCGGTGTCCAGAATGTCATCGAGCAGAAGCACGTCCTGACCGTGGAGATCGAAGTTGGCAGGCCAGTTCACCTTCACCTCGCCGGTGGTGGTGGTGCCGCCTTGGTAGCTGCTGGCACTCAGGGTGTAGAGGCGCACGGGCATTTCCAGGCGGCGCAGCAGATCGGCGACAAAGAAGAGACCGCCGTCCATCAGCGCTACGACGGTGACGACTTTGCCTGCGAGCTCCGCATTCAAGCGCGCAGCCATGGCGTCCACCCGGGCGCTGATTTGCGCGGGAGTGAGCAGGATGCGTTCGAGATCTTGGATGACGCCGGTGACGGAGGATGGCATGGAGCAAAAGAGTGCGTAAAAGGCCAAAGCTGGCGTAGCGTAGGCCGCACGGCACGCGTTTCTTGTAACCCGAATGAACCCAACTGACAAACCGAACCTGCCCGACCTGCGCGTGAGCTACGACCAGGGCGAACTCGATGAACACAGCGCCCCGGCTGATCCCGTGGAGTTGTTCACGCTATGGATCAACGACGCCCTCGCGCACAAACTGCCGGAGCCGAATGCGATGAGCCTGGCCACCAACGGCCTGGATGGCACACCGACCGTGCGCACGGTGCTGCTCAAGGGCATCGACGAGCGGGGCTTTCATTTCTACACGAACTACGAAAGCCGCAAGGGGCATGAAATTGAGGCTGATGCGCGGGCTGCAGCCTGCTTCCTGTGGACGGACCGCCATCATCAGGTTTGCATCAAGGGCGCGATCACCAAGCTGGATCGTGCGGATGCGGAGAAGTATTTTGCCAGCCGGCCTTACGGGCATCAAATCGGTGCCTGGGCTTCGGCTCAGAGCGTGGAGATCCCCGGACGTGAGTGGCTGGAGGAGCGCGATGTGGAACTTAAGGCGCAGTACCCTGAGGGCCAGGTGCCTTGCCCGCCGCACTGGGGTGGCTACACGCTGCTGGCGGGAGAGATCGAGTTTTGGCAGGGGCGGGTGAGCCGTCTGCATGACCGGATTCGCTACCGCAAAGAGCATGGGGTGTGGGTGAAAGTAAGGCTGAGCCCGTAGTTGGAAGAAAAGTGCAGACATTGCTTGCCTTTCATCGTTTTCAGTTTTTAATGAAAGCGTGAGCAAGGAACTACCAGAATGGGAAAAGGCCCGCGAGGAATTCGTGGTCCAGTGGGGTTCGCTTGGCACGCAGTGGGGCATCCCCCGCACGATGGCCCAGATTCACGCGCTGCTCATGACGGCCCCGGAGCCGATGTGTACGGACGATGTCATGGAGCGGCTGGAGATCAGCCGGGGGAATGCGCACACCAATTTGAAGGATCTCGTCGGCTGGAACCTCGTGCGCATCATCACCAAGAAGGGCGATCGCAAGGAGTACTTTGAGGCCGAGAAAGATGTTTGGAAGATTTTCATCACCATCTCGAAGGAGCGCAAACGCCGCGAGATCGAGCCTGCGATCCATCTGCTGCGGGACTGTGCCGCCCGCACGAAGGACGAAGCGGTGGGACCGGGCAAGGACTTCCACCAGCAGATGCAGGACCTGGACGAATTCCTCAGCTTCGGCGTCAAGGTGGCCGACACGGTGATCTCTATGAAGCATGCCTCTGCCCTGCAGTGGGCCATGCGCCTCCTTGGCTGATCTTTTCATGGTTGTATATTTCACTAATATCTGAAATTTCAGAATAAACAATTCACCCTCAAACCAAACTTAAACCACACAACACTATGAACGAAACCGTCATCAGCTACAGCCTCTACCTCATCCTCGCCGTCGGCATGACGGTCTGGGTGGCGCGTACCCTCCACAAAAACGGCCGCATCTTCCTCGTCGATTGTTTCAACGGGAACACGGACCTCGCCGACAGCGTCAATCACCTGCTCGTTGTCGGCTTCTACTTGATGAACATAGGCTTCGTCTCGCTCTATCTGAAAAGCACGGATGAGATCAGCGGCGCACGCGGCGTCTTTGAATTGCTCAGCGGCAAGATGGGCGTGGTGCTCCTCATGCTCGGTGGCATGCACTTCTTCAATCTCTACGTCTTCACCCGCATGCGCCGCCGCGCTACGCTGGCCCACCTGCCACCGCCCGTGCCGCCGATGAACCGAGTCAGCAAAGCCAATGACATCCTCGACACACTGTGAAAACGTTCCTGCGCAAATTGAAGCTGTCGTTCCTCGCGATGTTGTGCGGCTGGATTGCCTGCAACATCGCGCTGTGGCTGGCACGTCTGCCGGAACTGAGAATGTACCCGACTGTGCAAGAAGAAATCATGGGGGTGCTCTTCTATGGACTTGCTACAGGCGTTGTGATTCTGGTTGCGTGGCTGGTGATCTTTTTGCCTGTTGATCTGTTGATACCTGATCATTCAAAGCTGCGCAGGCCCTGGCCCGCTTCGATTTGTGGATTCTTGGCCGGGAGCAGTGTGGTTGCTATCATCTGGGGGCACGCGGTTTGGAGCGAGGGTTCTTCAATGAACTGTGAGGAACTTTTCACTTTGAAAGCCTTCTTCCTGCTGAGCAGCCCTGGCATCACAGGAATGGTGGCTGCCTACATGAGGTCGCGTGATCGAGAATCTTTTCTGAATTTGCCATGAATACCCTGACTCCTTTGTCCGAGAACCTGCCAACGCCTGTGACGCCAATGCATCGCGTGAGCAAAGCGAATGACATACTCGACACGCTATGAAAACGTTCCTGCGCAAAATGAAGCTGTCGTTCCTCGCGATGTTGTGTGGCTGGATTGCGTGCAACATCGCGCTGTGGATTGCTTACGGAGTGGTTACACTCTTTGGAGGGGAGCCTCTTTTTGATGCTTATAGGTTGGACGTGACATTGATTTTTCTTGCACTCACTGGGCTGAGTATCACGGCAGCATGGATCATCATTTTTTTGCCGGTGGATTTGATCGTTCGAGACACTTCAAAACTAAGACGCCCAAAGACCGCTGCTTTGATAGGCTTAGCATCAGCCTTCTTGTATGTTGGCGGCGTGATGTTGATAGTGAACTCGCAGACTCCCTTGGATGAAGCGGCTTGGTCTGTTTACAGCGTGTTTGCTTTCGGAGCAGCTACTACAGGCACTATCGCCGCCTACGTCCGCGCACGGATGGACCAACCCAAACCACGAACTGTGCCATGAACACCCTCACCATCTTCTACGATGCCCGCTGCGGGTTGTGCTCGCGCTTCCGGCGCTGGATGCTCGAACAGGCCGCGTATGTGCGGTTGGAGTTTTTGCCTTATGATTCGGCGCAGGCACGGCAGCGCTGCCCGGATTTGCCCGACTTGCGGGCGGACCAGGAAATCGTTGTCATGGGCGATGATGGCTCGCTCTGGCAGGGAGCGGGTGCATGGGTGACGTGCCTGTGGGCGCTGCGCGAGTATCGCGAGTGGTCGTTGCGGTTGGCGAGTCCGGCGATGCAGCAGATCGCCCGGCGCGTGGTGCATTGGATTTCCAGCAACCGCATCGGCCTCTCCCATCTGCTGCGGTTGCGCAGTGATGATGCACTGCGGGCGCAGGTCACGGAGACGGCTTGTGACAATGGGGCCTGTGCCATGGAAACACGAAACGCGGCTTGAAGGAAGCTGGTGGTCTGCGCTGTAATGGCTGCATGTCCTTCCTCCGCCGCTTCCTCGTTACCTGCACCTTGGCCGCCAGTCTTCATGCGGCGGAGGACAAGATGCGGCTCGTGCGCGAGACGGAGGCGCTGACGCCGGAGCAGGAGCGTGCGGGGCTGCATGTGCCGCATGGTTTTACGGTGCAGCTTTTTGCCAGCGAGCCGATGATCAACAAGCCGATCAACATGGCTTTCGATGCGCGGGGTCGCCTGTGGGTGTCATCGACGGTCGAGTATCCCTACTCTGCCGACAAAAGCCGCTGGTCTGACGAGCAGGGCACACGCGTCAAAGATAGTCGCGATGCGATCAAAATCCTCACCGACACCGATGGTGACGGCAAGGCCGATAAGGTGACCGATTTCGCCGATGGCCTGAACATCCCCACGGGCGTGCTCCCCTGGCACAAACCGGAGCACAAGGCCGGGTGCATCGCCTGGAGCATTCCGAACATCTGGTACTTTGCTGACACCGATGGCGATGATAAAGCGGACCACCGCGAGATTCTCTTTGGCCCGCTGGGTTATGAAAAGGACACGCACGGCATGTGCAGCAGCTTCCGCATGGGGCTGGACGGCTGGGTGTATGCGACGCATGGGTTTAACAACACCAGCCACTTGAAAGCCAGAGATGGCAGCACGCTTGATCTCCATTCCGGCAATGTGTTTCGATTTCGTCCTGACGGTTCGCGTGTCGAAAAATGGACGAGCGGGCAGGTGAATCCGTTTGGGCTGTGCTGGGATCGCTTTGGCAATCTTTACAGCGCTGACTGCCACAGCTCGCCCATATATCAGCTTATCCGAGGCGCGTGCTATCCGAGCTTTGGCAAGCCTGATGATGGGCTTGGCTTTGCACCGGTGATGTGTGAACACAGTCATGGTTCCACGGGCATCTGCGGCATCGTTTACCTCGACGGCGGTGTGTGGGGCCCCGAGTGGGACGACCACATGCTGGTGGGCAACTGCGTCACCTCCCGCGTGAACCATGACAATATTACCTTCACCGGCTCCACCCCCAAAGCCAACGAACAGCCCGACTTCATCACCAGTGACGACCCCTGGTTCCGCCCCGTTGATCTCCAGCTCGGTCCCGATAACGCCCTCTACATCGCCGACTTCTACAACAAGATCATCGGCCACTACGAGGTGCCGCTGGATCATCCGGGGCGGGACAAGGAGAGGGGGAGAATCTGGCGGGTGGTGAAGGATGATCACGTCGTGTCACTGAAGGATAGCCAGTTGGAAGCTCTGTCCGACAAAAATCTGGCACAGCAACTGGAGTCGGGAAACCTGACCCGCCGGTATCTGGCAGGGGAATTGATCTTCCAACGAGGTGACGCAGCGTATGACGCGGTCGTTTCAGTCATCCCGAAGTCGAATGAAGGGGCGCAGGTGGGTGAAGGGGCCGCGTTGCGCATGGCACATGGGCTTTGGATCGGTGGCCGATTAGGGAAGATCAGTGCCACTCAGTTCAAGCAGGCCGAGTCTCTGGACCTTCTGAGTTCAGTGCATGGTTTCAAGGCCCTGAGTGCGTTCATGGATCAGCCTGGAGTGCCCGGTTATTTCGCTCACTCACATGTGAAGGTGGATCTACCGCCTACCGTGCTGAACAACAACATCGGGACCTCAATTACCATTGGGACCTCGACTGAGGAGTTCACTGGCCCCTTCGGCGGCAGGCAGACCGAAACCCGTGCTTCAGTCGAGAATCGCAAGGCGAAGATCGAGTGCATGGGTGTATCCGAAGACACTGGAGCGATCCAAGAGCTGCAGGCGCTGCTTCCCACTGCTGACAAAGAGAAGGACCTCACGATGAGCCTCACCATCAAAATTGCATTGAAGAGGCTTTTGTCCCTGCCAGGCGCATTCAAGGCGGTGCCGTTGGATTACACTCAACTTGCCAAGGTGGTGCTTGCTGTTCCGACGGCTGAGGCCAGTGCCTGGCTCTGGAAGGTGGAAACGCAGTCCAGTCAGCCGCAGGTGACTCTCTCACAGGTGGCAGGGCACGTGGCTCGTTATGGCGGGGCAGAGCTGCAAAAATCAGTCATTGCAAAGATTCATGCCACCAAGCAGGACCAAGACGTGGCGGCTCAGCTTGCAGTGATTCAAGCCCTCCACAACGGCCTCAGCGAGCGCGGTGCTCCTGCGAATCCCGAACTGCTGCAATGGGCGCAGGAGCTTGCCAAGCAGCTGCTCGATTCCGCTGACAAACAGCCCGTCCCTGTCTGGACTGCGATAGGCGATGCCAAGTGGTCGTTGCAGATGCGGAAGTGTGCGGATGGCGCGGAAGCGCAGGTGCTGCAGAGCATGATCAAAGGTGGTGGCGATGAGGAGAAGCGTACGGGGGTGTTAAAATCCAACTCGTTTGCTGCGCCGACGAAGCTCACGCTTTGGATCAATGGTCATAGCGGTTCACCGAAAGAGAAGGCAAATGACAAGAACCTGGTGCGGGTGGTGGATGCGCAAAGTGGTGCCGCGCTCGCCAGTGTGTTTCCGCCGCGCAGTGATTTGTGTCAGCGTGTTGAATTGGATCTCTCCAAGCATGCCGGCAAGGCCGTACGGCTTGAGATCGTGGATGGGGATGATGGGAAGGCGTATGCGTGGTTGGGGGTCACGCGCATTGAGTCGGCGGTGGTCAGTGTGAATGATTTTCAAAATGAAGACGGTACGCGCAGCGCGCTCAAAACGCTGGCGATGATGCTGCAGCACACGGCACCGGCTGCGCTGCGTGAGAAGCTGGTGGCGTATCTGCCACCCCGACCCGCGCCACCACCGCTGCCGGTTTCACCGGAGCAGCGGAAGCAGCTCGATGCATTGATCGCCACAAGAGCGGCGGCGTTTGCGAAGGCAAAGCCGGATGTGGCGGCTGGGAAGTTGGTGTTCACGACGAACTGCGCGGTGTGTCATCAAATCCGTGGTGCCGGTGGGTTGATCGGTCCGCAGCTTGATGGCATTGGCGCGCGTGGAGCGGACCGGTTGAGCGAGGACATCCTGGACCCGAATCGCAACGTGGATGCGCATTTCCATCTGCACACACTGACGCTGAAGGATGGCTCCAGTCTGAGCGGCTTTCTCAAAGGCGAGGCAGGCCAGGTCTTGATCCTCGCCGATGCCGCTGGGCAGGAGCATCGGGTGGGCAAAAACGATCTTGCGCAGGATGTGACAACGCCCATGTCGCTCATGCCGCCGGTCTTTGGGCAGATGCTGGATGAGAAGACGTTTATCAATTTGCTGGGGTATTTGATGAATGAGAAGGCGGGGAAATAATCACGCATAACTTGCGACTATGAGATTCCTTTTGCTCGTAGCAGCTCTCTTCGGTGCCGTCATGGCTGCCGAAGCGCTCAAACCCCACCCCAAGGCCAACGCGAATATCCATCCTCCCGGCGAGGTGGATCGACCAGAGATGGTGAAATTCATTGTGACGGATAAGGCGTCGCTGCCGGGCATCGTGGTGGATGAAATGGATGCCGAATTGGTGGGCGAGTGGCAGTACTCCACGCACACGCCGCCGTATGTGGGGCTGGGTTACCTGCATGACATGAAGGCGGGGAAGGGGAGCAAGTCGGTGACCTTCACGCCGAAGCTGTCGAAGTCAGGCTGGTATGAGGTGAGGCTGGCGCATTGCTACAATGTGCGGCGCTCGCCGAAGACGCCGGTGACGATTCATCATGCGGATGGCGATGCGAAGGTCATCGTTAATCAGCAGCAGGAGCCGGAGCATGGGCGGCTGTTTCGCACGCTCGGTACGTTTCGCTTTGAAGCAGGGCGCGCGGGGTGGGTGCGGGTGTCGAATGAGGGAACTGAGCCGGACAAAGTGGTGATTGCGGATGCGGTGCAGTTTTTGCCGGTGGATGGCAAGTAAGGGAGGGTCTGTGGACGTTCGACTTAGCCGCAGAGGGGCAAAGAGGCAGAGGTAGCAGAGCTTGAAAACTTCAAAATCTCTGCCCCCCTCTGCTACTCCGCCCCTCTGCGGCTAAATCGAACTACTCAGCGCCACAATGCTTACTGAACCGACTCGTTATGAAAATGACCTCGCCACGCAAATCATCGGTTGTGCGATGATCGTGCATCGTTACTTCGGACCAGGTGTGAACGAGAGTGTTTACGAAACCTGTTTCTGTCATGAACTCGCCAAGGCGGGGTGAAGCTTAGTGCGTCAGAAACGTCAGCCGATTGTCTATGACGGCATCACCTTTGATGATCCATTCAAAATGGATATATTCGTCAATGAAGCTATTATCATTGAGAACAAAGTCGTTGAGGTGGTTCTGCCCTTGCACAAGGCCCAGCTTCGCACCTATTTGAAGTTGGCCAACCGTCGCCTTGGTCTGTTGATTAATTTCAACGTCGAACGCCTCAAGGACGGCATCCATCGAGTCATTAATGGGAGTGCGACGTATGACCTGTGATGCGGTCGGAGGCTGTTGGACGTTCGACTTTGCCACCTCAGCTCCTCCGCCCCTCTGCGGCAAAAGCGAGCTGGCCTGATGCATTCTTTGAGAGTTAACAAAAAAGCCGGAGTCTTGCGACTCCGGCTTCGTGATTTGAGAAATCCTATTCGTCCTCGGCTTCGGCGGAAGCGGCTTTTTTGCGCTTCTTCTTGCCACCGGCGTTGCGGAGAGCCTTGGGGATGGGGTCTTCCTTCTTTTGCAGGGCACGGCGGAGCTTGCGCAGCGCGATGTTTTGCAACTGACGGATACGCTCGCGCGTGACGCCGAACTCCTGGCCAACTTCTTCCAGCGTGCGGGGCTTCTGACCGGCAAGGCCGAAGCGGGCGTCGATGATCTTGCGTTCGCGTTCGTCGAGAACGGTCAGCAGGCCATCGAGCTGGCTGTGCATGTTCTTGTGCGAGAGCAGGTCGAAGGGGGTCTGGGCGTTTTCATCGCCCACGATTTCGCCGAACTCCGTGCTGTCGTCGTCGCTGATCGGGGCGTCGAGCGAAGCTGGGCGCATGGAGGCGACCTTGAGCTGGCTGAGCTTGGCTCGATCAATGCCGATTTCTTCGGAGAGTTCGTCGTCGGTGGGTTCGCGGCCCAGTTCTTCGGACATCGCCATGGCCACACGGCGCATCTTGCTGATCTTGTCCACCATGTGGACAGGAAGGCGGATGGTCTTGGACTGGTTGGCGAGGGCGCGCTTGATGGACTGCTTGATCCACCAGGCGGCGTAGGTTGAAAGTTTGCCACCCTTGTTCGGGTCGAAGCGTTCGACGGCCTTCATCAGGCCGATGTTCCCTTCGGAAATGAGGTCGAGAAGTGGCAGACCGTAGTTGGCGTAATCCTGGGCGATCTTCACCACGAGGCGCAGGTTCGCACGAATCATGTGCGAACGGGCTTCGGGGTCGCCACGTTTGATGCGTTCAGCAAGCTCGACCTCCTGGTCGGGAGTCAGCAAGTCAGTCTTGCCGATCTCACGCAGGTAAATCTTAATGCCTCCGTCGAGTTCCATATTTGAGCGTTCTAGGTTGGTAATACGATACAAGGACCAACGTCCTTGCCCCGAGCTAAGACGCAGGGGGTAGTGAGTATATACGCGAATTCACACTTCGCTCGTCTTTTTTGAGCAAGTTTGCGGCCAGCATAGGATATTGGACCGAATGAAAGTGACACGAGCGTAGATTGAACAACCTCCGTTCAACTAAACTTTCGGGTGATCGTCAACATCATTTCTAAATAAAGTTAAGATTTATTAAATAAATCGCCTGCAAATCGGCACTTTTCTCGCTTTGAGTGGGGGCGGGCAGCTCTTTTTCGCTTTCATCGGTGCCGACAGTTTGTCCTTTCTCGATGAAGCCGCCCGCTTGACACCGCCCGCTCCTTCCCCGACTTACTGCTCCCTCAAAATTGCCATGCCCCGCCAAATTTCCTACCGCGAAGCCATCCGTGAAGCCCTTGACGAAGAAATTGCCCGTGATCCCATGGTCGTGGTCATGGGTGAGGAGGTCGCCCAGTACAATGGTGCTTACAAGGTCACTGAAGGACTCTGGGACAAGTGGGGCGACAAGCGCCTGGTGGACACCCCCATCAGCGAGGCCGGGTTCATCGGCATGGGCATCGGTGCCAGCATGCTGGGCGTGCGTCCGGTGATGGAGCTCATGTTCTGGAGCTTCTACACCGTGGCTTGGGATCAGATCGTCAACAACGGTGCCATGGTACGCTACATGAGCGGTGGCAAGATCAACGTCCCCATCGTCATTCGCGGTCCCGCCAACGGCGGCACCAGCGTGGGAGCCACCCACTCCCACACGCCGGAAAACATCATGGCCAGTTTCCCCGGCATGAAGTGCGTCTGCCCCAGCAACGCCTACGATGCCAAGGGCCTCATGAAAGCCGCCATCCGCGACAATGACCCCGTCATGTTCATGGAGAGCACCAAGCTCTACGGTGAAAAATGGGATGTGCCCTCCAATGACGAGCTGCCCGGTGGCGAACTCTTCATCCCCCTCGGCCTGGCCGATGTGAAGCGTGAAGGCACTGACATCTCCCTCATCGCCCACGGCAAGGCGGTCATCACCTGCCTGGAAGCCGCCAAGATTCTCGAAGAAGAGCACGGCATCAGCGCTGAAGTCGTCGATCTGCGCACCATCCGACCGCTGGATGAAGACACCATTCTCGCCTCCGTCGCAAAAACCCACCGCGCCATCTACGTCGAAGAAAACAAGCCCTACTGCGGCATCGGTGCCCAGATCGCCTACATGATCCAGGAGCGTATCTTTGACGAACTCGACGCCCCCGTGCAGCGCGTGTGCAGCCTCGACTCCCCCGCGATCTACAGCCCGCCGCTCGAAGCCCTGCAACTGCCGACGGCTGAAGTCGTCGTCGCTAAAGCGCTGGGTATTTTCTAAGCTGGACCCGTCATGAAATTCACCCAGGTCTTCAAAAAAGTGCCGGAAGGCTACATCGGCTTCGTCGAGGAGCTGCCTGGAGCCAATACCCAAGGCGCGACGCTGGATGAAACCCGGGCCAACCTGCTTGAAGCCATCGAACTGGTCATGGAGGCCAACCGCGTGCTCGCCGAAGAGGAGATCGGCAGCGATGAGGTTTATCGTGAAACCATGCTCCTGGCTGCTGCTTGAAACACCGTGACCTCCTCCGCCACCTGCATGATCACGGCTGCGAACTCTTGCGCGAAGGCGGCAATCATTCGATATACGTCAATCGTGCTACGCGCAAAAGCTCTTCCGTCCCGCGCCATCGCGAGATCAATGACCTCCTTGTGAACAAAATCTGCAAAGACCTCGAAATCCCCCGTCCTTAACCTTTTTTTCTGCCATGCCTAAATTCATCGAAATGCCCAAGCTCAGTGACACCATGACCGAGGGAACCCTCGCCAAATGGACCGTCAAGGAAGGGGACAAAGTCACCGTCGGCAAAGCCATCGCCGACATCGAGACCGACAAGGCCACCATGGAGTACGCCAGCCCATTTGAAGGCGTGCTGCACAAGTTCATCGCCACGCCCGGCGGAAAAGTCCCGCTCGGTGCTCCGCTGGCGGTGATTCTTGAGGATGATGAAGCCGTCCCGGCAAATCTCGATGAACTCATCGCCAAAGCGCAAGCTGCTGCGGCTCCCGCGCCTGCGGCCGAGAAAAAGCCTTCAGCATCCGCCGCCAAGGCCGCTGCTGCCGGTCCGCGTCTGCCCCTGGCTCCGCAGCACAAGAGCCGTGCTGTTGCTGGCGGTACCGCCCTGCGCGTCAAAGCTTCCCCGCTGGCGAAGAAGATTGCAGCAGAGCGTGGAGTGGATCTCAATTCCCTCATCGGCACCGGCCCTGGCGGTCGCATCGTGCGTGAAGATGTGGAAAACGCCCCCGTGGGTGGCGGTTCCGCAGGACGCGTGGCTGCCACACCGGCCATCCGCCCCGTGATTGGTCCAGACGACGAACGCGTGCCCACGAGCAGCATGCGCAACATCATCGCCGAGCGCCTGTTGGCCTCGAAGACGCAGATCCCGCATTTCTACCTGCAAATGGAAGTCGATGCCGGACCGCTCATGGCCTTCCGCGCGCACCTGAACGCTTCTGCGGACAAGAGTGGTGGCAACAAGTACACCGTCAACGATTTCATCCTCAAGTCCGTCATCCGTGCCGCCCAGGCCCAGCCCGCGATCAACGCTGCCTGGGATGGCGATGCCATCGTGAAGTTCAAGTCCGTCGGTCTCAGCGTCGCCATTGCCATTGATGACGGGCTCGTCACCCCGGTCATCAAGCAGGCGGAAAAGAAAACACTGCTGGAAATCAGCCAGGGCGTCAAAGACCTCGCCGCCAAGGCCAAGAACAAGAAGCTCAGCCCGGATGACTTTGCAGGTGGCACCATCACCGTTTCGAACCTTGGTGCCTTTGGCATCGACCAGTTCGCGGCCATCATCAATCCACCGCAGGCTGCGATCATTGCCATTGGCAGCATCCGGTCCGCACCGGTCGTCAATGACAAGGGGCAGATCGTGGTCGGTCAGCGGATGTGGGTCGGCCTCAGCGGAGACCATCGTGTCGTCGATGGCGCAGTCGCCGCCACCTTCCTGGCTGAAATGCGCAAGCTGCTGGAGAACCCGGCGCTGATGCTGGTGTAAGCTGGCAGCGCTTTTCGAAACTGATTCAGCAAAGCAAGCCAGGAGACATTCGGCGGAGGCTTGGGGACAAGCCTCTCTACCTTGCTTTGGGCTGCGGCAGGCGACGCTCAAGCCAGTCCATGTCTTCCGCTTGTAGGAAGCTCAGGTAGAGCATCATCATCGAGAGGAAAAACAGGACGAGGTTGTACGACATGAGGCTGATGCCTGCGTGCAGGAGGAGTCCGGCCGCGAAGCCGTACCAACGCCAGCGGCGGACCATGAGCAGGATGGGAATGGCGAACTCTGCGAGCAGGACCAGATATGTGACCCCTTTCAGCACCAGGCCGTAGTCTAAGACCCAGAGGCCGGGCCAGCGGGCATTGTGAGAGAGGAGGAAGAAGCTCATGAAGTCTCCGCCCATCCAGTATTCGTTGTCCAGCCTGGCCAGCACCGCATGCAGATAGATGCCCGCTAATTGCACCTGCATGAGCGTGAGGCCGTAGCGTGGCACCTGCATGTCAGGTGCGGAGCGCCGCCGCGCTTTGCGGGAGCGCAAGGACCAGCAGGCAGGCAGGGGTGAGATCAGCACGAGAAAGGCGGTGCAGCGCAAAACTTCATCCCAACCCACCAAGACCAGCGGTGCGCGCATGGAATAGGACACATACCAGACATACACTACTCCAGCCGCTAGACGGGGCCAGACTCCGAGCAGTAGCAGCAGCATGCCAGCGCCGCTGAAGAGCATGTAGGCGCTGACGGAGGAGACGCTGTGGCACAGGTCAAACACGGACAGGTATGCGCCGACGGTGTATTTCCGCACGACTTCCTGATCCACCATTCCCAAATCCGTGAAGAAGATCTCCCGGTCCGGCCAGATTTGCAGGAGGTTCAGGAGTGACACGAACGCGAAAGAGATGCGCACAGAGGCATACAAGCGGGCATCTGCCGGGTCGAGAAACAGACCGGTGAAGCGGGACAGGAGATTTTGGGTGCTCAACTTCATGGCGTTGGCGGAGCCGGAGGATTGGTGGAAACGAGCGTGCCGAGCGGAAACGGCCCCAGTACAGAGGGGCGCTCGACGGCGATCTCCTTGAGCGTAAGCACACCTTTCAGGCTGCGGGTATAAGCCGGAATCACCTCCAGGGTCATTTCTGCTTTGGAGCTGTAGCGTCCTGTGCGCAGCAGCGCGAGCGCCGCGCTCCGCATGTAGGCCTCGCGAAATACGCCACGTGTGGGGTTGAAGATGACATTGACCATCCAGTTGTTGAGCCGCACGTAGTCGTGCTGGGTGAACCGCCGCAGCCCCGGCAGCACTACGCCCTCCTCCTTGGCCTTGCGTCCTTCCTCCTTCACGACCAGCCGTGCCTCCAGGCGGTTCATGTTTGGAATGGTCTCAAACATGTTCCAGAGCTGGTGGCAGCGCGTGAGGCGCTCATAAGATTGAAATACGGGAGACACATGAATCCGGTCACGCCAGGACGCGGGCAGCACGCCGAACAGAAGAAAGACCAGATGGACCGAGGCAAAAACCACGATCATTTTTTCTCGACTGGACAGGGGGGACGCACGCATGAGCTGTGCCGCCAAGAAAGAACCGTGATGCACGGTTCATCAAACGATTAGAGCAGCTTTTGGCAGCGGCAGGTGGTCCGGGAATACGATTTTCGCTTGTGCGATTGGGCCTGAAAGGGCTAAAGCCTGTGACTGCTTTCCCATGATCCTCGACACTCTCGAAAACTCTGCTCGCTACGAATCTCTCAATTCGCGTTTTGCCAAGGCCCTTGCCTATCTCCGCACGGTGGATGGCACGCAGCCGCTGGGCCGTTTTGATCTCGATGGTGACCATTGCTTCGCGCTGGTGCAGACCTATGAGACGAAGCTGATGGAGAAGGCAAAGTTTGAGGCACACCGCAAGTACATCGATGTGCAGTTCATTTACAGCGGCCGTGAAACCATCCTCTGGGCACCGCTCACGGCGATGCAGGAGGAGATGATGGCCTACAACGAGGAAAAAGAAGCCGCACTGTGGAAACTGGTGCCCGATGTGACGCCACTGCACCTGAGCGGCGGGCACTTTGCCATTCTGTATCCAGAGGACGCGCATGCGCCTTGCATTGAGTGGGACAAGCCGGAGCAGGTTTTCAAGGTGGTGGTCAAAGTGGCGGCGGAGTGAGTCAAGAGCACCGGCAAGAAGACATCTGGGATGTGAAAATCGGGTGGGAGCATGTGCTTATGGAAGCACCTTGAAACCCAAATGAACTGCCGCAGCACGCTGCCGAGTATCAGCGGAAACCAACTCAGGTTCTCCCATGAGCCTAGCTGAAGCGAGGTGGAGCGCGTCGTTCGTGCGCACAAATACGGGTGGTGAGTGCATCAGGCACTGCTGCAACACCTTGCCGTATTCCACTTCGAGCTCAGGTGTCAGCGGCACTTCCACGATGTCTCCATTGGCGATGTCTGTGAGGAGGTCTTAGATAGAGCAGGTCTGCCTCGCCAGCGGGCAAGGCTCCTTCACTTTCTCGCCGCAGAAAAGCCGCTCTTGCCTCATGCCTGCCGATGAAGGCTGTGAGTGGCGCAGGCCCTGCCGCAGCCAGCGCGGCGAACGTCTGACTGTCCGCCTCGTTCATGAACAGCTTCAACAGCCCCGATGTGTCCCAGTGCGCCATGAGCTTTCAATCTCCGCGCAGGTCGTCCATGATTTGCTGGAGCGGTGTACCACTCGTGTCAGTAACGCCGCGCTGCCGCCGTGTTGCCAGCTTTTGCAGCCATGCTTCGTGGCGTGTTCGGCGCTGCGGAGCTGCTTGTGGTTTTGATTCGACGAGTGATTGCAACCATACCAGCAGCGTCCGTTGCTGTGTCGGCGGCAGTGAGGTCACTGCGCTTTCGATTTCAATCAAGAAGGGTGCTCATTCCGAGAGTTTGCCATTACGTGGGAGAAGTGACAAGCAAGGTCTGCGCGATTCTGAGGACGGCGGCGATAGGTGGAAGCCGGAGCTGGTGTTCAAAATAGTAGTGGAGTAAACGAAAGCAAAAACGGGCGTACTGGGGGCGTAGGTTTGACCCCCTGATGAAGCTGACGCCTGCCGTTCTCTTTTGCTCCCTCGCCGTGACCGTTCACGGCGCTGAGCGCGTGCTCACGTTTGAAAAAGACGTGCGGCCGCTTTTGAAGACGCATTGCACGCATTGCCATGGGGAGGAGGAGAAGCCCAAGGGCGGGGTGGATCTGCGGCTGCGACGCTTCATGGATCTGAAGCTCGACGATGAGAAGCACGTCATCGTGGCGGGGCAGCCAGCGCAGAGCGAACTGGTGCGCCTGATCAAAAGCGGCGAGATGCCGAAGAAGGGCAAACCGATGTCCGAGGCTGAACTGGCCATCATTGAGCAGTGGATCGCCCAAGGCGCAAAGACCGCGAGGCCAGAGCCGCTGGTGTTGGCCCCCGGCCCCATGATTTCTGACGATGACCGCGAGTACTGGGCCTTTCAGCCGGTGAAACGCCCTGCGGTACCGACCCAGGTGGATGCAAAGAAGGTGCGCACCTCGGTGGATGCCTTCCTGCTCAAGTCGATGGCGGACAAGGGTCTCTCTTTTGCAACCGAGGCCGACCGCCGCACTCTCATCCGCCGTGTGTCACTTGATCTGACTGGTTTGCTCCCAACGCCGGAGGAAGTGGCAGCGTTTGTGAATGACAAGTCGCCGCTGGCCTATGAGCAGCTCGTGGAGCGCCTGCTGGCCTCGAAAAACTACGGTGAGCGCTGGGCACGGCATTGGCTGGATGTGGCGGGCTACGCGGACTCCAACGGCTATTCGGAGGCTGACTCGGTGCGGCCTCAGGCGTGGCGTTATCGCGATTATGTGATTCGTGCGATGAACTCGGACAAGCCCTGGGATGAATTCATCCAGGAGCAGTTGGCGGGGGACGAACTCGCTGGTGCAACCCATGCGGACTTCCAGCAGGCGGTGCTCGATCCGCATCGCACAGATCAGCTCATCGCCACCGCATTCTTGCGCATGGCACCCGATGGCACGGGCGATGCGCCTGATGATGCAAAACTCGCGAAGAACCAGGTCATCGCTGAGCAGATGAAGGTCATGACCTCCTCGCTCATGGCCATGACGGTGGCCTGCGCCCAGTGCCACGACCATCGCTACGATCCCATCACCCAGGCAGATTACTACCGTCTGCGCGCCGTGTTTGATCCAGCCTACAACTGGGAGACGTGGCGCGCGCCAGCACAGCGCCTGTATTCCCTCTACACCCCGGAAGAGCGCGCCAAGGCGGCGGAGATCGAAGTCAAAGCCAAGGAGATCGAGGTCGAAGCACGCGCGATGAGCAAAAAATTCCTCGATGAAATTTTCGAGGTCGAGATCAAGAAGGTGCCGGAAGCCGAGCAGGCCGCCTTCCGCATCGCCCGTGACACGCCGAAGGAAAAACACACGCCGGAGCAGAAGGCGCTCATCAAAAAGTATCCCTCCGCGCTCGCGACTTACTCGCTCGATCTCTACGACCAGAAGAAGCAGGACCTCGTGCTGGCGAAGATGGCCGAGGACAAAAAGCTGCGCGACACCAAGCCGGTGGAAGGCTTCGTCATGGCGCTGACAGAGGTGAAGGGCCAGGTGCCCGTGACCAAGCTCTTCAATCGTGGCGATCATGATCAGCCGAAGCAGGCCCTGACCCCAGGTGAGCTGAGCATCCTCGCCAGCCCGCAGATCGAGCCTTTCAAACCGGTGCCGGTGAGCAGCGGCTCCAGCGGGCGTCGCCTGGCTTATGCGCAATGGCTGACCAGCGGCAAGCACCCGCTGACGGCGCGTGTCCTCGTGAACCGCTTTTGGATGAATCACATGGGCCGTGGCATCGTGAACACCCCGGGAGATTTTGGCCGCCAGGGAGAGTTGCCCACGCATCCCGAATTGCTCGACTACCTCGCCGATGAGTTCGTGAAGAGCGGCTGGAAGCTGAAATCGCTGCATCGCCTTATCATGCTGAGCAGTGCCTACCGGCAGTCTTCGGTGAACAACGCTTCATTGCACGCCGATCCCGAAAACAAGCTCTATACACGCTTCAAACTGCGCCGCATCGATGCCGAAACGCTGCGCGACTCCTTGCTGGCTGTCACCGGCACGCTGGTGCAGTCGAGCTACGGCCCACCCAGCGGCATCGGTCGTGATCCGCAGGGCCGTGTGATCACGGGCATCGACAAAGGCACCATCACGCTGAACAAGGTCGATCCCGGCGGTGCGGACGATTTCCGCCGTTCCATCTACGTGCAGGTGCGCCGCAGCAAACCCGTCACCGTGCTCGACACTTTTGACGCGCCCGTCATGACGCCGAACTGCGAGCTACGCGCGCAAACCACCGTCGCCCCGCAGTCCCTGTTGCTCATGAACGACACCTTCGTGCTCGACAGCTCGCGCCGCCTCGCAGACCACCTAGAGGCCGCGTCTCCCGGCAATCGCACCGAGCAGATCAAGCGCGCCTGGGAGCTGCTCTTCGGCAAACCAGCGACTCAGCCTGACGTCGCCCGTGGCATCGCCTATCTCGATGAGCAGACCAAGGCTCTCGCCGATTATCACCATGGCATCCAGCACGCGAAAGGCGTGGTGCCCAATCCACCGCAGGAGGCCATGGCCAGCCTCTGCCAGATTCTTTGCAGCTCGAACCGTTTCCTCTACGTCGAATGAACCGCCCCCAGCTCTGCTCACGCCGTCATTTCCTGCACGCCAATGGCTACAGCCTTGGTACGCTGGCGCTCGCTTCGCTGCTGGAGCGCGATGGCCTGCTCGCCGCGCCGGTGAAGCCGGAGAGTGTCAGCGGTGAGGTGCGCTACGATTTGCTGCCGAAGAAGCCGCACTTTGAACCGCAGGCCAAGGCGATGATCTCCATGTTCATGATGGGCGGGCCGTCGCAGATGGACCTGTTTGATCCGAAGCCACTGCTCACCAAGTACGACGGGCAGAAATTCCCCGGCGAGATCAAGTACGACAATCTCGCGCAGGTCTCATCGAAGTGCTTTGGCTCGCCATGGAAGTTCGAAAAGCATGGTGAGTGCGGCATGGAGATCAGCGAGCTGCTGCCGAACCTGAGCAAGGTGGTGGATGAGATCACGCTGATTCGCTCGATGACTTCCGGCGTGAGCAATCATGCGCAGGGTCTGTATGCGATGAATGGCGGCCGTAGCGTTGCAGGGCGTCCCGCGCTGGGCTCCTGGCTGACCTACGGTCTCGGCAGCGAGACGGACGAACTGCCCTCTTACATGGTGCTCGCGCATCCCGGCGGCCTGCCCACCTTCAGCGGTGAGCATTTCACCAATGGCTAGCTGCCTTCGCTGTTTCAGGGCACGCTGGTGCGCGCCACCGAGCCGCGCATTCTGAATCTCGATCCGCCGCCTTCGCTCTCCGGTGCGCCGCAGCAGCGTCAGCTCGATCTGCTGAAGGCATTCAATGAAGACCACCTCGCATTGCATCCCGGCGAGCTCGATCTCCAGGCACGCATCTCCAGCTACGAACTCGCGGCCAAGATGCAGGTCGCAGCCAAGGAGGCTCTCGATATTTCGAAGGAGCCTGAGTACGTCAAAAAACTCTACGGCGTCGATAACCCGATCACCAAAGACTACGCCACGCGCTGCATCATCGCGCGTCGTCTCGTCGAACGCGGTGTGCGCTATGTGCAGGTGCTCAATTCGGGTCAGTCATGGGATCAGCACGGCTCTCTCATCACCGCGCTGCCCAAGAACTGCCAGGCCACCGACCAGCCGAGCGCTGCTCTCCTCATCGATCTCAAGCAGCGCGGTCTGCTCGACAGCACCGTCGTCCACTGGGGCGGCGAAATGGGCCGTCTGCCCGTGCTGCAAAACGACGCGGGCCGCGACAAGTGGGGCCGCGACCACAACACCTACGGCTTCAGCATGTGGATGGCCGGCGGCGGTTTCAAGAAAGGCTACGTCCATGGCGAGACCGATGAATTTGGCCATAAGGCGGTCATCGACGAAGTGAAGCACTTCGACTACCACGCCACTCTGCTGAAGACCTTCGGTCTCGACCACACCAAGCTCACCTACAAGCGCAACGGCCTCGCCGCCTCGCTCACGGACAATCAGGGTGCGAAGGTGGTGGATGAACTGCTGGCCTAACGTTTCGATCAGCAGCGCCCACTCAACATGACTGCTGTCGCTGGGGTTGTTTTGGGAAAACACATCTGACCGTACTTCTTCCTCATGAGCTCATCATCCTGGACCCGTCGCTCCTTCCTCATGGCCAGTGCTGCTGCCGCAGCCACCGCGCATGCTGCACCCACGCCAGCACGCAAAAAGATCGCGCTCATCGCGACCGTGATGTTCAAGAACTCGCATGCGATGCATTTTGTGGACCGCCTTGCCATGGGCTATGCCTGGGCCGGGCAGTGGCTGCCAGCGCAGACGGATTTGGTGTCTCTCTACATTGCGCAGTTTCCCGCAAACGATCTCGCGCGTGGCCGTTCGGAGCGCTACCACATCCCCATTTATCCTAGCATCGCGGAGGCACTCACGCTTGGCACTGGCAAGCTCGCGGTGGATGGGGTCGTCCTCATTGGTGAACACGGCGACTACCCCGTGAATGAGAAGGGGCAGACGCTGTACCCGCGCTACGAGTTCTTCAAAGAAATCGTCAAAGTCTTCGAGGCCAGCGGCCGCAGCGTGCCTGTCTTCAACGATAAACATCTCTCCACCGAATGGAGCAAATGCACTGAGATGGTGGCCGATGCGAAGCGCCTTGGCTTTCCCTTTCTCGCCGGTTCTTCATTGCCCGTGACGCGGCGTTTGCCTGCCGTGGATCTGCCCTGGGGCACGCCGCTGGCAGAGAGTGTGGCCGTCGGCTACGGCGGCGTTGAGAAATACGATTTCCACGGTCTTGAAACCGCGCAGTGCATGTCCGAGCGCCGTCGTGGTGGCGAGGTGGGAATCAAAAGCGTGTGCGCGCTGCGTGGCACCAAGATGTGGGAACATGCCGCCACACGGAAGCACACGCAGCGCCTGCTCGCCGCCGCGCTCACTCGCAGCCACACCTGGCCGGTGGAGGGGTACCCCTTGGCGCCGGTCAGCTTTGACTGGGCGCGCAAAACTTTCCCCGAGGCCTTTGCGTACTTCATTGAACATCGCGACGGCTACCACACCACGCTCTTCATGCTGCCCGTGCGTGACTTCAACTATGCGGGCCTGAACTCCGAGACAGGCGAAATCACCTCCTGCCAGATGTTCCTGCCCATGCCGGGATCAAGCTCGACCACCGCCGACTTCTTCAATCCGCTCATCCATCACATCGAGGACATGATCTTACACAATCGTGCGCCCTATCCAGTGGAGCGCACTCTGCTTACCTCCGGCATGCTCATCGCTGCGGTCGAGTCGCTGTATCGCAAGGGCGAGGTCATCGAGACCCCGGAGATGGCGATTTCCTACACAGCGCCGAAAGAATCGCTCTATTGGCGGGAGTGAGCCTGAGGCGTCATGCCAAGATTCAACGATCGAATTTAACCTGCGCTAAGCCTGCGCCACCAGCACGAGGCGAAAGCGGCCATCATACTGACCGCCCGCATGCAGTCGGCAGCATTGCAGGCAGGCGGTGGGGCGGCGGAACTTGCGGACGCGCTGCACCGTGGTGTGGCAGGCGGGACAGGCGTAGGTCAGCTTGCGCTCAACTTCATTGCGCGGCAGCGGCAGGCGGTGCTGGGCTTTTTCACCGGCGATGCCGAGATCCGCACATGCCTGACGCCATTCGCGGCCATGCGGCTCGATGCGCTTTCGACCGCTGCGATGGTAGGCGATGAGATGCGCCAGTTCATGCTTCAAGGTGCGCTCCACCTGGCCTTCAAACTCGCGCAGCTTGGGGTTCAGCTCAATGGCCCAGCCTGGATAGCGTGCATAGCCCGCCGTGCTGCGCAGGCGTGCATTCCACGCTACCGTGACGAGTTTGGCTCCGCCCGGCATGTCCAACGCCAGTAGCATGGCCCGTGTCTGCTCCTCCAGCTCCGCATCCCGGCCATCGGGGATGGTTTCATCCGCTGGGGCCTCCGCCGGTGCGGGTGCGGGCGTCAGATCGCGCACTTTGCGAAACGGCACCCAGTGCGGCAGCGCGGAGAAATCAAAATTAAGCTGGGAGAGATCGAGCATGCTCACTTCTTCTTTTTGACCTGCACCTTGTGTTCCTGTTCACCCAATGCGTAAAGCATGTCGGGTGCCACAGATTCGAGGATGAATACGTTGGCACCGATGGTGCTGCGCGCGCCAATGATGGTGTCGCCGCCGACAATCGTCGCATTGGCATACACGGTGACGTGGTTTTCCAGCGTGGGATGGCGCTTCTTGCCGCGCAGCGCCTGCCCGGCGGCGAGGGAGCGCGCCACGAGGCCGACGCCTTGGTAAAGCTTCACATGATTGCCCAGCGTCGCCGTTTCACCGATCACCACACCGGTGCCGTGATCGATGAAGAAATGCGTGCCGATCTCCGCGCCGGGATGAATGTCGATGCCCGTGCGGCTGTGCGCCCACTCCGTCATCATGCGCGGGATCACCGGCACGTTCTTCAGGTAAAGCACATGGGCCGTACGCTGGATCGCGATGGCTTCGAGCCCTGGATAAGCGAGGATGATTTCCTCAAAGCCACGCGCCGCCGGATCGCCAGCATAGGCGGCCTCGACATCCATTTTCAGCAGCGCACGCACTTCGGCCAGGCCCATCAAGAAACTGCACACCACGTCGGCGGCTTCCGCATCACGGTTTTCTTGATTGCCATTCAGGCGCAGACTGCGGCGCACCTCTACGTTCAGTCGCTCGCGAATGCTGGCGACGAGTTCATTCGTCATCAGCTCCAGCTCCCGGGAAGACACCGCTTCATCGGAAAAGAAGCCGGGAAACAGCAGGTGCAGCAGATCCTCACACAGCGCGGCGATGGCACGTTTTGACGGCAGATTGCCGCAATCGACATGGTTGATCCCGCCCACCTCGTGATACGAGGTCATCAGGCTGGAGACGATTTCATTTTGGCGGCAATCCATGGGTGCAGTCAGCGATACCGTGCTGCGAAGTGGATTCAAGCGCGGGGGTGAGATGATTGCTGTGAATAACTCATGGCTGACAGCTTCGTATGGCAATCGCGGCCGGATGCACCAAATTGCGGCTGGCTGAATATGCACCTATGACAACTTCAAAAGAACGCTTTGAAGCACTTTGGAGACGTCTGCATTTGCTGGGCGATGCTTCGGCCTGGCATGCGCGATTGCTGAAGTGCTACGCGGAGCCGCAGCGCGCCTACCACACGCTGCAACATCTCGAAGAATGCCTGCTCATGCTGGACGAGGCCAAGGCTACCGGTTTGATCGCACAGCCGGACGTCATCGAGATGGCCTTGTGGTTTCATGATGCGGTCTATGACCCTCAGGGAAGTGACAATGAAGCGCTCAGCGCGCAGATGGCGCTGGAGGCTCTCGGCGATACTGAGATGGCGCGCGAGGTGGCGCGGCTCATCCTGCTGACGAAATCACACCAGCCGGGAGAGGGGCCGGATGATGCGTGGATCATTGACATTGACCTCGCGATCTTCGCACAGCCCATGGAACGTGTGCGGGAGTATGAGCGGCAGATTCGTGCGGAGTATGCGTGGGTGCCGGAGGCGGTGTATGCAGAGAAGCGTGCGGAGATTCTGGCGGCCTTTTTGTACCGTCCACAGCTCTACCTCACTGCCTGGGCATTCGAACGATTTGAAGCACGAGCAAGGGAACATGTGCGTGCGCTGATCGACGCGATATAAACACGGAGTTTTCCACCACCAGCATTGCGAGCAGAGCGACGCCGTTCTACAGGCAGGAGTCGTGCTCCCATCTCTCAACCAGCTCAAACTCCCCGACCCGTGGCAGCACCAGGCGGTGAATTTGCTGCGGTCGGGCTGTGATGTGGTCGTTAGTGCGCCAACGGGGGCAGGGAAGACCTACATTTTTGAGCTGCTGCATCAGGGCCGTCACTTGCAGGGTCCGGCGATCTACACGGTACCGACGCGGGCGCTGGCGAATGACAAGTACGCCGAGTGGAAAGAGGCGAAGTGGAATGTGGGCATCGCCACGGGTGACATCGCGGAGAATGTGGATGCGCCTGTTGTTGTCGCCACGCTGGAGACACAGCTCGAACGGCTGGTGCGCGGTGAAGGTCCGGCGCTGCTGGTGATCGACGAGTATCAGATGATCTCCGATCACTCCCGTGGTGCGAACTACGAAGCTGCCATCGCACTGGCACCGCAGGACACGCGCCTGCTGCTGCTGAGCGGTTCCGTGGCGAACCCCGAGGATGTGGCGGCGTGGCTGGTGAGCCTCGGCCGCAAAGCGGAGGTGGTCATGACGCGTGAACGACCCGTGCCGCTGGAAGAAGTACCGATGGAGACGCTGCCACAACGCCAGCGGCAGTTTGAGAACTACTGGCCGCGCTTTGCTGCCGCCGTGATGATTGCTGATCTTGCGCCGCTGCTGATCTTCGCACCGCGCCGCAAGGAGGCAGAGTCGATTGCGCGAAGACTCGCCGCTGATCTGCCGATGGGCGATCCGCTGGAACTCACGGCGGAGCAGCGTGCGGTGTGCGGCAAGGATCTGGCCACGCTGCTGGAAAAACGGGTGGCTTTTCATCACAGCGGGCTGTCGTATGGAGCGCGCGCAGGGGTGATCGAGCCGCTGGCGAAAGCAGGACAGCTTCGTGTCATTGCAGCAACGATGGGGCTCGCAGCGGGCATCAATTTTTCCGTGCGCAGCGTGCACGTGGCAGGCACGACATTTCACGATGGTAAGAGCGAGCACAAACTCGCGCCGGATGAACTGCTGCAGATGTATGGCCGTGCGGGAAGGCGTGGACTCGATGACAAGGGCCACGTCGTGACCAGCCGCGACAGTCCGTCCATCTTTGATGCACGGCCTGCGCGGCTGCACCGCAGCACCCTGCTCGCGTGGCCAATCTTTTTGCGGGTGATGAAGCATGCCGCGCTGCGACAGGAGAATCCCTTTGATGCCGCCACGCGATTTGCCGGAAGGTTGTTTGCTAAAGTGCCGCCGCTGCTCGGGCTGGAGGAACTGGAGCCAAATGTAGTGCATCCGCAGCATGAGAATGCAAAGGCGCTCTTTGGCCTCGAAGCCACTGAGAAGCAGATCCTGAACTCCTACGGTGAGTGGGAGCGCAAGCACCGCCATGCGCTGCAACGCGTGCCGCTGGGCCGCGTGCATGCGGTGCTGACAGTTCCGGCTTTCGCCGCGAAATTTGCCCATGGCATCGGCCGCGTGGGGAAAATCCGCCGTGAGAAGGAAGTGCATTACGGTGTCGAAATCAGCCTCGGCACGCCGGTGGGAGATGACGTGAAGCCAACAAAAGCGATTCGTCGTCTGCTCAAACTGCCGCGCAATGCTGAAACGGTACCGCTGGAGGAAATCACCGTGCTGCATGCCGGTGAACTCGCGAAGGTCATCCTCGCACATGGGGAAGACGTCATCCAAGACGTGGCTCCCGAATTCATCGGCACGGTTATGAAGGAGAACCTGGTCTTCGCGTGCTTCGATCTCGCGCCCGTGGAGGTGATGGCTTATGAGGATGGTCATGGCAGGCTGCTCTTCGCGCCGCAGGAGCGCAGCGTCGTGGTGCAGAATGCAACAGGCGTTCACATGGCCGAAACGGCCACGACTGACCGCGAGCCGCGTGGCGGATCACCGATTCATGCTTGGCGCACGCTCGGCCTTATCGATGCTGCGGGAGTGCCGACGCGGCGTGGTGAAATCTTCAGCTTCTTCCAGCACGGTGAAGGACTGGCGATTGTCGCGGCGCTGGAAGACGAGAGCTACCCTGTGGATGATCTGGTGCATCACACGGCAAATCTGCGCAGCGGCTCCAAGTTTGATCTGCCGCTGGACTGCGGCTCCGAACGACTCGCGGCGGTGTGTCGTGGCACCTACGGTTTCGTGAATCATCACGGCTATCTTGATAACGGTCTGCCTGACGACTATGGCGAAGGTGCGGCGGAATTGCTCGACGCCCTGCTGCATCCGGGGCAGCCCGGCGCGCAGGATTTGAAAGCGGGCATTGCGGAAGGCGACATCTCACGTGCGTATGTGGAATGGCTGAGTTTGCTGCGGCACATCACGCATGCGCCGGATCATCCGTGGCGGAGGTGGAGGGAGCTGAAGGAAGCTGCGAAGCAGACGCTGAAGCACCACACGAAGACCCTACGGCATTTCTTCCATCTGGACCTGCCGCCGCTGACGAACAAGCAGAGGCATGGGAAGACGCGGCATTATTTGATGGTGAAGTGAGGGCTGGTGAAGTGCGCTTCTTGCATACCTCCGGCATGCGCCCTTGAGCAGGGGGTGTGATGTGCGTGGTCCAGGGGTGGCGCTCGTGCCTCGCTTACCCCTGGCTACCTTCTGTGATCCCTCCGGGATCGAATGAGTCATGGATGATTTGAAGTATCGCCAATGTTCCGCAAAGTGTGCTGGTGAACTCAGATCACCCACGGATCGCAATCATCGGCTCCGGCGCTGTCGGCTGCTACTATGGCGGGCGGCTGGCGCAGCATGGGAATGAGGTGCATTTTCTCATGCGTTCGGATTATGAGCAGGTGAAGCAGCATGGGCTCAAGATCAGCAGTCCTCTCGGTGACTTTGAGCTGCCGCAGGTGCACTGCCATCGCAGCACGGCGGAGATCGGGGAGTGCGATCTGGTGATCATTGCGATGAAGGCCACCGCGAATGAGGCGTTGCTCTCTTTGCTGCCGCCGCTGCTGCACAAAAAGTCGATGATCCTCACGCTGCAAAACGGGCTGGGAAGCGATGACTTTCTGGCGCGGCACTTTGGCTCTGCGCATGTGCTGGGCGGACTGTGCTTTGTGTGCATCAACCGCCTTGCACCGGGGGTGATTCATCACATCGCGCAGGGGCAGATTGCGCTGGGCGAGCACAGTGGCGCACCGCAGGTGCGCACGGAGGTACTGGCGGCGGAGTTCCGGCGTAGTGGCATTGAGTGCAAGGTGGAGCCCAGTTTGATTGCCGCGCGATGGAAGAAGCTCGTTTGGAACATTCCGTTCAATGGGCTTTCGATTGCAGCGGGAGGGAAGGACACGGCGGCGATTTTGGCTGATCCGGTGCTGGAGCAGCGCGTGCGTGATTTGATGCGTGAGATCATCGAGACTGCGGGGAAGCTGGGGCATGCGATTCCGCTGTCGCTGATTGATGACATGATCGAGCGCACGCGCACGATGTCGGCGTACAAGCCGAGCAGTCTCATTGATTTTCTGGCTGGCAGCGAAGTGGAGCTTGAGGCGATCTGGGGTGAACCGGTGCGCCGTGCGAAGGCGGCGGGGATTGAGATGCCGGAGGTGGAGCGGTTGTATCAGGAGTTGAAGGAGCGGGTTGCTGCCAGATAGTGGTCCGCACAGTCCCCTGTGCGGTAGAACGAACGTCTCGTGACGGCGATCTCCGCACAGAGGACTGTGCGGACCACTTTGCTCACGCCCATGTCGCTCACTGCACTACAAAACGCCCGTCCTGAAACTGCCATCGTGCTGGGGTCCGGTCTTGGAGCCGTGGCGGAGGCGTTTGGGATGGAAAGTGAAGTCGCCTATTCCGAGGTGCCTGGGTTGAGCGCTTCCACTGTGCCAGGGCATGCGGGGCGTTTTGTATTGTCGCAGCATCACGGGAAGCCCATCCTGCTCGCGCAAGGGCGGCGGCATTTGTATGAAGGACTCACGGCGCATGAGGTGACGGCGAGCATCCGTTTCATGCATGAGATCGGCGTGAAGCGTGTGGTGCTCACGAATGCGGCGGGGGCGATCCATGAGAACTTCCATGTGGGTGGTTTGATGCTCATCACGGATCACATCAATCTCCAAGGCACCACGCCGCTGATGGGCGGACCGAACTTCCACGATATGAGCGAGGTCTATTCGCGGGTGTGGTGCGAGAGGTTTCATGCGGCGAGTTTGGAGATCGGTTTGAAGCTGCATGCAGGCGTGTATGCGGGGCTGCTCGGCCCGCAGTATGAAACACCGGCGGAAATCCGCATGCTGCGCACGTTGGGTGCGGATGCGGTGGGCATGTCCACCGTGGCTGAGGCGATTCAGGCTCGTGCGTTAGGCATGGAGGTCGCGGGCATTTCGATGCTCACCAACTGGGCCGCTGGATTGCGGGCGCAGACGCTGCACCACGCGGAGGTGGTGGAGGTGGGAAAGACGGCGGGGATGTATCTGGCGAGGCTGTTGAAGGCGGCGGTGTGAAGCTGAGGCGATCACCGTCTATCCCGCGTTACCATAAACGCATAGCTGATGAATGCCCACCAAACGCTCGAGCCGACAAGCAATATGGGCATGCTCCATGATTCCGGCAGTCCCATCCAAAAAAACGGAGCGGTCAGCATGCTGCCGGGAAAATGAAAAAGCATCATTATAAAACCCAGCGATGAACTGGGTCCGCACGGTCCCCAACCTCCAGGATACATCAACGAGAACAAAATGCTCTCGATCACGATCCCCGAGATGATGGCTTTCACTCGGAGACTCATCGCGGTAAACCGTTTCGGGTTTTAGCTAGCAGCAACCGCTGGCCTTCTCCATCTCACACGCATGCTCCTCGGTGCAGCAGGGCATGAGGGGGCGGCCTTCGGAGGCTTCGGGGGCTTCCATTTCGGGATTCGGGGCCTGGGGGGCGAGGCCGAGGTCGCGGAGGAGTTTCATGTCCTCGTTGGCGCGGGGGTTGGCGGCGGTGAGGAGTTTATCTCCGTAGAAGATGGAGTTGGCTCCGGCAAAGTAGGCGAGGGCCTGGGCTTCGCGGCTCAGATTGGTGCGGCCGGCGCTGAGGCGCACCTTGGCCTTGGGCACGGCGATGCGGGTGACGGCGATCATGCGGACGAAGGCGAAGGAATCGACGACTTCGTTGTCGCCCATGGGGGTGCCTTTGATGGGCATGAGGGCGTTGATGGGGATGCTCTCGGGCTGGGGATTGAAGTTGGAGATGACTTCCAGCATTTTCAGGCGGTCTTCGATGGTCTCGCCGAGGCCGAGGATGCCACCGCAGCAGACGGACATGCCGGCGTCCTGCGCGTGGCGGATGGTGCGCAGGCGGTCGTCAAAGGTGTGCGTGCTGACGATGTTTGGGTAGTGCTCCGGGGAGGTGTCCACGTTGTGGTTGTAGGCGGTGACGCCGGCTTCCTTGAGATCGGCGGCCTCGTCCGCGCCGAGTTCGCCGAGGGTGACGCAGACTTCCATGCCGAGCTTGGAAACGTCGCGCACGATGTCGAGCACCTGGTCGAATTTCTGGGTGCCTTTGCGCACGCCTTTCCAGGCGGCACCCATGCAGAAGCGGGTGGAGCCGTTGGCACGGGCGGCGAGGGCGCGCTCCAGGACCTGCTCCTTGGGCATGAGATTTTCCTTTTGCAGGCCGGTGCTGTAGCGGGCGCTCTGGGCGCAGTAGCCGCAGTCTTCGCTGCAACCGCCGGTCTTGATGCTGAGAAGGGTGCAGAGCTGCACTTCGTTGCCGGTCCAATGCTCGTCATGCACGGCGCGTGCCTGCTTGAGGAGATCGAAAAAGGGCTGGTGATAGATGCGGTGAAGTTCGGCGAAGGTCATGGCGGAGATTGGCAGCCCCGATAGTGGGCGAAAATGGGCCGGATGCACGGGGAAAGTGAGGGAGGGAAGGGGCCTTGGGCAGAGTGCGGCTGGCTGGCTGCTGCGGAGTCGAAGGATCGAGGACGAGTTCGAGTAGGAGGACGAGGACGAGGACGAGGACGAGGACGATTGGTTGAGTGCAAGAGAGACCCGCCCGCGACCGATTTGGTCTCACCACCATGAACCGCCGCACTTTTTTCCACCAAACGTCCGCGCTCGCCGCTGTCTCCGCTCTCCCCAAACTCTACGCTGCGGATGAGGCCGGGAAAAAAATCAAAGTGGCCGTCGTGGCGCTGGGGCGTGGCATGGGGCACGTGCAGGCCTTGCTGAAGATCCCCGGCGTGGAGATCGCCTACCTGGCCGAAGTGGACCCGAAGCGCCTGGAAGCAGGACTCAAGGTCGTCAATGACACGCAGAAAGTGTCCTGCATGGGTGTGAAGGATTTTCGTTCGATCCTCGATGACAAGACCCTGGATGCCGTCTTCATCGCCACGCCCAATTTCTGGCACACCCCCGCTGCGCTGCTGTGCATGCAGGCTGGCAAGCACGTCTATGTGGAAAAACCCGGCAGCCAGAACGCGCATGAGGCCGAGATGATCGTGGCCGCAGCGAAAAAATATGACCGCCTGGTGCAGATGGGCAATCAGCGCCGCACCTGGATGAAGGATGCGATCGAGGCCCTGCACGGCGGAGCCATCGGCACCGTGCGCTTTGGCCGTGGCTTCTACTACAACACACGCAAATCCGTCGCCTCAAACGACAAACCAGCGTCACCCGAAATCGACTACAACCTGTGGCAAGGGCCGGTGCCCGATGACGCGAAGCACGATTTCAAAACGCTGGCGCACTATGACTGGCACTGGTTCTGGCATTGGGGCAATGGCGAGCTCGGCAACAACGGCATCCACACCCTGGACATCCTGCGCTGGGGCATCAAGGGCGAGTATCCGCTGCGCACCACCTACAATGGCGGTCGCTATTTCTACGACGACGCGCAGGAAACGCCCGACACCGGCACGGCGGTGTATGATTTCGGCCACGCCGGCTGTGAGTGGGTGCAGAGCAGCAGCCATGCACGGGCGGCGGAGAAGCCGCTGGCGGAAGTGATGTTCTATGGCGACAACGGCACCATGGCCATCGCGCGTGACTCCTGGATCAACTACGACCTGAAGGGTGTGGAAGTCAGCAAGGGCAAGGCCAGCACCGCCGGTACGGGCGATGTGTCTCACATCGGCAATTTCATCGAGGCCATCCGTGGCAATGCAAAGCTGAACAGCCCCATCGAGGAGGGCCAGAAGAGCACGATGATGTGCCATCTCGGCAACATGGCGTATCGGACGAATACGATGGTGAAGTGTGATCCGAAAACTGGCAAGGTACTGGATAACGCGGAGGCTCTGAAGTTCTGGGGACGGAAGGCGTACCGCAAGGGGTGGGACGTGAAGATTTGAGGATGTGAAACGGGCTGCCAGCCCGTCTCACGTTCTGATCACCGAAACACGACGTCCACGCCCATCGCGCTCTCCTTCGCAAAGCCGGGAATCCAATGGGGCTTTCGCAGGGCGATGACGCGGTAGATCATGGACAGCACGTGGAGAATGAGCAGGCGGTCGATGAGGCGGTAGCCGCGGCGACGGCGCATGAGGAGCTCGATGGCCCAGCCGAGATAGCGGGGCTGCAGCCAGAAGGGGTTGAAGTCCATCTTCACGCGATAGCGCGCACGCAGGCCGCGCTTGGGGTATTTCGTTTTGTACTCACGCTTGGCCTCGCGCAGGCGCGTCTCCATCTCCGGGGTGAACTCGGTGAAGTAGTACTCACGCGCCAGGGCCAGCAGGCGGAAGGTGTCGCGCATGTATTCGAGGTCGGGCACGGGCACGCCGGCACGCGGTGCCAGGGCGATCATCTGCTCCAGCCGGTCCATGCAGCGGGCGGCGCTGCGCAGGGCGGCCTCCGGCTCCTGCACAAAGTAGAGCAGCAGCTTTTTGATGCTGTGATTGATGAAGATGTTGCCCCAATAGACCTGGATCAGCGGCGGAATGCGCACGCGGCGGAAGAAGAGTTTTTGCTGCGCGAATTCCTCCACATAGAGTAGCTCGCGGATCACCTCGTCCGAGTAGCGCAGCAGTTCGATGAGGGCGTCGGCATCGCCAAGGGCACGCTCTTTGGCGAAGGCGCGCACGGCGTCCTCCACCGGCATGCTGTCTTTGATGATGCGGATGGTGACGAAGGTGTTGAGGTCGATCCAGATGGCCTCGGGATCGATCAGCGCGATGCGGCGGAAGGGCACCCAGCCGCCGGTCTGGCACCAGACCATGCAGCCGATGACGTTCTTGGCGTGCTTCAGCTCATGCGCGTAGCGTTCGTATTCCCAGCCGGTGAAGCTGGGGTACTCGCCGCAGCCTTCGTACTCGCGCCGCGTTTGCAGTTCCACGATCTTCGCCACGTCGGTGCGGAAGAAGTTCGAGTTCAGCGGCAGGTAGCGGAAGAAATCGGACTCGCCGTATTTCATCGAGATGACGAGCGCTGGGCTGGTGAGGCCTTCAAACACGCTGGTGAAGGTGCGGCGGTGCCACATCAGATCGCCGATGCGATACGCGCCCACGGTCCAGGTACGGAAGATGAGGCGGCGTGCGTGTTTCTCGCACACGGGCAGCAGATCGAGCAGGAGCTGGCGTGCCTGCGCGGGTTTTTGGATGACGAGCTCGCTGCGGAATTCGTCATGCACGCCTTTGCCATCGGCTTCGCCAATGCGCAGGATGATGCCGGCCACCTGCGGGAAGCTGGTGAAGAAGCCATCCAGCAATTCGGCGAGATAGTCGTTCACGCCGCGCTTCGCTTCCGTCATGCGCCGCCGCAGTTCCGGCGTGTAGGTCATGACATCCATCGTCAGATGCACCCGCAGGCCGCGTGCAGTGAAGATCTCGAAGCAGCGGGCGAATTCCTCGCGGTAGAGGGCGATGCGCGCGCGCAGCTCCGGCTCCAGCCAGGCATGATCCGCCAGATGCGTCACGTCATCGAGCGAGACGGCGTTGAAGCCCCAGGCCGCGGCTTGATCTGCAAAACGCGTGACATCCTCCCGCACCTGCGCCCACCACACGTCCGCAACGGCATCGCGAGTTTTGGGCAAATGATGCCAGGGGATCTTGGACCAGTTGATCGTACGCACATCATGCCCGCGAAAGAAGGGGCCGATGGCGTCGATGAGGTGGAGTGGTTGCAAGCGCCGCGAATGAAGCACGCAGGGCTGGGATGCAAGTGACGATGTGGTGCGGGGGAAGCCAATCCCTACCCCGTCAACCCACCGCCGTCGGAATCTGCGGTGGCTTGGGAGAATGCAAGATCAGGAGACTCAGCGCAAAGCCGATGAGGCCTGCCAGAAAACCGCCGCCGCAGGCACCCACTGCGACGGGCAGCTTCCAGTCTTCGACGTTTTCACTGGCAGGAGTCGCGCGTTCCTGAATGGCGAGGTAGTCGGGGGCTGGATTGAAAGCGGCCTGTAGTTTCTCGACTTCTTTGAACAGCTTCTCATAGACCAGCTTGTTGGTATCGTGTTTTTCCTGGAAGGTTTTCAGTTCGGCGAGGTCCGATTCCCTGCGAGCTAGGCCTTTTTCGATGTCGTTGATTTCCGATTCGATGGCTTCAAGCTGGGTTTGCAAGGGGGCGCGTGCGGCTTCGTCAGCTTTGATCACCTTGATCTTGAAACGGAGGTCGTCGCGCTGGTTGCGCTGGGCGTTGAGGCGCACCACGAGCCGCTCCAGATCAGATCTGACGCTGAGGGTGTCCACCCCGCGTGCACGCGCTTTCTCCAGTTTCTCAGCGGCGTCTTCCATGGACTTCTGTCTTGTGAACACATCCTGAAAAAATTCATGAACGACCTTGCTTTGCGCCTGCTCGCGAATGCTCTGCCGGAAGGAAATGAACTCATCGAGCAAGGCATCGAGAAAAATTCGCGTGTATTTGGGTTCAGAACCGGTCGCGATGATATTGAAAATGGCGCTGCCTTTGGTTTGAGCGACACGGATCTCCACGTCACTATCTTTGAGATCAGGATTCAGCGCTTTCACACGCTCCCAGGCGCGGCGTTTCATTTCAGCGGATTCGAGGGTTTCGATGATCGTCCCGTAGAAGTCCGCCTGCTGCTCGCGCCAGAGGATGGTGTTGCTGAGCATCTGTCCGCCTGCGACAAGCCTGGCCAGCGAGCGGAACTCCTGAGGCTTGCCGGTGATGCGGAGCGCTTGCAGTGTGACACCGATGCTGGCCCCGATGAAAGCGAAACCCAGAATGATGATAAGACGTGGCAGGATGCGGGAGGAGCTCATGGCGAGAAATCAGTTCGTGCCCTTTGTGCCAGAACGGCTGCTGGGCGACAAGGTAAATCTGGAGCCTAAGAGCGAAACGAGAACTCTTAAATCCGTTCAAAAAAACGCTGGGCTTTTAGACGAAAAAACCCAGGCCTTTAGGCCTGGGCTGCACCGGAACCGCACTCGAGGAGTGCATCCCACTTCACAATGGGTGGTTATTTCGCCTCGGGCTTGATCTTGCCTTTCTCCTCCAGCTTGTGCTTGAACTTCTCGGTCTTGGGATCGACCACGGCGCGCACGTAGCCCTGGTTGGGGTTGAGGGCTTTGAAGTTCTGGTGGTAGTCTTCGGCGGGGTAGAACTTTTTGAGCGGGGCGATCTCGGTGGCGATGGGGTCTTTCCACTTCTTCTGCACTTCAGCCTTCGAGGCTTCGGCGATCTTGTGCTGCTCCTCGGTGGTGTAGTAGATGGCAGAGCGGTACTGGCTGCCGTAGTCGTTGCCCTGGTAGGCAGTGCCTTTGGGCAGGAGCTTGCCGTGCTTCATCATGTCTTCCTTGGTCACGCTGGTGGGGTCGTGCGCGTCCCAGAAGAGGTCGATGATTTCCTTGTAGCTGACGACGGCGGGATCGAACTCGACCTTCACGACTTCGGCGTGGCCGGTGTCCCCGGTGCAGACGGCTTCATAGGTGGGGTTTTCTATTTTGCCGCCGGCATAGCCGCTGACGACATTTTTGACGCCTTTGACGAGCAAGTACTGCGCCTCGACGCACCAGAAGCAGCCGCCACCGATGACGGCGGTTTCGGTTTTGGGTGCGTCAGCGGCAGGGGAGGTCGGGGCGAGGGAGGCCATGAGTAAGATGGAGAGAAGGGTAAGCGCGGTTTTCATGGGGTAAATACGAACGAGTTGGGTCGGAGAGTCAATCATCCGTCCTGTGAGAGGCGAAACTTTCGGCGGAATTCCCGAAAACTGGAGATCATGGCCGCAAAGAAACGCAAAAAGGACAAAAAATGAGTCGGATTCGAAGGGTTTGGTTCTTTGATCTTTTTTGCGTTTCTTTGTGGCCATCTCTACTCTGCCTCAATGGACGAACTCTCAACTCTCTGCGCCCGCGTGGGCGAAACGAAACTGCGCGATATGGTGGCGGCGTTTTACCGGCGCGTGCGGGTGGATGATGTGATCGGCACGATGTACCCGCCGGATGACTGGGAGAATGCGGAGAAGCGACTGGCGGATTTCATTGTGTACCGCTTCGGCGGGCCGCAGACCTACATCGAGGAGCGTGGCCACCCGCGTCTGCGCGGCAGGCACATGCCCTTTGCCATCGGCGAGGCGGAGCGTGACCGCTGGCTGAAGCTGATGGGGGAAGCGATGAGCGAGGTGGCGGTGCCGGACCCGGAGGCCCCCATCATTGGGACCTTCTTCGCCCAAGTGGCGGACATGATGCGCAATCGTCCCGGATGAATCGCCGCTTGTCAGGTGCTGCTGCCATTGGATGATGGACGCATGAACCGATATACTTGCCTGTCACTGGCTGCCAGCCTGCTGCTTTCCGCCTGCGTGGTGGATCTGGCGGTGCTGAAGAATCAACGCGTGGATTTTGTGCGCCAAGTGAAGCCGATCCTGGAAGGCAGTTGCCTGGAGTGCCACCAGCATCAGTATGTGTTTGCCGGACTGAATCTGGAGACCAAGGAACTGGCCATGAAAGGTGGTCGCCGTGGGCCGGTGATCGTGCCGGGATCACCGCACCAGAGCCTGCTCTACAAGGTGCTGTTGCTGGGCCACGACAGCCCCGTGGCCATGCCGCCGACGCCTGAACGGCTGGACCGCGATTACGAGCAGATCATTCACGACTGGATTCAGCAAGGTGCCAAATGGCCCGATGGCGTGCGCCTGACCGCGCCGCAGAACCGGAAAAATCCCAAAGCCTAACTTCCCATGGAAAAGACCCCTGCACTGATTCTCGCTCCCTTGCCAGACTTCCTCATGCAGCCGCTGCATTCGGCGCATGTGTGCCATGATTACTTTCATGCGCAGGACAAGGCGGGGCTGCTGGCCCAGGTGGGGGCGGAGATCCGCAGCATCGTGATGAACGGAGGCACGGTGACGCCCGTGGCGCTGCTGGAGCAACTGCCGAAGCTGGAAATCATGAGCGTGTTTGGCGTGGGTTATGACGGCGTCCCGGTGGACTGGTGCCAAGCGCATGGCATCCGCGTGACGAATACACCGGACGTGCTGACGGAAGACGTGGCGGACACGGCGAGTGCGCTGGTCTTGATGACAAGTCGGCGCTTGATCGCGGCCAATCGTTTCCTGCATGCCGGAGCTTGGCTGAAGGGTGCATTCCCGCTGGCGCATGCGCTGCGTGGCAAGCTCGCGGGCATCGTGGGCCTGGGGCGCATTGGCAAGGCGATTGCACACCGGCTCGAAGCGCATGGCATGCGCATCGCCTATCATGGCCGTTCCAAACAGGACGTAAGCTGGGAGTACGTCGGCTCGCTGACCGCGCTCGCTCAAGCAGTAGATTTCCTGGTCGTGGCCTGCCCCGGCGGTGCGGACACCAAGCACCTGATCAACGCGGAGGTGCTGGCAGCGCTGGGTGTGAAGGGCACGCTGATCAACATCGCCCGAGGATCGGTGGTGGATGAGGCGGCGCTGATCACCGCGCTGCAACACGGCACGATTCGAGGTGCCGGGCTGGATGTGTTTGAAAACGAGCCGCAGGTGCCGGAGGCGCTGCTGCAATGCGAGAACGCAGTACTGCTGCCGCATCTGGGCAGCGGCACGCATGAGACGCGCGCTGAGATGGCCCGGCTGGTGGTGGAAAACCTCGCCGCACATTTCAGCGGTGTGGCCTTGCTGACGCCTGTGTGCTGAAGCGATTCTTTGGCTACATCTTGGTCACGCTATTGGCGCATTGCCCGCTTGCCCTTCCGGCATCAGCCAGTAATAAACTTCATGGGTAAAATCATCTTCGGAGCCATTCTCACCGCCGTGGCCGTCTTCGGCTGGGAGGCGTTGTCGTGGACGGCCATTGGCTGGCATCAGAACGGATTCCGTGCATTTCGTGATGAATCCGCTGTGTCAGAAGTGATCAAGGCCAACGTGACTTCCGGCCATGGCATCTATCTGCTGCCATCCATGGGTGATGCGCCGAAGATCGCCACCGCCGAAGAAAAGAAGGCCTTTGAAGATGCGCAGGCAAAGGCACTGAAAAACGGGCCTTACGTGTATGCCATCATCCGTCCGGGCAAATGGGAGGTCAGCATGGGGACGAACCTAGCTTTGAGTTTCGTCCGCAGTCTGATCTGCGCCTTTTTGATCGCGGCCATGCTGTCCCAAACGGCGTTGTTCTATCCGGCGCGCATCGCCTTCGTGGCGGCGGCAGGATTGTTTGCCGGCCTGACCGCCGACATGCCTCTGTGGATCTGGTTTGAAAATCCGGGGCGCGATCTGGTGGTGAACATCGCCGATCATTTGATCGCTTGGATCATCGGCGGCGCGGTACTGGGCATGTTTGTGGGCAAGGAGCCGGTGGCGGAGCCGTGAGAATGGAATGCAGAATGACGAATGACGAATGACGAAGGGCTGTTAGGGAATCGTAGCGTCGTATAATCTCTTCGCATGCCTTCGCATGCACATCAGGCCCCAAACTGCGTCATGGGTGCTTCGTCATGTTTCAGTCATTCGACATTCTGCATTCGTCATTCGTCATTCGTCATTCGACACACCACTCGCCTTCAGCACCGCCTGCGCCACCTCTTCCGGGGTGACTTTGGTCATGCAATCGTAGTGGCCGAAGGGGCACTCGCGCTCAAAGCAGGGGCTGCAGGGCACCTTGTGCTGGATGACGGTATGGCGCTCGCCGAGGGGGCCGGTTTCAATCGGGCAGGTGGAGCCAAAGATGCTCACGGTGGGAATGCCCAGCGCCGCTGCTAGGTGCATGGTGCCGGTGTCATTGGTGAGGAGAAGCTGGCACCCGCGCAGTTTGGCGATGAGTTCGGAGAGGCGTGTCTTGCCCACGAGGTTTTCGTGGGGTGCGTGGAGCATGGCGGAAAGTTTTTCGCCCATTTCCTTTTCCCCAGGTGCGCCGAACAACTGCCAGCGGAACTGCGCATGCTGCGCGGAGATTTGATTCACCACGGCGGCAAAACGCTCCAGCGGCCAGCGCTTGGCCTGGCCATACTCGGCACCGGCGCAAACCCCCACGCGGAGGGTGCCATCCGTCGCCACGGGCGGCGTGCCGGAGTCCCACAGGCCGGGCTGGTCGATGTCGGCCCCGATGCCCTTGGCGATGCGCAGATAGCGGTGCGCGTGGTGCTCCTTGTCCACTTTGACCTTCGGCGGACTGATGATTTGATTGAGCAGCTTGGCGCGAAAGGAACCCCTGACCCCGATGCGGCGCGGGATGCCCGCGAGCCAGACTTCCAGCGTGCTGCGGGTGGAATTGGTGCAGAACACGGCGGCGTCGAACGCCACGCCGGTGGCCTTGATGCGTTTGGCCACCGCGAAGAGGCCTTCTTTGGCGGGTTTGGCGATGTAGCGCGAGACCTCGGGCATGGAGAGCCACAGCTCCTCCAGTTTGTCCGGGCCAAGCACGGTGATCTTCATGTCCGGGCGGCCGCGTTTGATCGCCCGCACCATTGGGAAGGCCATGCAGGCGTCTCCCAGCCAGTTGGGGCTGCGGATGAGCATCTCAAACGGCTGTAGGCGGCTCATGTCATAACCCTCTGGGTAGGCCACGCCTCGGCGGTAATTGGGCAGCAGGAAGTGTGGCTTGGGCAGTTTCCAGCGGTTGTGTACCCAGAACCAGTTCGCTGGCTGCGCGCGGATCAGCGCCTCCACGGCGGCATTGATCGCCAGGGTCAGGCCCTCGGCGTTGGACTGCGTAGCGGCGGCTTTGACCTCCGGCGCGCAGACCAGCCGCCAGCGTGCGGGGCCGTCATCATAGACCATCATCGGCAGCACCACGGCATTCGTGCGGATGGCCATGAGCGCCGCGATGGTCGTGGTGGAGGCCAGTCGGTCAAAGAAGGGGCACCACAGGCCATGGTCTCCGGCATGCTGATCCACCAGCACGCCCACCTGGCCGGCCTCGCGCATGAACTTCATCGGGGCATTGAAACCGGCCTGCCGGTCAAACAGCGCATAGCCCAGCTTTTCGCGGCGGCGCAGCACCAGGGCATTGAGCCAGGGATTGCGCAACGACTGATAAATGGCCCCGGCCTGGTGACCGCGTACGTACATGGACGGCACCTGGGTCAGGATTTCCCAGCAGCTCGCATGCAGCACCAGATTCAAGAGCGGACGTTTGCCGTTGTCGTAGGCGGCCTGCGCGCGCTCGATGCCTTCGGACCGCACGTGTTTGCAGATGGCGGCCTCGCTCATCAGGGGCAGCTTGAAACCGCAGAGCACGTTGGCAAACAGGCTCTTGAAGTGCTCGCGCGCTAGTTGCTGGAGTTCAGCGGCGCTTTTTTCCCGGCCAAAGGCGATGTGCAGGTTGTGCAGCGCCAGCCGGCGGTACTTCCCGCCCAGGAAATAAGCTAGGGTGCCCAGCACGCGGCCCGCGTACCAGACCACAATGAGCGGCAGCAGCCACAGCACGCCCTCAAGGCACCGGAACAGCGCGTAAACCAGCCACTGCCCGGTGCGCGTGGATAAACTGGCGGAATCTTTGGCGCTGCCCATACGGCTCCTTATGCCGCAACGCCTCCTGGCGCGCAACCGATCATGCACAAAGGGCTGGAACTGAAGCGACCATCCCACGGCAGCATAAAAAAACGGGCGGTGCCTATGCACCGCCCGCTGGAAAGTTCCTGCTGTTGGCAAGGCCTATTTCTCCACCCAGCGAACGGCTTCCATGAGCAGTTCGCGTGCGGAGGCGAGGCCGAGCTTCTGGCGGATGTTCGCCTTGTGGGCGTCCACCGTCTTGGCGCTGAGCGCCAGCTTTTCAGCAATGCTGTGGGAGTCGAAGCCGCGTCCGACCATCTCGAAGATTTCGAGCTGACGGTCACTGAGCATGCGGGCAGGCTCGCCACGGGAACCGCCGCGAGGGCCGCCACCGGAAACGATGCTGCCGAGCAGGGAAGCACTGAAGAAGAAGGAACCAGCGGCCACCTGACGGAGACCCTGCAGCACGCGAGTGCTGGCTTCGCCCTTCATCACATAGCCCATGGCACCAGCGCGCAGGCAGCGCTCAGCGTACACATTTTCATCGTGCATCGAGTACACCAGCATCTGCATGTTTGGATGGGTAGCACGGAGCTTTTTGATGAGGTCCACTCCACTGCGATCCTTGAGCGTGATGTCGAGAACGACCACGTCAGGTTTGAGTTTGGCGATCTGCTGCAACGCTGTGTTGGCGTCTTCAGCACTGCCGATGACCTGCATGTCTTCTTGCTGGTCGATTAGTTTCTTAAGCCCTTCGATAACGATGGGATGGTCGTCGAGTATATAGATTTTGCTTTTCACGGTCCAACTAGAAGACTCATTTTCAAACGAATGTCAAGCCCACGCTCTTAAGAAAGTTCGAGCCGATAACGCACCTCATTGTTTTTCAATGTTTCAGGGTACCCTAAATCGACCCTAAATGCTCCTGAGACTGACCCTAAACACGGGCTTTCTGAGCCTGAAAATCCCCCAAGATTCCCACTACAGGCACCGTGATGCACCGGACGCCATGAGAGATTACATCCATTCCGACTCCTCTACGCCCGGCTTTCAGATCGCTCCCATGATCGATGTGGTCTTAGCCGACAGTCTCCTGCTGCTGCGGACGTTCTTTGCGCATGTTTCGCTGCTTTCTCTTCCTGCTGCTCTCAGCCAGTGCCTTCGCTCAGCTCGCCAACAGCCCGCCGGTGCCGCAGTGGCTGGTAGCACCCGAAGCGGGCGCGACCTTCACCCAGGCGGTGAAGCATGAGGGCAAGCTGCTCAAAGCCGTGCTGCTCGCCGCTAGCGATGCCCCGGTGGAAATCGTGCTCGACGGCAAAAGCATCGCCATCCTCAAAGCCGCCGCGACTGCAACCGGCACGGACCTCACGCGGCAGCTTGGCGATGGCAAAACGCACCAGCTCGGACTGCGTGTGCCCGGCAAAGCGAAGGCCGCTGCGCTGCTGGAACTCAATGGCGATCTCGCCGCCGTGCGCTGGATCGTCACCGACGCCACTTGGCAGAACGCCGTGGTTTCAGGCCCCACCGATGCCGATCCGGCCACGAACCCCTTCGATTTAAAGAAGACCTTCGACGCCTACAACTCCTGGCAGCTCGCCAAACCCGGCGCGCAGAACCAGGCCACCGATCCCGCCATGCTAACCTTGCCACCGGGTTTCAAAGCGGAGCTGATCCGCTCCGCGCAGCCCGGCGAAGACTCGTGGGTGTCCATGGCCTTCGATCCCCAAGGCCGCATCACACTGGGCAAAGAGAAGAAAGGCCTGCTGCGCCTCACGCTCAGCGGCAGCGGCGACCAGAAGGTGGAAGTCATCGACGATGAACTGCTGGAGTGTCGAGGGCTGCTGTATGCGCATGGTTCGCTGTTCGCGAATGCCAACGTCTCCAAGACCCTCTTCCGCCTGACCGATGCCGATGGCGACGGCGTCTTTGAAAAACGTCAGCCCCTCGTCAAAACCGAAGGCGGCGTGGGTCATGGCCGCAATCACATCAAACTCGGCCCCGATGGCGACATCTACGTGGCGCACGGCAACAACGTGCTTATTCCCAAGAACCTCGATCCCGATTCCCCGCTCAAGAACTACGCCAACGATCAGCTCATCCCGAACCCCTGGGACAACAGCATGTTCGACGGCAACGTGGAGCTCCCCGCCGGACACATCCTGCGCGTGAAGCCGGATGGCAGCAAGGTCACGCTCCTGGCGGGTGGTTTGCGCAATCCGCTGGACATTGCGTTCAATCACGAAGGCGATCTTTTCACCTTCGATGCCGACATGGAGCGCGATGTGGGAACGCCGTGGTACATGCCCACGCGGGTGCTGCAGATTGTGCCCGGTGGCGACTATGGCTGGCGGCGTGGCACGGGAAGATTCCCAGCGTGGTATGCCGACACGCTGCCGAGTGTGATTGATATTGGGCTGTCTTCGCCCACGGGGATTTTCTTCGGCTATGGTTCCGACTTCCCGCAAAAGTATCGTGAGGCGCTCTACATTCTCGACTGGAGCTACGGCCGCATCATCGCCGTGCATTTGAGGCACAGCGGGGCCACCTACACCGCAGAGCAGGAAACTTTCATTTCTGGAAGGCCGCTCAATGTCACAGACGGCTGCATCGGGCCAGATGGGGCGATGTGGTTCATCACGGGTGGCCGCGGTACCCAAAGCGGTCTGTATCGGGTCACAACTGCCCATCCAGAGAAGGAAACAAACCCAATAGTCACCAAGTTCTCCCACATCTCTTCGGGAATGTCGCAGGTTCGCGATGTGCTTGAGGAACGCATGATTGACATCCCCGGTCTGAGCAAAATGGAACCGAAAGCGGACTTCAAGTATGCCTGGGAACATCTTGGCATTGCAGATCCTTTCGCACGGCTGGCCGCACGCCGGTGGGTCGAACGCACTCCGGTCACTGAGTGGCGTTCTCATGCCATGGCAGAGAGCAGCGACAAACGTGCGATCACCGCATTGCTCGCGTTGGCACGCGAGGGAGAAAAGGCCGATCTGGAACCGATCCTGACCAAGGTCATGCAAGCTGCGCCCAAGCCCACGCTGGATGCCTTGCGCGTCATCGCGGTCTCCATCGCACGTTATGGGGAGCCAGCCGACAAGGCAGCTTTGATGAAATGGGCGGCTTATCCTGCGAACGAAACCTTTCTCAATCGCGAACTCTGCCGCCTGCTCGTCTATCTCAAATCCCCCACGGTTATCGAAAAAACGATGCCGCTTCTCCAAGCAGCCACGACCTCTGAGGACCTGCTCTACTACCCGTTCATGCTGCGCTATCTCAAAGACGGTTGGACGCTGGAGCAGCGGAAGATCGCGTTTGAGGCGCTGAACAAGGCGGAGAAAATGAACGGGGCCTCCACCTTCTTCAAAGCGATCAGCGACACACGCAGCGAACTGGCGGCGGCGCTGAAACCGGAGGAGGCCACGCAGCTTGCTGCGGTGATCCAGCCCGCGAAACCTACCGTGCTCTCCGCGCATGCGCTGCCGGGGCATTCGTTCAAGAACTGGACGCTGGAAGACCTGGCCCCGCTGCTGGTGAAGATGGATGCCAAGACCCGCAACCGCGACAGCGCGAAGGATGCGCTCATTCGTGCGCAGTGCGTGTTCTGCCATAAGGTGAGCAACGACCCCACCCTGCCTGCGGGCGTCTTCGGCCCGGACCTCGTGCAGGTCTCCGCGCGCTTCAACCGCCGCGACCTGCTGGATCACATTCTGAATCCCTCCAAATTCATCGACGAAAAATTCCGCTACGTGACGGTGAAGACGAGCGATGGCAAAACGATCACCGGCAGCCTGGAGAGCGAGGACGATGAGCGCGTGGTGCTGCGGGCCAATCCCCTCGCTCCCGACAAAAGCGAAATCGCCAAGGCGATGATCAAGGAGCGCAGCGTGTCCGAGATTTCGCCCATGCCCGTGGGATTGCTCAACACTCTGAAGGCGGAACAGATCCTCGATCTGTTGGCGTGGTTTGAGACGATGAAGTGAGCACAGTTGACACCGCGCGCCGCGCACTCATAATCGCAGCATGCCCTCCCGCCCCGAAGTCTCGCTACTGCCGCGCATCGCGCGGCTGGTGGTCGTGGCGGCGATCTGTCTTTCGCTCGGCATGCACTGGGCGTTGCTGCAGGGCATCGCGTGGACGGGGATGCTGATCTCCTTTGCGCGTGAAGGCGCGGTGATCGAGGCGGTGCAGAAGACTTTCGATGGGCAGCACGGCTGCGCCTTGTGCCACAAGGTCAAGGAAGGCCGCCAGTCCAACCCCGAGCAGCCGCAGCAAACGGGGAATAGCATGCAGAAGATCAACGCCGTGCTGGTGGAGGTCACGACCCTGGTCACTCCCGCAGCAGCTACATTTTCATTCGTGCCGCTGCACGAGTTGTTAGTCCACCGCAGCGAACTGCCGGAGACGCCACCGCCACGACGCGGGCTGGCTTGATTGACCGACTGGCTTTTTGAAAAGCCGATGTCCGACTCTGCGCGGGGCTTCAGCCCTGCATGACCATTCCTGCCTGCCGTGCATTCATGCGGCCACCTTTGTTAAGCAACACCCCTTTTCCACCCTCGTTTTATGACCCCTTTTGCTGTTTGCCTCCGTGCCACGCCGGCACCCCAAGTTCATTCTCATTCACGTACTCGTGCCTTGCTGGTCATTTTGACCACGCTTTGCCTCCTCCTCTCTGCCCCCGCTGTGTTTGGCTGCGCCAGTTGCGGCTGCATGCTGGGGCCAGGCTACACTCCCGGCTGGGAAAGCCAGGGCTTGGCCGCCAATGACGGCTTTCGCTTCGATCTCCGCTACGATTTCCTGAATCAAAATCAGGTGCGCGCCGGTTCGGGTACGGTCGGCACCTGGCCGATCTCCCCGCACGAGCAGGAGCTGTACACCAAGACCCAGAGCCTCAACCTCACCTACGACTACAGCAAAGGCCCGTGGGGAGCCAACGTGCAACTGCCCTACCTTGATCGTACTCATGCCACCAACGGCACCAACTACGACGGCACCGATGCCGGCACCTCCAACAAGACCGGCTTTGGCGATATCAAGGTTATCGGACGCTGGATGGGGCTGCTGAAAAACCGCAGCCTGGGCCTCCAGCTTGGATTGAAACTGCCCACCGGCGAGTTTCGTCAGAACTTCAACGGCGGTGCCATTGCTGGCAATCCCTTGGATCGTGGCCTGCAAATGGGCACCGGGACGACGGACCTGATCGTGGGAGCCTTCCATTTTGCCAACATCGCCAAGGACTGGAACTACTTCTCCCAAGCCGTGGCGGACCTGCCGCTGGCTAGCCGCGAAGGGTATATTCCAGGCAACTCACTCTCCACCAATTTGGCCCTGCGCTACCACCACTTCCCCAAGTTTGTCCCGCAGTTGCAGTTCAATGCGCGCTTCCTCGCTCGTGATCACGGCATCAACGCCTCCCCCGCAGACAGCGGCGGCACCACCATCTATGTGAGTCCTGGTTTCACCTTCAACATCGCCAAGAATGTGTACCACTACGTGTTCTTCCAGTTGCCCATTTATCAGTACCTGAATGGCTACCAGTTGGCACCGCACTACACGCTGTCGGTGGGCACACGTTTCGTGTTCTGAGCCTTGCTGTGCCACGCTCTCTCCAGCTAGGGGAAGAGCCGTTTTCCATCACTTCGCAGCCATCATGATCCCGCCGGGATCATGCCACACTTTCTGGTGAGCAGTGTTCCGCAGCTTGTGCTGCGTTCTCATCAGAGGCCCCCGTCCGGTGGGTATCCGGGCGGGGGCAACTCTTTTGCCTCTTTGAATCAAGGCAGTTCACTCAGCATGCTCCGCCGCGCCGCACGCCTCCTCCTTGTTGCCATCCTGATGTTTTCCATCGGGCTGCACTGGATCGTGCTGCAATCCGCCGCCTGGGCGGGCATGATCGTCACCTACGCGGTGCAGGAAGGTTCTCTCATAGATGGCGTGAGCCAGACCTTTGACAACGCGCACCCCTGCCCGCTCTGCTGTGCCATCAAGCAAGGCAGGCAGTCCGAAAAGAAGGAAACCAAGCAGACCGAGCAGAAAAAGAAGCTCGACCTTTCGCTGGGCCTTTTCAGCCGGGTAATCCTCACGCCACCCTGTCCGACAGTCTCACCGCCGTTGCCCGATTTTCCCCACGGCATCGCACGCCGTACCAAGCCGCCAAGCCCGCCGCCACGACGCGGCAGCAGCCACTCTGCTCTGGGTTGAGCACTACAGACGCACTCGCAGCCTGAACTCTCAGGCCGCTGCGCTTGGCTTCATGCACCACCACCGTACGGGCCGTAGGCCCTGCGGGGAACGCGCATGGCATATCCCCGTCATCCCAGACTACACGCCCCATCACGCCTAGACCGGACACTCATGGCGTGAGGGTTTCCTCCATGTGCCCTGTTTCATTCCTTTTCTCTCTTCAAGCATGCTTGTTTCTACTTTTTTCGCGCGCATTTCCCGCACCAAACTTCTGACGGCGGCCGCTTTGCTGGCCGTTTCCCCCGCGTTTTCTCAAAGCACTCCCGCCCCTCAGCCAGTCGAAGCCAAGGCCGATCCCAAGATTGATCCCAAGGTCACGACCAAGGCCAAACCTACCGCCGTCAGTCTAGCAAACCAGGAGCCCAAAGAGCTGCCGGCCATCATCATCACCGCGCAGCAGGACCCTTTCTTGTATCCGTACGCCAACTCAACCACGCGCTCTGAGATCCCGCTGCGCCAGCTACCCCAGTCCGTGCAGGTCCTCACGCGAAAGCTGATGGACAACCAGCTCTCCCAAAATCCGGGGGATGTGGTGAAAAACTTCAGCGGCGTGGTGGGCACCGACTGGCGTGAGATGAACAACATCCAGAACTTCATCCGGGGCTTTCAGTCCGCGCCGTATCTGGACAGCTTCCAGCTCTACTATCCTGGCCCTGCCACGGAAACGCTGATCAACACAGAGCGCGTGGAAGTCGTCAAAGGCCCCACCGGCACGATGTTCGGCGGCGCGGCGGGCGGCCCGCTGGGCGGCCTGCTGAACTTCGTTTCAAAGCGGCCTGAAAAAGAAGCGCATTACATGATGGGCATGAACGCCAGCAGCTGGGGAGGCTATGGCAACATCTGGGACATCAACCAGCCGCTCGACGACAAGGGCCGCGTGCTCTTCCGCATCACTGGAGATGTGCGCGAGATACGGGATGTGAACTCCTACATCAGAGGCCACCTCACCAGCTTCTTCCCCACCCTGGCCATTGCTCTCAGTGATGACACCACGCTGACGCTGCGCGGGCGCTACACCGACCGCTCGCAGACGGACTACAGCGGGCTGCCCGCCAGCGGCACGGTGAACCCCGGCACCTTCACCTTTGGTCGCTACGACATTTTCCGCGCCGAAGGCCAGCCCGCGACTTCCAACAAGAACCGCACCCTGAGCGCCGAACTGAAGCACAGCTTCAACAGCGACTGGAACTTCATCCTCGAAGCGAACTACATGGACTGGAACTTCGACCAGTCCTCCGTCTGGCCGAGCTTTGTCGCCGCTCCGGTCGGCACGATCTATCCGGTGGATTCAGCCCAGTTGGTGCAGCAACTGCGAACCTTTGCCTTCAATGCGCGGGTGAACGGCAAGTTTGATACCGGAGCCATCAAGCACACCCTGACCGTGGGCATGGACTATGACCACACCATGGACCCTGGTGTGATGTACTACAATCCAGCCTTCGGCGCGATCAATGTCAGCAATCCGAGCTATCCGGCCTGGGCCGGCAACGGCTTCGCTCTCATCGATCAGCACAACGACTATCAGACCATCGCTGGCTTTCTCCAGGACCAGATCACCTTTGCGGAGAGGTTTCACCTCATGGGGTCCATGCGCTACAGCAACCTCAGAGTCCACGATGTGGAAAAGGTCCAGGGCATCGACACCGTTCTGGACAATCATCGCATCACCGGCAGGGCAGGGGCTTCGGTGGATGTGACGAGCTGGGTGACCGCCTTTGCTGGCTGGGGCCAAGGATTTCAGGCACCGGTTGGCATTGCCCTCGCGGGTCCAAAGAAAGTCATCAACGGAGAGCAGTGGGAGGCGGGCTTTAAATTTGAGGTCACCAAAAGGCTGCAGGGCTCGCTGGCGTGGTTTCATAACGACCGTACGAATGTGCCCGTGTCCATCCCCGGCAGTCTGCTCAGCGCCCAGTCCGGCAAGCAGCGGGCACAGGGCATTGAAGCCGACCTCGTCTGGCAGCTTGCCTCTGAGTTCAGCGTGCTCATGAACTATGCCTTCCAGGACGCCAGGATCGTCTCGGACACGACGTTGCCTTCTGGCAACCGCCTAGCACGCATCCCGCAGCATTCGGGCCGCATCGCGCTGCGGTTTGACCGCAAAGATGGTTACTTCAAAGGATTCGGCGCTGGTCTGGGAGTCACGATGGCCACCGCTCGTCCAGGTGATAACGCCAACACCTTTTCCACTCCAGCTTACGCGACGGTGGATGCGCAGCTCAGTTACACTCGTGGCCCTGCGACGGTTTCGGTCGGCATCCAGAACCTTCTGGATACACGCTACTACCAGCCCTTCGCGTTTTTCAACGGCTCCGTAGCTCCCAACGCACCCTTCAACGTCTTCTGCCAGGCCACGGTGCGCTATTAAATCCAAAAACCTGAATCCCATGAACACCGAGCGTCGTGAATTTTTACGCCAACTCACCTGCGTGCTGCCCGGCTTTGCCGCCCTGGCACAAACTGCCAGCGCACAGGCACCGGCACAGGCTGCAGCACCTGACCATGACATGTCCGCCATGCCGCCTAGCTGGACGGGCCATGAAGTGATCGTGCAGGTGCTTTACCCACAGTTCACGGCGCTCGATCTCATCGGTCCGCATCACTTTCTGTCATCCCTGATGGGAGCCAAAGTGCTGCTGGCCGCCAAGAGCCTGGAGCTCGTCAGCTCAGATGCGGGTGTGAAGATCATGCCCGACATCACCTTTGCCAACTGCCCGGCGGCGCTGGATCTGCTCTGTGTGCCCGGTGGCTCATCAGGCACGCTGGCCGCCATGCAGGATGCGGAGACGATGGCTTTCATCCGCAAGGCCGGAGCTGCGGCGAAAGTCGTCTCCTCCGTCTGCACCGGCTCACTCATCCTCGGCGCCGCAGGTCTGCTGCAAGGCAGGAAGGCCACCTCCCACTGGCTGGTGAAAGACCTTCTGCCTCTCTTCGGTGCCACGCCCTCCAATGACCGCGTGGTGGAGGATGGCAAGGTCATCACGGCTGCCGGTGTCACTGCCGGCATGGACTTTGGTCTGCACATGTCCATGAAATGGCGCGATCGCGAATACACGGACTGCCTGGCCCTACTGGCCGAGTACGACCCACACCCACCCACGACGGCGGGTGACCCAACCAAAGCACCCGCCAAAACCAGACAGCTCGTGGCGGACATGTTCACGGGCTTTCGCCAGAAGGTGGAGGCCATCGGCAAAGGCGGCTGAAGCACGCCCCCACAGCACCCTCATTCAATCACTTGTTCAAAAATATCACCCCCCAACTTATCATTCATGAAATCATCCATTAAACACCTTCTCGCAGCAGCCTGCCTGCTGTCATTCACCCCGCTCATCCGCGCCCAGGATGCGGCGTCCATCTCACGCGGCCAGACGGTTTACATGCAGGTCTGCTTCGCCTGCCATCAGCCCACCGGGCAGGGCTTGCCCGGCATGTTCCCACCGCTCGCCAGCTCAAACTGGGTGGCGGCGAGCAAGCCGGACCGCATCATCCGCATGGTGCTGCATGGCTTCACCGGCCCCATCACGCTCAATGGCAAACCCTTCGCCTCCCCGGCACCGCTCATGCCGCCGCAGGGCGCGGCACTCAGCGACACACAGATCGCCGATGTGCTGACCTATGTGCGCAGCAGCTTTGGCAACAAGGCCAGCGCCGTCACCCCCGCTCAGGTCCAGGCCATCCGCGACGCTGAGAAGGCCCGCAGCGCGATGTGGACTGAGGCTGAAATCCTCAAAATCCCTGCCGAATAACGCCATGCCAGATTCACCTCCAGAGCCGCCTCCTCCGAGCATTCGCTACACCTCCGCCGGTGCTGACTGCCGCGTCAGCACCGGCTCCTGGGTGCGCATGGGGCTTGGCATTGGCATGGCCCTCGCGGGCGTGCTGATGCTCGGGCATTATGCCAATCAGGCACTGCCCAAGCCGCCACTGCCCGTCGTCGCCCAGATCCATGGCGACCTCGAAGCCACCGAGCGCAGCGGGCAGACGGTGAAACTTTCCGCCCTGCGCGGCAAAGTCACCGTCATGGCCTGCCTCTACACCGTGTGCCCCCATGGCTGCGCCGCCGTGGTGGCGCAGATGCAGAAGCTCAATGCCGCCCATCGCACGCGGCCAGATTTCCATCTGGTCTCGCTCGCGGTGGCACCGGAACGCGACACACCGGGCTTCCTCAAGGCCTACGCCGAAGGCGTGGGTGCCAGGCCGGAAGACCCCTGGTGGTTCGTGACCGGAAACCAGCAGCGCATCTGGGACTACATGACCTACGATCTGCAACTGCAGGCTCCCGCGCCCATCCCAGAGGAGAAGCGCCTCAATCCGCTCGACCTCTACGAGCATGATCTGCGCCTCGTCCTCATCGACCGCCAGGGCCGCGTGCGCGGCTACTACGCCGTCTTTCACCCGCAACCCGAGATCGCCGCGCTCATGGCCGAACAACTCGGTCGCGACGTGCAGCGCCTACTCGATCATACCACAGAATAATCATCCACAACCAAACCTATGAAACACATCCTCACCCTCCTCCTCAGCCTCATCACCCTGACCACCAGCCACGCCACCGAACCCGCGACCTACCTTTATCAGGGCGAAGTGGCCGGCGTCATGTGCAGCGCCTGCTCCAACCACGTCCAAGCCGCCCTCAGCAAAATCAAAGGCGTGCAAACGGTCAAAGTGCTGCCTGCCAAAGACGGCGGCATCCCCCGGCTGGAAGTCACAGCGACGACCGCCACCCTCACCAAGGAGGCTGCCACCAAAGCCCTCGGCGATTCCGCCAAGACCTATGACATCCGCAGCTTGAAGCTCGTCCAGGGCAGGTAGCCAAGCGAGATCGACCGTTTGGCAGGCGGCGGCTGTTCCGCCTGCCAAGGCAGCGCATTTTTCTGCGTCTGTAGCGCAAAGAATCGCTGAACCTCGGAGCACAAATGAGTATAGAATTAGCGACGCATGCATCGCCTTTTGCTCATCATTCTCCTGCTGGCTGGCTGTAGCCGAAAGGTGAGGCAGACGCCCCTGTCATCACAAGCTTATGTGTGGCAGCGAGTATGGACCGAAGAGGTGTCAGCGGCTGTGCGTGCAGCGAGATTTGACGCGTTGCATGTGCTTGCTGCCGAATTCAGCGTCAAGGATAGCAGGCCTGAGATCAAGATCATCACTCCAGACTGGAGGGCACTTGTAGATTCAGGCAGGCAGATCAGCGCTGTGCTTCGAGTGCATGCGTCCGTGGGGAGGAATGGCTGGAACAGTTCGCTGGTCCATGAGATGAGCCGTTTGCTCACAGACACCGTTTCTCGCTTCAAAGCTGGAGGCCTGCACTTGACCGAGTTGCAGCTCGACTATGACTGCGCTGAATCACGACTGGCCGAATATGAACAGATGCTGGGTTCCTTGAGGACGGACGTTCCCATCTGCATCACCGCACTGCCCGCATGGCTCCGGCATGAAGCCGTGCGGAAGCTGCTGGCCCGCTCTCCCGGTTATGTGCTTCAGGTTCATTCATTGCACTTGCCGAAAAATGCCGGCCTGAGCGGTCTCATGGACCTGAATGAAACGCGGGCGGCCGTGCAGCGGGCGGAGGAGCTGGGGGTGCCATTCCGCGTGGCACTTCCGACTTACTCCTGTCTCGTGGAATTTGCGGATGATGGCCGCGTTCGCGAGGTTTATGGTGAAGACCTGCCCGCCGGCCTCGCACTCAGCACACGGAATTATGCCGTGCTCGATTCCGACGCTTACACTTTGTCAGGCCTCGTTGCTGAATGGCGCGCCCATTCAGCCCAGCTCATGCAGGCGGTCATCTGGTATCGTCTGCCCGTTGGCAGTGACCGCCTAAACTGGTCCGCAAGCCTGCTATCCAAAGTAGCGGGTGGCGAGATGCTCAAGCGAGGCTGGGCTGCGTTCGCCCGACCCGCCAAAGAAGGCCATGCTGAAATCATCTTGCAACAAAAGGGAGAAGCACCGGATGACCTGCCGCGTGAGGTGAGCATTTCATGGCAGGGTGGCGATATTGAGGGTGGCGACGGCTTGCGCGGCTACAAAGTTCTGAATCATGCGCCGGGGTGCCTTACATTGAGGCTTGAGCACCCGGCACGTTTTGGACGTGTGCAGCCGGAGCAGCAGATTGTAGCCGGGTGGGTCCGGCTGAAAGATGGGCAGAGCGCATCCATGGATGTCCGCATTATTCGTTAAGAATTTCTTAGCGTTTTTCACCCATCGCATAAAATGGGCGCATGAGATTGCGCCGCTATTCACGCCATCGCTGGCTTTTAGGTTCCACCATGCTGGGTACTGCCGCCGTGATCGCCTGCGGCCCGTTTTTCCCCGACAGCGCGTTGGATCAGCCCAGGGGCATACTGCAGCCGCCATTGTTTCTATTTCAAAGTGAGTTGAATCAGACCGCTCTGCCGCCCGACATCCATCTGGCGCACCCGCCAGGCACGCCTGCTTACACCCTCGACCTTGAAATGGCGGAGCTGAGGCAAACCATGGCAGGACAGCCCGTCGATGAAACCTGGTTCGAACGCTATCGTGAGCTGCGGCGTGCGATGCTTCATGCGGGAGATCGTTCGCAGCACAACATGCGTCCGTCAGATGCGGTGACCGGTTCGCCATGGCCAAAGCTAAAACGCGACCTTGCCGAAATCATCTCTCCGCTGCCGGAGGACTTGCGCCTCTATTTGCTAGGCGCGGCTGCACGTCTTGATGTGAATGATTTGGTCTCTGATGACCCGTTCAAAACTGCACGCGAATTCTGGCGGCAGTTGCTCGCACTGCCTGCGGAGAAGCGTAGCAGCCGCAGCACCTGGGCTGCATGGATGCTGTTTCGCACCTCCCCGCATGATGAGCAGGGCCACTGGCTGGCAGAGACCCGCAGGCTGGCACGTGCGGGCTTCAAAGATTGCCTGCATTTGGGCGTCGAGGCCACTTATATACTTGGCAGAGAGGGCTGCGACTATGCGGAAGCCAAGGAGGTGGCTGCAGCAGAGTGGAAGCGTGCCGCCATGCTGCGGACACCATTGGGACTCAGCCACGCGCAGGACTACCTCCGTGATGACCGGCACAAGCTCATGGACTGGAGTGAGGGCTTTGCACGCGAAGTTCTGGCAGACCCCTTCCTCCGCCGCGTACAAATGCTACAACTCATTGAAAGCATGGAGTCTCTGGGTGGCTGGGTGCAGGGCCGCCGCTCGGAAATTGCCGCCAGCGACGACCTGCCACGTTGGTTGGCGTCTTTTGAAAAGGCAGGGATCAAAGACCAGCAGGAGGCCGTCCTCCTTGCCTGGATCACCTACAATGCCGCCCGTTTCGACGATGCCCGCCGCTGGCTGGCACTCGCACCATCTGACGATGTGAACGCTCTGGCCCTGCGTGGCAAGCTTGCGGCCATGCGGGGGAACCGACATGAAGCCCAGCAGGCCCTCACACGCATGGCGGCACGACTGCCCACCCCCGACCCATCTGCCCGCAGCAGGTGGGAGGATGCGCGGAGCAACGAATGGTTTCCACTCACCACCTCCAATTACCCAGCCGTGCGCACGCACAAGCTTCTCGCTGATTGCGGTGTAGCGCAGGTCGCCCGCAATGACTTTGCCGGAGCTTTGCAAACCTTTCTGCGCACCGACTACTGGAGTGATGCATCCTACATCGCCGAGCGGCTGCTTTCTGCGGAAGAACTGCTCACGCTGGCGCGCAGTGGTCGAATTCCGGGCCTTAAAAAGATGATTGTGCCTGACAAAGAGCCTCCTCCAAGCCCGCTGACCATTAGCTTTCTGGAAGCAAAGTACGGTGGGTGGCGGGAACCTGGTGAGATGGACACTTTCACCTACCTCGTCGCACGCAGGCTGGCACGCGACGGCTTCATTCAAGAAGCCTGCAAGCTTCTGCCGGCGGACCTCGAACGTGCGCTCCTGCGTTTCGGCGCAGAATTGCGCAGGGCCAAAGACGCACGTCTGCCCTCCGCTGATCGCGGGCGGGCGCTATGGACGGCTGCACAAATCCAGCGCGGCCTCGGCATGGAACTGTTTGGCTTCGAAGGTGCTCCAGACTTCACGCAGTACGGAGGCGCTTTCGATCTGGGTTCTATGTCCAAAATGCGGCAAGAGGCGCTATGGCACCCCTCCTGGATCGATCCACCCGAATCACCCGCACAGGCTTGGAGCTTCAAACCTGTCTTCACGCCCAGCTCCGACGAGCTTTGGAGCATGCGCCACTACGCTCCGCATGTTGAACGACGTTTTCACTACCGCTATGATGCAGCCGATCTCGCTTGGCGGGCGTCTTGCCTCATGCCGGATGACCACGAAGAAACCGCTCAGGTGCTCGCCACTGCGGGTCAGTGGCTTAAATATCAAGATCCAAAATCGGCCAATCGCTTCTACAAGGCCTTGGTGAATCGTAATCCATCAGTGCCTCTGGCCCAAGAGGCAGACCAAAAGCGCTGGTTTCCGCCCACAGACTGGCATTTTGATATCGTCCTGGAGTGAATCCATGAGTTTTCTCAACCACCCCGCAAAGAAACGATGAAAAGTCGTGGCGACTGATTACGGTACTCCATCATGCATCGCTCCCTCCTCACCACCGCTGCTGTTTTCCTCTCCGTCAGTCTGCTCCAGGCGCAGGTACCCGCACCCAAAGCTGAAGCACAGTCTGACTCCAAGGCCGAGCTGGTCTCCGTGGAAAAGATCTGGGACAAAGCCCCCCACAGCGCCTTCACCGACCTCACGCGCTTCAAGAACCTCTTCTACTGCTGCTTCCGCGAGGGGGACGCCTCCACCAAAGGCGACGGCACCATCCGCATGCTCGTCTCCGCCACTGGTAAGACCTGGGTGGAGCACGTCACCGTCAGCGAGCCCGGACTCGACCTGCGCGACCCCAAGCTCATCGTCACGCCCGATGAAAAGCGCCTCTACCTGCTCTGCGAAGGCGTGTCAGCCACCCTCGGCCGTCAGCCGCGCTACGCCACCTCCATGGACGGCAAGGTCTGGACCCCGCTGCAAAAGCTCCTCTCCAAAGGCGACTGGCTCTGGCGCGCCACCATCAATCCGGAGGACAAACGCTTCTACGGTGCCAGCTTCAACATCCACCCCAGTTCCGGCGGCCCTGCGCCTGAGAAAGAGTGGTCGCTGAAAACCTACGCCAGCACCGACGGCTCTGTGTGGCAGCTCTCCTCCATCATGAAGGTGGAAGGCCAGCCCGGCGAAACCACGATCCGCTTCCTCAAAAACGGCACCGCACTCGCACTCGTGTCCCGCCAGGGCGGCGACCGCAAAGGCATGATCGGCACCGCGAAGGCTCCGTATCGCGACTGGACCTGGGCCCCCACCGGCATCCCCATCGGCGGCCCCAACATCATCGAACTGCCCGATGGCAAAGTCATCGCCGGCTCCCGTGGCTTCGGCAAAACCCCCGGCCCGCACATGGTGCTCTACACCATGACCTCCACCGGCCTCACCCCCCTCCTCGAACTCCCCAGCGCCGGTGACTGCAGCTACCCCGGCCTCTACTTCGACGACGGCCTCCTCCACGTGACCTACTACTCCAGCCACGAAGGCAAATCCGCGATCTATTATGCGCGGGTGAAGGTGAAGTGAGGGGGGACGACTGCGCAGCGCAGTTCGGCTCTCGATCACAGTCGCCAGAAACAGGAGAAGAGTGTCCGCTCCGTCGCAATGGGAAAGGCGCAACTGGATGAAAGTCCGCCCGCGCGGCCTTCGTCAACGGGGCATGCGTTTTCTGCTCATCCTTGCCCTCTTCGTTGCATCCGCCTTTGCCGCCGACACCCCGAACATCGTCATCATTCTGGCGGATGACTACGGCTACGGCAGCGCGGGGTGTTACGGCGCGGATGGCAAGCTGGTGCAGACGCCGAACATTGACCGCCTGGCCAAAGAGGGGCGGCGTTTCACGGATGCAAATACGACCTCGTCCGTCTGCTCGCCCACACGTTACTCGGTGATGACGGGCCGCTACTGCTGGCGCACCTCGCTCACGCATGAGGTGCTAGGTACGTTTTCCCCGCTGCACATTGAAACGACGCGGCTGAACATGGCCTCGCTGCTCAAAAAGCACGGCTACCAAACCGCTGCGATCGGCAAATGGCACCTGGGCTACGGCACGGATGACGGCTCGCTGAAATGGCGCACGGACTACACCGCCGAGCTTTCCCCCGGTCCGCTGGACATCGGGTTCGACTACCATTTCGGCGTGCCGAGCAATCACGGCGACCTGACTGGCGTGTTTGTGGAGAACCGCTTCGTCTATGGCCTGCGCAGCGGAAAAATACCCGCTGGTATGAAATTGCACAGCCCTGATGCCAACGATCCGAATTTTAAAGCCACCTACGGCCCCGAGGACACTGAAGGCGCCAAAGCAACCATCCTCGACATTGATGCGCCACGGCGTGTGAATGAGCGCGTCATGCCGCTGCTCACCACCAAGGCTGCGGAGTGGATCACGCAGCAGAAAAACGGCACGCCGTTCTTTCTCTACTACACACCCGTCGCGGTACACAATCCCGTCACCCCGGACAAGGACATCGCGGGACAAAGCCAGGCCGGACCTTATGGCGACTGGATTCACGAACTCGACCGCAGCGTCGGCAGTGTGTTGAAAGCGTTGGATGACAAGGGCATCGCGCAAGACACGCTCGTCATTCTCAGCAGCGACAACGGCGGGGTGTTCACCCCGACGCGTGACAGCGTGCAGACGCAGGCCTTCAAAGCGGGACTGAAAGTGAACGCGGGTCTTCGCGGTGGCAAACATGACGTGTGGGAAGGCGGCTTCAAAGTGCCCTTCATCACCCGCTGGCCCGCGAAGATTCCGGCCGGCACCGAGTGCAGTGACATGATTAGCCTTGCCGACATCCTCGCCACCACGGCGGCCATCGTCGGCGAAAAGCTGCCCGCCGCAGCCACCGCTGCGGAAGACAGCTTCAATGCGCTGCCCGCCTTCCTCGGCACCCAGGACGCCGCTCCCACACGCGATCACATGTTCATCCACAGCTCCGACGGCGTCTTCGCGATCCGCAAAGGCCCCTGGAAATGGATCGAAGGCATCCCAGTCAGCGACATCAAACTAGGCGCACGCAAAGCACATGCCAGCCAGTTCAAGCCCCAGCTCTACAACGTGAAGGATGATCCTGCCGAGACGACGGATGTCAGCGCACAGCACCCCGAGGTGGTGAAGGAATTGAGCGCTCTGGTGATTCGCTACCGCGATGGCGGCTACAGTCGCGAATTGCCGCCTATCATGGAGAAAAAACAGCAGGTGGTACTGCCAGCGCTGACAGGAAGCCCGGTGCTCGCACAGGATTTTAAGTCACTGCCGGTTAAGCCGTGGAGCATGACGCGTGGCACCTGGCAGGTGCATGATGATGCCATCTGGAATCCCGCGCCGAAAACCGAGGAACAGGGCGCGACCTTGAGCGGCCCGCTGCCGATCACCGATGGCACGCTGGAGTACGACATGAAACTGCACACCGCAGGGCGTCACTCGCTGCGCATTCATACGGCAGGCAAACATTCCTTCCGCATCGTCGTCACCAGCACACAGATCGAGATCACCAAAAATCCCGATCCAGGCCAGGACAAGAGCCAGACCGAACCGCTGGCCCGGCAGAAGCTCAAACTGAATGCCGAGGAGTGGCAGACGCTGCGGATCAACTTCAAAGGCGATCAAGTCACTGCGCAAATTGCGGGCGTGACGGCGACAGGCAGACATCCCGTGATCGCCGAAGCCAAGGAGCAGCTCAATTTGATCGTGTTCGATGGTGAAGCAGGCTTCAAGAATCTGCGCGTCGTGCAGTAGCCGATCCGCGTGCCAGCGCGACGGTCAGCGGCAGCCAAAAGAGCAGTCCTTCGAAGCGCGGTGCCGTCGCCAGTGAGGCGAGGGATTCGCCATCAAACAGCAAACCGGTGCAGCCAAAAGCGAGCAGGGTGAGCCAGGTGACATCGCCCCCCAATGCAAGCTGCCAGGCCCGCTGGATGCCGCAGCCGAGCGCGACCAGGAGCAGAGTCAGCCCGATGAATCCCCCATGAACCAAGGTGGCAAAGAAGGCGCTGTGCAGGTGCCCCATCGTCGTGATGTCGGCCTTGGATTGCAGCTCGCATTGCCAGTTCCCGGTCACGCCCCACTGCCCGGTGCCCACCCAGCGGTTGTCCATGACATGCCAACCGGCACGGTAGATGTCGAGGCGGCTGTTGTCACCGCGTGCGATTGCCTTCTGAAATGGATGGATGATCCCACGCGAGGCGGTTGCGGCTGCCACCGGTTGCGCACGCCATTGGGTGATGCGCGCAAACAGCGGAGCACTGCTGAAATAGCATAATCCAGCCAAGAGAAACACGCAGGCCGCCACTCGGCCGCGCCGCCAACCGCGTGCTGAAAGCAGCACCGCATGACCACCTGCCATGGCCAGCATGGCACCACGACTGCCCGAAAGAAACGCCGCGAAATGCAGCAGGGCGATGGCGGCCCAGGCGATGCGTCTTGGCACAGGCTTGCTACGGTTTTCCACCAACGCTGCCAGCCACACTGCGGCAAAGCCGAAGATCAGCCCGGTGCAGACCGGGTTGAGCCCGCCATGCACCAGCAGGTTCATGAGCCGCTCTCCGGCCAGATGATAGGGCAGCACGAAGTAAGACAGCACGATGCTGATCAAAGCCGCGAGGGCACTCGTCATGCCCATTACCCAGCCCATGATTTGCAGGGATTCATTGTTTTTCGCCTCCTGCCAGAGGAGGGCGCAGAACATAACCAGCAGCATGGCTCCGACGAGGCCACGCATGATTTCACCCAGCGCGTGATCTGGCATGGAGGGTATCTGGCTGCAGGAACGCACCAACATCCAGAGCAGGAACGAAATGACCGATAGAGCGCCCGCGTCCGCCTGCCAGCGCCTAATATGAGGTGCCCAATCGGTGCAGGCCAGAGCAGGCACCGCTGCGAGCAAGAGCCACCCCAGATGCAGCCAGACATTGGGCAAACAAGAGTGACCGGCGACAAAGCCAATCACTGCGATTTGTGCGGCCCATACCCCGACCACGGAGCGTCGCAACGTGGGAGTAGTGATACCGTTGCTGAATGTGGGAGTGAGTCCTTTCACGCGAGCCAAAGTGCGGCGGTCAGCATGACCAGCACTAGCGCACAAACAAGCGCCGCCATCGCCGAACCTTGCCAGGACAGCGGCTGCACGACGGCCTCTCCAGGATTGCGCGGATGGTAATACACCGGAACTTCCGAACCCTGCGTGAGCCGGGCGATGAACTGGGTGGTCAGACTGGCCGCATTGCGCACGGCTTGGTGCGTGAAGCGGCTGCCTTCAAAGGTGTGCTCGCCGACGGTGTAGGAGTAGCGCAGTACCGGATCATACAGCAGACAGCCATCCGGGGATTTCTTCTTGCCGCGCCGCATTTCCGCCGTCACCACGTGGCCTTGCGTAAGCTGCCAGTCGCGCATCGACCACGCGGTGCTGAAGCGACGGAGAAAGTAGATGAAGGCAAACAGCGCGAGCGCGGTGCCGAGGAGTACGATGTGAGTCATGAGATGGAGAGGCTTGCGGCAAGCCAAAATGCGTTCGGTTCACCAATCTGCACGAAACAGTATCGCCACACTCAGGGCTGCTTCCGGCCGATGAAGATGCCGTAGTTCCAGACCCCGCCGTAAGCGGCAAAGCGCTCATCCAGCAGCGGTGCAAACTTCCGGCCCAGATACGGCCACAAATGGCCCTCCATCCGCACATGGTTCACGCCCATCCAGTTGCGAAACCAGGAGAAGTAGGAATCAGAAAAATCGACCACGGCGATGCAGCCGCCTTCGGCCAGATCATCCCACGCGGCGTCGATAGCCTGCTCCCAGCCGGGATTGAACATGGACAATGCATACGAAAACAGCACGAGGTCGAAACGCTTCCCATCCTGATGCACCGGCGCGGAATAGGACCGGCGCAGCAAGGTGGTTTTGTCATCACGCACTTTCTTCGCGGCAATAGCGAGCATCTGCTCGGAGAGATCCACGCCGGTGATGTGGGACTGTGGAAAGCGCCGACGCAGGCCGGGCAGATTGCGCCCGGTGCCACAGCCCACTTCGAGAATGCGTTGCGGCGCGGCCACGCTGGCGGCGCGGAGGAGGACTTCCTCGCGCCCAAACAGAAAGCTCCAGCGCGTGGCGTCGTAGATGCGCGAGTGGAACTGGTAGTAGCGCTCCAGCGCGGTGCTGGTGCCAGGCGCGGAAGAGGAGGCGTCTGCGGTGGTGCTCATCACAGCACCTCCGCAAAGTGGAGGCTGCCGTAGGTGCCCACGCGATCAAGCTGATGCAGGGCTTCCGTACGCTCTGGGGAGAAACGCACACGAGAGCGAATCGCGTCGGGTATGAAGTCGAGATTCACACCTGCTGAGCGCATCAGGATTTTGGCTCCAGGGGCGCTGTTGGCGAGGATCAGCTCCCACTCATCGCGCAGTGCTTCGGTGTCATGCGCTGCAAGCCAGTCCTGGTGATCCAGCAGCACAAAGTGCGTGTACTTGCCGGGATACTCGCGCAGGAAGCCGGAGAGCGTGGTGGTGTAGCTCTTCAGGCGATCCACGCGAGTTTGCAGCACGGGCTGGTTTTCCTGCTTCAGATAATTGGGACAGCAACCCAGCGTGTAGGAACCGGTCATGTACACACGCCAGAAGTAATTGTCTGCGATGGACAGTTCCGTGAACACATGGCGCAGCTTGTCCTTCACATAGCTGGTGAGTCCGCCGGGGTAGGAGTCCTGGATCAGTTTGATCTGCGGACGCGGCACGCCGAGTAGCGTCATCAGCGTGGGCTGGCGCAGCAGCCAGTTGCTGAACGGTCCCCAGACTTCACGCTCGAAGAGATCATAGGCCTCGCGCTGCTCCTGCAAGGAACGCGCATCCAGCAGGCAGGTGGCGAAATTCTTCACATTTGGGCGCAGCTTGAAGAGCGCATTGCCCATCACATACGCGGCGATGCCGGACGTGCCGTGGTAGTAGAACGACTTCTTGAGGCTCGTGGGATTGAAGAAACTGATGCGCTTGTCCCAGTACTTTTGCGCGGGTTCAGACAGACTGCTGCGCACACGAGCATAGACCGTGGCATATTCGGCATGCGAGCCGAAGCCGAACATCTCAAACAGCTCTTCAAAGTTACCCTGACGGATGAGCGCTTGCTTGAGTTCCAGCAGCGCGTTCTGCCGATAGTTCATGTCCACTGCATGAATCTCCGCTGGATTGTCGAGCAAGTAATCTAGAGCGTTGCAGCCAGCGCTGGTGATCATGACCACGCGGCTGTCGGTGCCGAGTTGCATCAGCTCCCGGTCAAGTCGCGGATCCTCCCAGGCCGTGTTGTAAATGAGGTTGGAATTGTGAACATGGCGGAAAACCATGTCATGGGCCGATTTCAACATTTGAACCGGACGGCGGGGTGGGGACTCTTTGAGCATGATCGCGGGGAGTAATAAGTTTTCACGCCAAAAGTGACACTGAGCCAGCAGGCGTGTGTGTTTGTTTCGTCACACAAATGAACTGCAACGAATTCGTTTCCATCCGCGCGCTGGGATTTTCACCAATCGCATTTTGATTACTTACGATGCACAAACAACACGGCCTGCTGCCACCGTATGCAGCTTCCTGGGATGAACTTGCCACGGCAGAGTCGGCCGCCTGCTTGCCTGTCGGGCTTGATTCTCAGACACGGCCCATGCTGGCCTGTTGGTGGGCGGATGTGGTGTGCTTGTTGCGCAGTGCCAAAGCCATGGTGGCTGTCAATCGCTGGCAGTTGCTGAGTTTCGTCCTGCTTGGAGTTGCTTTGATAGCTTGGCTTATACCACAGGATCTGGCCTTGCTGGCGCAGGTGCGGCTAGTGGGAGATTCGATGGAAAGCGAACGCATCCGCAGTCTAGCGCGATGGCTGAGTTATTGGGGCGATCTAGCGGGCTTCAATGTGTTCGTGTTTGCCGCGCTCATCTGCTTTGCGTTTGTGCGTCGCTCGCCCTTTTTTCGGAGGCTGACCCTCGCAGCGGTGCTGGGCACTGTGCTCACCGGGGGTGTGGTCAATGTGATTCGCGTCACTTCCGGACGTGCGCGGCCCGGTAGCAACGTGGCACCCGGTTTTTATGGTCCCACGTTGAGTGCGCGCAAACAATCGTTTCCCAGCGCCCACACGGCGACTTCGTTTGGTGCCTGCGTGCCTCTGGCCGTCGCGTTTCCACCGGCGGGAGTGCCGCTGCTGGTGGTGTCCGGCGGAGTCGCCTGGTCACGCATGCAGAACAACTGCCACCATCCCAGCGATGTGCTGACTTCCGTGCTGCTCGCGTTCGGCTTCGGTGTCCCGCTGGGACTCACGGTGCGCCGCATGCAGCAGGGGTAGATTAGAGCATTTAAGATTATATAATGGCCTTTCAGGCACGGCACATCGCGCGGACAAAAAGCGAATCCCCTCTCCCCGCCCCTGCATTGGCAAAGCTCAAAACCACCTTCGGGGAGAGGCCGGGTGAGGGGGCATCCCATGCTGGCGAAGGGTGCTTGCCGTCCCCTCACCCCAACCCTCTCCCCGGAGGAAAAGAAATCATGATCGCGTGGGTCTGGGGCGGGGAGAGGGAGAACTGCTTTAGCTGCCCTGGATTGATTGGCTGCCAAATGATTTAACGCACTAGCGTTTGATGAAGAGCTGAACTTCCGCCCAACTGAAGCGCGCCATGTTGAAGCCTTCGATAAGTTGGCTCGGCACGTCAGGTGATCCAGATTCCAGGGCATGCACGATGGCGGTATGATCTTTAGCAGCGGTTCCCTTGGGTGCCGTTCCCAGCAATCCCTTGAACCAGCGGTCCAGCGTCCAATCACGCTTCAGCACTACCACGGCGGCCGGCCCGGCTTGCTGGAGCAGCAGCTTTGCTGCACTCATATCATCTGTGAATTGCCACTGGTGGTCTGTGTAAAACACCAGGCTGGGCTCGGTGTAGCCACAGCCATGGAGCGTCATGCTGGTTGGCAGCGTGCCAAGTTGTGCTGCAACACGCACTGGCACCGAGGTCGCGCGCAATTGTTTGCCGAGCAGTACAAGACTCCTGCTCGTCAGCGCCACGGTCAGGCAGACAAGCCAGGTATTACGTCGTGTCATGCCTTGCTTCCAGAGAACGCAGGCCACATAGCCTCCCACCACCAGCACACTGGTCAGCAGGAATAGGGTGCTGTAGAGCAGCTCGCGGATACCGCTTTGCTGGATCTGCGCCGCAGCAGCAAACACCCAGACCCCGGCAATCAGTATCGTCAGTCCTACTGTAAGCCATTTCGCCAAAGCAGGGACTGCACGACTGCGATTTTGCCATGCCAGTGCCAATAGGACGATGAACGCCGGATAGCCCGGCATCACGTAGTGCGGCAGTTGCGTGGCATAGAAAAAGAAGATGAGCTGCGGCGCGAGAAACCATGCGGCGAGAAACGACGTCTGCGCTGTCCAGTTGGCGCGCAGGCTGCGCCAGACTGGCACTGCAAAGCCCATCCACGGAAAGAGACTGAGCCAGGTGGTGAGGAGATAGTAGCCGGGTACAAACTTGCGGCCATTGAACACATCCGTGCCGCGTTTCACCACATGCTCACCCATGCCAGTCTGCCAAAAAGCGCCCTTCGTTTCGATCAAAGCGGGTGCGCCCCAGGCGGCCACCATGGCCAGCGCTAGGCACAGGCCGGGTCCTGCTTGTAGGTTGCGCCACGGCAGCGGCTTCTTCCAAAACACCCAGCGCCACAGCACGAGTGCCAGTGCGGGCACCAACCAAGCGATGGGCCCCTTTGCCAGAAATCCAGCGCCAAGCGAAAGCCAGAGGCACCAGAACCAGCCGTTCCAACGCTGCGGCGGTGGCTCGGTGAGAAGTTCCACCAAGGCCCAGCAGGCGAGCGCCACCAGCAGGATCATCGGCATGTCCGCCACGCAAAGTCGGCCATGCACCAGCGATTGCAGGCTGGTGAGCCAGGCGGCACCGGCCAGCAGCCCGGCACCGGGATTCTGGGTCAGCTTCCGCGCCATGCCCGCTACCACCAGCGCGACCCCATAAACGGCCAGGACGCTGTGCAGGCGTGCCGCCAGCTCGTTCACGCCGAACAGGGCATAATGCAGCCGCATCCACCAGTAGGTCAGCGGCGGCTTGTCGAAACGATACACGCCATTGAAATAGGGGATCGCCCAACTGTCCCGCTGGATCATTTCCACGGTGGCGTGGGCAAAGCGCGGCTCGTCGCGGTCCATCAGTGGGATCGTTGACGTCCCCGGCAAGTACAGCAGCAAAGCGAGCACCAGCAGCAGCCACCTGCTATGCTGGCGGCAGCGCTGGTCATTCCAAAATGGCGTGGCAAACGAACCCATCACGCCATTTGGCATGACCGCACGCTTCGTCCGTCAGCAAGTTCCGACGTTTTCGTCACACGGGCATGCTCAGCAAGTAGAACGGGTGTGGCGACAGCCCGCCCGTTTGCCAGCGTGTGATTTGCCGTGTGGACTCTCGGTGCCACCCAGAGTCGGGCGGTTTGGCGGAGGTGCCTGCGTGTGAGTCATCGAGCCATATTCGCCAAACACACCCAACGTACATCACAAGCAGTTCGCTTTGCATGCCTGAGGTAGCAGCCCGAGAAACTCAGTAGAGAAGGAAACCGATCTCGCTGTCCGTGAGCTGGGTCGTGTCGTCCTCGGCCAGCAGAGCTTGCGTGTTGAACGTCGCCTCCCAAGGTGTTTCCGCCGCCGCATGCAGCAAGGGCAGATCAGGGACGGCCATCACAGGCACCTCCTGCTTGGCAAGCTGGGTCTCAGCAGTCGGTTGAGTCTGGAAAATCACGAGTGCCAAAGCCAAGGCGGCTACGGTCACGGTGGCGAAGGCCCATTTGGCGGCAGGAGCCGCAGATGAGACATCTTCCCACCAAGTGCGCAAGGCTGCCAGCCAGCCGCGATCTTGCGGAGTTTGGCGGGCGGCACGCACCACATTCTGGGCAAAATTGGCACGCACCTCAACCGCGCGGGCCTGGGCCAGCAGCTTGGCGATGGGGTCTTGGGGCGAGAGGGGTTCCATGACGGGCGGGGGTTTGATCAGTCTTTCGAACAGCTACAATAAGCCAAAGTTGCACCAAGGCTGGATTTTTTTGCCCTCGGGCGGCTAGAAATACATGCGGATAGCACTGGACCAAGTCCAACCATTGTAGCTGCCGCCGTGACCGCCGCCGCTCAGGGTGACGAATTCGAGTCCGTTCATCAGCTTCAGCTTGTGGCCATAAAGGTAGTAATTCGCCCCCAGGTAGAAGCCATGATATTGGCCACCATGACCACCGTCGGTGATATTTGGGGCGAGGCGGTCATAGCGGCTAGACAGACGGAGACCATCGTTTTCACCCAGCGCAAACTGGTAGCGCCCTACGAACTGCAGCTTCTCAGTGGCGTAAAAGGCGGGCATGAGAAGGATGCCAGACACATCTCCCTGAGAGCCACGCCCGTGGCCGTGGAGAATGTCAGTGTAGAAACCCCAGGGACCCTTTTCCCAGCTACTGTTCACGGACATGGCGCTTTCAAACAAGTAGGGAGCCGCCGGTCCTTCAAAGGTGTTGCCCTTGACGGAAGTGCCCGCCGTAGCCTTCTGGTAGTCGAAAACGATCGAGGCACGGTCCAGCCCCGTGGCCTCCTTGAGATCATAGCCCAGCCCACCCTGGATCAGCGCGCCCCCGCGAAAATTCGTGAATTCCCGCTCATCATCGCCTGCGTACCCGGCCAGCTTCCATTGAAACTTCCCGGCCTTGCCTGAGGCCCAGACGCCAGTGTACCAACTGGTCCACAGCATATCGGTCAGCAGGGTGCGTTCGATGGTCAAAGTCTCACGCGAGGAAGTCGTGCGCTCCAGGGCGAAGTACGCCTGGTGTTTGCCAAAGCCCATCGTCAGTGCGTCAGAAAAGGCATACTCAAAGAATAGGATGTTGATGCGGCCGTAGAACTGATTGAAGTCGGGATTGATGTCGATCAGACCATCCAGCCGACCCTTCCCGTCCAGCCATTTAGATTTGAAGCCCAGGCGCATGCGGCGCACCTCAAAGTCGCCCCAGCGTGAATCTTGCGGGCGGTCACGGCTGCCAAAGTTGCCGTGGTCCGACCAGCCCTGGGCATCTTGAATTTGCAGGATGCCGTAAAGCTGAAAGCGCGTCAGAAAGCCCTTTTTTGCCTCGTAGAGCACCGGGACTCCCCAGAGCTGGTCATACAGCGAGACGGGCTTCTTGGTGACGGCGTTTGCCAATGCTGCATTCGCAAGGCTGTCTGTCGCAGCTTGCAGCATTCCCGCCGCCAGTGCGGAGAACAGTAGCGCAAAGAAGCATATAGGAGTGGAAAATCGGGTGCGGGAAAGTTGAACCATTGCGGGGCAGAGCAAGGCACCAACGAAGGCAATCCATTCATTGTTACGTTTTCGTCACAATGTAGGCCATGGCACGACAGGGACGCTACAACGCACGGCGTGGCTTGCGGGGTTGCCCGCTCCATGGGCACGATCAGCCTGGAGGCCATTCTAGGCTGCGTCCTGCCAGCAGATGCACGTGCAGGTGGGGCACGGACTCGCCGGCATCCTTGCCGTGATTGATCACGAGACGGAAGCCTTTGCTACGCTCTTTGATGCCCAGTTTGTCGGCGATTTTCCCCGCAGCGAGGAGCAGCGCACCGAGCGTGGCCTGATCTTCCGCCACGGCCTCACCGACTCGAGGGATCAGCTTTTTTGGGACTATCAAGACATGGATTGGTGCCTGTGGATTGACGTCGTTGAAGGCGGCCACCAGATCGTCCTCATACACGAGCGGGGCGGGGATTTCGCGGTCGATGATCTTTTGAAAAATGGTCTTCTCACTCATGGCGGATTAACGGAAAAGTTCGGGCTGGCGGCCATCGCGCGGACGGCCCTCGCCGAGGCTCTTGATTTCGTCGATGAACTCGCCCACGTCCTCAAATTGGCGGTACACCGAGGCGTAGCGCACGTAGGCCACATGGTCGATGGCCTCCAGGCGGCGCATCACCTTCGCACCGATCACCGTGCTGGGGATTTCGCGGTAGCCTTCCTCTTCGAGCTCGTTGGCGATGTCATCCACCAGTTGCTCAAGTTGCTCCATTTTGACCGGGCGCTTTTCGCAGGACTTGCGCACGCCACCCAGCAGCTTGTCGCGGTTGAAGCTCTCGCGCGCACCGTTGCGCTTCACCACGCGTAATTCCTCGCGTTCGACGATCTCGTAGGTGGTGAAGCGGAAATCGCACTTCATGCACTCGCGGCGGCGGCGGATGGCATGCCCCTCCCGCGCCTCGCGGGAGTCGATGACTTTATCTTGGGAGCTTCCACATTTGGGGCAGCGCATTCAGTCGTGGGATTGGGGGAAGGGGAATGTGCTTTCTCGCGGGCAGGATGGCAAGCACCTTCGTAGTTCGGGCTTTGCGGGCGGATTTTCGCGTTTATCGTCGGTCCATGCCCCGCATCATCCTCGGCGTCACCGGTTCCATCGCAGCCTACAAGGCGGCAGATCTCGCCAGCCAGCTCACCAAAGCTGGCCACGTCGTCACCTGTATTTTGACGAAATCAGCCCTCGAATTCGTTACCCCGTTGACCCTGGGCACGCTCTCCAAGAATCCGGTCATCACCGACCTGTTTGCCGAAAAAGAGGGCTGGCAGCCCGGGCATATCCAACTCGCCGACGAGGCCGATTTGCTCCTCATCGCCCCCGCCACGGCGAATATTCTGGCCTCCATGGCGAACGGCTTCGCGAACGACGCCCTCACGGCTATCGCCCTGGCCACCCGCGCCCCGATTTTGATCGCCCCGGCGATGAACGGCAAGATGTGGCAGCACCCGGCCACGCTGAGGAATGTCGAAACCCTGCGTGGCTTCGGTGCGCACTTCGTCGAACCCGCCGCCGGCATGCTCGCCTGCGGCTACGAAGGCGTCGGCAGGTTGGCGGAGGTGGAGGTGATTTTGCAGGCAGTGGCAGACGTTCTGGCGGCTCGCTAAAGTCAGGCAGGAAGTGTCCATGCCCGCGCGGTTTCGTGGCAGCCGCGATGCGGGGAGGGGCGTATCTGCGTGGGTCGTCTGTTTGAACGTTATCCTTTGGAGAATGAACCCCGCATGAATCAAAAGAAATGGCTGATCACTGGTTGTTCGAGCGGCTTTGGCCGTGCGATTGCGGAGGAGGCGCTGGCTGCTGGGCAGCGTGTCATCGCGACGGCGCGGGATGTGCGCAGCATCGCTGATTTGGAGCGGTCGGGCAGTTGTCAGGTGATGGCGCTCGACATCACTGATGAGGCTAACATTCGCGAGGTGATCGCGGCGGCAGGAGCGCTGGATGTGCTCGTGAACAACGCGGGCTACGGGCTGATCGGTGCGGTGGAGGAGTGCAGTGACGAACAGATCCGCCGGAGTTTGGAGACAAATTTCTTCGGCCCGCTGAATGTGATCCGCGCCGCGCTGCCGCTGCTGCGGGAGCAAAAGAGCGGGCACATCGTGAACATCAGCGCAGCGGCGGCGATCTCGAACTATCCAGGCTTTGGCATCTACGGCGGAGCCAAGGCGGCGCTGGAGATCATGAGCGAGAGCCTGCGGCTGGAACTAGCACCGCTGGGCATTCACGTCACGCTGGTGCAGCCAGGGCCGTTTCGGACGGACTTCATCGTCCGGGGTCTGGAAAAGGCGGCGGGAGAGATTGCGGACTATGCGGGCAGCGCGCGCAAGTTTGCCACGTTTCTTGAAACCGTGAATGGCAAGCAGCCCGGAGACCCCGTGCGTGCGGCCGAAGCCATCGTGAAGATGGTGCTCGATGGCGAACCACCGCTGCGGCTGCCGCTGGGCAAGTATGTGGTGAAGAAAATGCGGGACAAAGCGGCGGCGCTGACGCGTGAGGTGGAGCAGTGGGGCGAAGTGGCGGCAAACACGGACTTCCCGAGCTGATCATGGCTATCCATACCCTCCACACGAAGCAGATTATCCGGGCCACGCGGCAGGAAGCCTGGGATTTTTTCTCGGACCCGAGGAATCTGGCCAAGATCACGCCGCCGAAACTGGGGTTTGAAATCCTCACGCCGGACCTGCCGCCACGCATGCGGGAGGGAATGATGATCGCCTACCGCGTGCGGCCACTGCTGGGTGTGCCGATGACGTGGCTGTCGGAGATCACGCTGGTGGAGGAGGGCGTGCGGTTCATCGACGAACAGCGCGTGGGGCCGTATGCGGTGTGGCATCATGAGCACGAGTTTCACGATCTTGGAGACGGCCGCGTCGAGGTGGAGGATAAGGCGACCTATGTGCTGCCCTTCGCGCCGTTGGGCGATTTGGCGCATGGGTGGCTCGTGCGGCCGCAGCTTGCGCGTATTTTTGCTTTTCGAGAGAAGGCGGTGCGGGAGCGGTTCGACCCTAGCCTGCGCAAGGGATGATCGTTTGTTCGACTTGAGCGTTGTTACAGCGTAAACAAATACCCGAATGAAGATCCCTGTTGTTTACGAATCGAACGGCCGCCGCCGCTTTCTGCTGGTGCAGGACGGGGAGACGATCAGTATCGGTCGTGCTGCGGCATGCAGCATTCAGCTTGAGGGCGATGCCGTACAGGATGTGGAGCTGACCGCCCAGTTTGTGAATGGCTGTCAGTTCGTCGTCGTTCATCCGAACAATGGCGGCGTGCCGTACGCGCAGCCACTGCCCTGGAAACTCACGCTGGGTGGGATTGGCTTGGAACTGCTCCGCTCGGTGAAAGCCACGGCAGGCAAAGCAGGGCGCGAGATCGTTTTGCAGGGGCTGGGTGCTGGGGACACGCGTCTGGAACTCCGGCCCGACCAGCCGCTCTTGCTGGGCGCGGGTGAGGACTGTGCGGTGGTCATTCCAGATGCGGGTTGTCCAGCCGTGTTGCTGGCCCTGTGGGCGGCAGCAGGCGGGAAGGTACTGGTTCAGGTGCTGGATGACTCCGCCGTGGTGGGCTGGCTCGGGCGTGCGGGGGAAAGCGAGGCCGAACTGCCACTGCCGCTCAGTTTGAGCATCGGCGGCAGGGTACTTCTCATCAGCAATGTCGCTCAATCAGGAGTCCCCCAATTGGTGGCGAGGCCGATGGTGCCTGCCGCCGCCCCCGTACTGCCAGTGGGACCCACCATTCTGGCCAAGGGCGCAGACACCGGCCCCAAAATCATTTCTCGTCAGGGCAAGGAGGATGGCGGCAATCCTGCGCCAAAGACGGCACCATCAGCAGCCACGGGCCGCCCGCTGGTCCAGCCGCCCACTGGCCTTCTCGCCACTGAAGCAGCACCGCTGACCATGGAGGAGGCGATGGCTCCCCGTCCCCCGCCTGCCAGTCCCAAAGCCTTTATTCTTTTCAGTTGGCTGCAAGTGGCGCTGAGCTATGCGGTCGCGTTTCTGCCGGAGCAGGGCATCGAGCTGTGGGCCGCCGCCGGGGGCACTCTGGTGTTGACGCTACTGCTGGGTTTGGTCGCGCTGATCAAATAAGGCGGCTGGTTTTTTCGCAGCCGGTGTCATACATCGCGCTGTCCTGCGTCACTCAGCGGGAAATGAATGGAACGCGCCATAGCCGACCAGCTCGAAGTCTTGCATCCCGACGCCTTTGGCTGGGCGCTGCACTGCTGTGCGGGCGATCATGCCCGCGCGGAGGACGTGCTGCAAAACGCCTATCTCAAACTCGCCCAGCAGCGGGCGCAGCACGACGGGCGCTCCAGCTTCAAGACCTGGTGGTTTGGAGTCATCCGCTTCACGGCGCACGAGGAGTTCCGACGGCTGCGTTATCGCGAATCCCTGCTGGGCAGGCTGCTGCTACAGTTTACTGGGCCGGAGCACGATCCGCGCCCCTCGCCTGCACGCCAACTGGAGCTAGACGAACGCGCGGCCGAGTTGCGACGCTGCTTGGCGCAACTGCCCGCACGGCAGGCGGAGGTGCTGCACCTAGTGTTTTACCAGGATCTCACGCTCAACGAAGCCGCGAACGTGATGCGCGTCAGCATCGGTTCCGTACGCCAGCATTACGAACGCGGCAAAGCGCGCCTGCGCACGCTGCTGCACCCCGACTCTCCTCATGAAGCCCAACACTGACGACGACCTGAGCGCGATCTTTGCCCACGCGCGCCGCTGCGACCACGCAGACTCCCCGGCTTGGCGTCCGGAGTTGCTGGCAGCTCCCCGGCAGCGGCCACGTCCTGTGCTGAGGTGGGTGCTTGAGGCAACCTGCGTGATCGTGCTGGCGGTCTTCATCTCGGATGGGCCACGACATGAGCCACGGTTGAGTGAAGCCCTGCCGCCGCTGTTTGCCTCGACGCCAGGCGAACTGTTTGCCAGCCTGGAGCCCCCGCTCCTGGCATTTGAAGCCCCTTCCGACATTCTTTTGACGCCGCATCTCAACCCCTCCATCCCATGAAAAAGCTCCTTTGCTGTTTGCTCCTTGCCACTGCCAGCCTGCCTGCCGCTCAAGTCGAAGACTGGCTGAAAAGCGGGCTGCTGCACCCTGAGATGATCGCTTCCGTGCGCGACGAACTGGCCCTGACGGAAGAGCAGCAGTCCAAGCTCAACTCCCAGCTCAGCGAGGCTCGTGCTCAGGCCGGGCCGTTGGAGCAGGCGGTGAAGGAGCAGCAGAAGGCACTCGGTCACCTGCTGCAGGACAGAAGCACGAGTGCCGACGTGGCGGCGGCGCAACTCTCTAGGCTGCTTGAAGCGGAAGCGGCGATCAAACAACTGCAACTGCGGGCGCTGATCAGCGTGCGGGACGTGCTGACACCGGAACAACTGGCCAAAGCCAAAAAACTCGGCCCGCCGAAGCTCGCCGCAGGCGGTGGCTTGGAGGCGCAGGTGAAGGAAAAAGCCGGCAAGCTCAAAGCTGCAGTGGAAGCCCTCGGTGTACCGCCGACGGAGGCGATGAAATATCGCGGCGGTGAAATCGAACAGTTGATCAAAAGCGGGCAGCTTACCGAAGCCAATGCCAAGCTGGACGAGCTGATCAAAGACTCGCATTTCAAAGAACTGGACGCCCCAGTTGAGAAGGTGGATTTTGCCAAATTCGAGCCCGGCAGCACCGCTCTGGAAACTTTGCGTGAGCGCTATGAAAGCCTGCAAGTCGCGGGGCAGGAAATCATCTCCCTGCCGTTGCTGCGTGAGCTATTGCAGGCGAAGACAGCCTTTGAAGCCGCCAAAGAAACCCAGGATGCCGACAAAGTGGGGCGCATTCTCACCTATGTGGAAGGCAAGTTGAAGAAGTAACCTGGAAGTCTCGGCCCGCGCTTGAACAAAGCCATGCCCCACCGAGGGCGGCGAAACCGTAAAAAAGTTTCGTTTGCCTTTGGCCCGTTTCCGGCGATAAAACGCCGTAAGTCACCTGTTAAGGGTCAGGCTCAGTCGTTCATCAGGTGATTTTGAATCCGTTGGTGTTCTTATACCGATGATCGGGGCTGGTTCTGACACGAGGCAGATGACCGCACCCAACAACGATATGAATACCAAGATGTACGTGGGCAACCTGCCCTTCGCCGCTCAAGAACAAGATGTTCGTGAGCTGTTCTCCCAATACGGTGGTGTCACCGAAGTGTTCCTCCCGATGGATCGCGAAAGCGGCCGTCCGCGTGGCTTTGCCTTCGTGACCATGGACTCCGCAGAAGCCATGAATGCTGCGATCAATGCACAAAACGGCCAGGAGTTCCTCGGTCGCAAGCTGGCCATCAATGAAGCCCGCCCACGTGAAGAGCGTCCGGCAGGTGGTGGTGGCGGCGGTGGACGCGGCGGCTACGGCGGCGGCGGTGGTGGTGGCGGCGGCGGTGGCCGTGGCGGCTACGGTGGTGGCGGCGGCGGCGGTGGCCGTGGCGGCTACGGTGGTGGCGGCGGCGGCGGCGGCGGTGGCAAACGCGGTGGCGGCGGTTTCGACCGTGGCAATCGCGGTGGCGACGGCGGCGGCGACGGCTGGTAATACCTGCCCGCAGAATTGATTTTACGCCCGTGATCCGGTGAGAGCGTCTATGCGCCCTCCTGAATCACGGGCTTTTCTGCGTTCACGAATAGCGCAAAAACGCCGGCCAGCACAAAGGCCGCCGCGCACATCCACACGCCTTCGTGGTAATCGTGGTTGGTGTCATAGGACTTCAGCACCAGCGTGAATAGCATGGGCATGATGGCAGCGCCAAAGTTGCCCCACATGTTGGACCAGCCAAAGAGCTGCGCCTGATGTTTGCCACTGATGTCCTGCATCGTCGTCCACATGGCAGGGAGGCCGATGTCGCCAAAAAAGGCGACCAGACCAAAGGCCGCAGCCATGCCCCAAGGGGAGTCGGTCCACAAGGCTAGCACATAACAGCCAGCGGCGGCGAATTTAGTCACACACATGGGCAGCATGCGGCCCAGGCGTCTGCCATGATGGCGAGTGATGTAGTCTGTGATGAGGCCACCCAGCGGCAGCGCTGCGATGCCGATGGTGAGCGCGCCCGTCGTGATGAGACCGGTCATGCCTTCTTCCAGATGCATCACCTTCTTCAGATACTCGGGCAGGGAAAGGATCAGAAAGGCCCAGCCAATGTTGGTGAAAAACTGCACGCCGTTGGCCATCCAGAGATTGAAACTCTGGCAGGCAATCTTGAGCGGAAAGCGTTTGGGCGGATCTTTGATAGGCTGGAATTCGCCCCGCCCCTCGGCCAGCAAGTCGATCTCCGCTGCATTGCAGTGCGGATGCTGGCGCGGGTGCTCACGAAACACGCGCCAGTAACACACGGCCACAACGACGCCGATCAATCCATACAGCCATCCTGCCCAGCGCCAGTCGCCCGCGCGCAGGATCACGAAGGCCGTCAGACCTGGTGCCACCGCGCCACCGACACGCCCGCCCCAGGAAATCACGCTGCTGGCAAATCCGCGTGCTTCAATATGTGCCCAGCGGGTGAGCAGACCGCTGCTGGCCGGATAGTAACCCGCTTCGGCGAGTCCGCAGCCAAGTCGGGCGATGAGCAGCGTGGTGAAACCCAGCGAAAAGCTAGTGGCAGCGGTGAAGACCGACCATGTGGCAATGTAGATGGTGATCAGTGCCCGTGTGCCAAAGCGATCACTCAGCCATCCGGCGGGGACTTGCGCCAGAGCATAGGCCCAGAAGAATGCGCCTTTCACCCAGTCAATCTGCCAGCCTTGCAACGCGACACTCTTTTGAAACGAGTCCGAGGTCACGATCTGCGCCAGACAAATGCGGTCCAGATACATCAGAAAGGCCACCATCGTCGCCGTGGCAAGGATATGATGACGGACAATCGTGGGGCGGGTGGTGGTGGACATCAGAGAGACAAGACGCAGAAAATCAGTCAGCCCTAGCAGGATTCCGGCTTGATGAACCGCCGGAAGGCGTGCATGAGCCGTTTGCTAAAGCGCAAAACCGGCGCGTTGAATCGACTTGCGTGCCTCGCAGTCTCACCAATCATTCCCCCTCATGACGGCCATCAAAAATCTCACCGCACTGCTCGTGCTCAGCTTTCTCGCTTCGGGTGTGCTTGGCTGGTTCCTGTTTCAATCCCGCGCCGATCTCACCGCCGCGCATGTCGCGTTCGAGCAGATCAAAGTCGAACATGCGGAAGAAATGAAGGCCAAGGAGGCTGAATTTCAGCGCACGTTCGACAACCAAGCGGCGCAGCACCAGAAGATGATCACCGCGCTCAACGACGACCATGAAAAGAAGATCGACGAACTGCGCAAAGGGGAGCGCAAGCGCCTGGCCATCGCGGCCAAGGAGTTTGAAAACATCTTTGAAGGCAACAAGACCACGCTGCAATACATCGACCTGCTGGAGGACAAGGTGAAGGCTGGCCAGAAGCTGTCGAAAGCCGAAGTGGAAAAGCTGTCCATCATCACCACCGGACTCGGCTACTTGAAGAAGCAGTATCAGAAGCCGATGCAGGAATTTCAGGAACTGGCGAACTACTTTGATGCCCAGGCCTCCAAGCACATCGAGAAACCCAAGGGCGGCTTCTTCAAGCGGCTCTTCAGCAGTGACTACCGCGAAGCCGAAAAACAGTACCAGCGTCAGGAAGGTGCCAAAGAGGCCTTCGAGCAGGCGCAGAGCAAATTCTCCGGCACTTACAAGCAGGCGCAGAAAGTCATGGGCTCCGTCAATCTCGACGCCGACGGCCAGATCCAGAAGCTGCAGTCCTACATCGACGACAAGAAGCAGATGAACGCCGACGACCTCTCCGCCTTCTTCGACAATGCCCGCAAAGCCCTGCGTACCCACCAGGATGTGCTCGATTTCGAGCCGGAAGCCGTGAAGCTGCCCGCGCCAAAACCGCAGCCCTGAGTTGAGGATGGGCCGACCCCAGGTCACAAACAGCGGGGGAATGGTCACAAACGGAAAGAAAGGAAAGGTTGCCTGTTATCCGGCGTTTCGGATAGCTTGTGAAATTCCTTGCCGCGCTCTGTGGGCGTGGTCGTCCAGATTCCATCCATCCTATGCAAATACAACCCAACCAAACCACCCGCCGTAGCTTCATTCGCGGCACTGTGGCCGGCGCCGCCGGTCTTACCGCACTCCGATCCTTCTCTGCACCGTTGGGTGCCAATGGTGACGTTCGTGTTGCGGTCATCGGCTTTAACGGACGTGGCGCAGGCCACATCAAGAGCCTGGAGGAAATCCCAGGCGTGCGCATCGTTGCCCTCTGCGACGTGGATGCCAATGTGCTCGCGAAGGGCGTGGCAAGTCAGGCCAAGAAAAATAACACCGTCACGGCCTACAGCGATTACCGCAAGCTCATGCTCGACCCGGAAGTGGACGCCGTCACCATAGCGACGCCGAACCACACGCACACACTCATCGCCATGACGGCCATGCAGCATGGCAAGCATGTGTACGTCGAGAAGCCTGTCTGCCACAACATCTGGGAAGGTCGCCAGTTGGTGAACGCCGCCGAGAAGGTCGCCAAAAAGGGACTCGTGGTGCAGCATGGCATGCAGCGCCGTTCCAGCCCCGGCTGGGCAGAGGCCATGGCCTGGGTAAAGGAAGGCCACATCGGCAAGGTGACTCTCTCCCGTGGGGTGAACTACAAGTCCCGTATGTCCACCGGCAAAGTGGCGGAGTCGATCGAGCCTAAGGACGGCATGATCAAGGGCACCTTCCATGATGTGCGCAACGTCAAGACAGACCCGGCCGGAGCGCCGCAGGTCGTGGATGTGGACTACAAGCTCTGGGCTGGCCCACGCGGCATGATGCCCGTACACCGTTCGCAGTTTCATTATGACTGGCACTGGCAGTGGGCTTTCGGCAACGGCGACATCGGCAACCAGGGGCCGCACCAGACGGATGTGGGCCGCTGGGCGCTGGGAGATCCCGAGCTGCTGCCCAAGCGCGTGATGAGCTTCGGCGGACGCTGGGGCTACAAAGACGACGGCGAGACCGCCAACAACCAGATGGCCTTCTGGGCCTACGAACCCGCGCCGCTCCTCTTTGACAACCGTGGGCTTCCTTTGAAGGACATGGACTGGAAGCTGGAACCCGTTTTCCGCGTGAATGGCAAGACCGCCGCTGCGCGCGTCGGCAACGTCATCCATTGCGAAGGTGGTTACGTCATCGAGGCCAAGGCCTATGACAATGAAGGCCAGGCCATCAAGAAGTTCGACAACTTCAATGACGGCGCTGACCACATGCTGAACTTCATCAACTCGGTGCGTGCCGGGAAGCTCGTTAACTCGAATCTGCACGTCTCCCACGGATTCCACGCCGCTTCGCTCGCTCATCTGGCGAACATCTCCTATCGCCTGGGCAAGGCTGCGAACGTCGCTGAGGTGCAGGAACGCCTCAAGAATGACAAGGCCGGCCTGGAGACGCTGGAGCACTTCGTGAAGAATCTCGAGGACAACAAGATCGACCTGAACGTGGACAAGATCAGTGCCGGCCCCTGGCTGGAGTTCGACCCTGTCTCCGAGAAGTTCACGGGCGAGTTCGCGGATGAAGCCAACAAACTCGCGATGGAGAACTACGTGGAAGAATTTAAGCTGCCGGAAATCAACTAAACGGAGGGAAGACTTCCAAGTCTGCCTCACCTGCGCGGAGCCGGGAAACTGGCTCCGCGTTTGTATTTGGCCGTGGAACACTCCGTGGTAGCTTCGCCGCGCCATGGAAACTCCCACGCTACCTCCCGCTCTGCCGCCTACAGCCGTCACTCAGGATGAAAAGACGCTGGGCATCGTCATGCACGTGCTCTGTCTGGTTGGATTTCCCATCCTGGGGCCGCTCATCGTCTGGCTGGTCAAAAAAGATCAAAGCAGCTACCTGGACCGGCAGGGTCGTGAACTGCTGAACTTTCAGCTCAGCTATCTGCTCTACGCTTTTGTGTCTGCCCTGCTCTGCTTCATTCTCATTGGCGTCCCGCTTCTCTTTGCCATAGGAATCGCCTCCATCGTGCTGACCATCGTCGGCATTGTGAATGCCTCGGAGGGCAAGGTTTATCGCTTCCCGCTGACGATTCGGCTGCTGTGAGGCAAAACGGTTGCGACTTCTGTGCCGTGGTGCTAGCAGAGCCTCCCCCGTTTTCACCCCAATCCAGATGCGACCCAACCAACTCCTTCAAGCCATCGGTGCCGAGCTGCGCATGCAGATCATGACCTACATGCAGACCGATCAGCGTGCTGCTTACAAGGCCGTGATTGACTCGATCGCTCCCGCCAAGCGTCTTCGTCCCGCTTTCATCCTGGAGAAATCCCGCGCCAAGCAGGCCGAGTGGCTGCTGGAGCAGCTCAACACGAAATCGAATGAGGATGTGACGGCGCAGATCTTCCAGATCTGGCTGCTCAAAGGCCAGTCGCAGATGCTCATCACCTTCCTCAATGCCGCTGAGATTGGGCATGATGGCAAAGGTGAAGTGACCGAATTGCCTGAAGTGATCGACGATGACAAAGCGGAGGCAGCCGTGACCGCCTTGCTTGCAGCCTATCCTGCCAAGCAGGTCGCCTTGTATTTGAACATGTTCCAGCAGCAGCGTGAAGGTGGCTGGATCTCGCTCACCAAGGCCATCGAGGCCCGGCCTGAGCTGAAACTCGAAGCCTGAGATTTCCTGCCATGATGGACGCCCTTGACCGCGCCATCGCCAACACGCAGGCGCATCTCAATGCCCTGCGCAGCGCGAGCGGCCACTGGGAAGGGCATCTTTCCAGCAGTGCGCTCTCCACCGCGACGGCCATCGTCGCGCTGGCACTAGTGGATCGTGTAAAGCATGCGGAGCATATCGCCGCAGGCGCGCGGTGGTTGTGTGAACATCAGAACACCGACGGTGGCTGGGGCGATACGACGCTGAGCAAAAGCAATCTTTCGACGACCCTGCTCTGCTGGAGCGCGCTGCATCTCGTGGCGCAGCCCAATACGCCCGCCGTTGAATCTGCCAATGGGTGGATCACCGCCCAGGTCGGCTCTCTGGCACCGGCGGCCATCGCCAAGGCGGTGGTGACCCGCTACGGCAAGGACAAGACTTTCTCCGTGCCCATCCTCATGCTCTGCGCGCTGTGCGGGACCTTGGGTGAGAAGCCGTGGAAGCATGTCATTGCGCTGCCCTTTGAGCTCGCCGCACTGCCGCGCACCTGGTTTGGTGCTGTGGGGCTGCCGGTTGTCAGCTACGCTCTGCCAGCGCTCATTGCCATCGGTTACACGCGCTTCAAAAATGCTCCGCCAGCGTGGTGGAATCCGCTGCGCTGGCTGCGTACGCTCACCTGGCCGCGTATTCGGCCAATGCTCCAGGCGCTGCAGCCCAGCAGCGGCGGCTACCTGGAGGCCACGCCGCTGACGAGCTTTGTCACCATGGCGCTCGCGGGTGGCGGTCAGCTTGATCATCCCTGCCTGCCGCTGGCGGTTGATTTCCTCGTGAACTCCAAGCGTGAGGATGGAAGCTGGCCCATTGATACGAATCTTGCGACCTGGGGCACGACGCTTTCTGTGCGTAGTTTGGACGCGCTGCCGGACGGGCTACTGCGAAGCCGCGAAGCGAACCCCGCACAACAAACTTGGCTGCTGGCGCAGCAGTACCGCGAAGTTCACCCCTTCACCAATGCCCCGCCCGGTGGTTGGGCGTGGACGAATCTGCCCGGCGGCGTGCCGGATGCAGATGACACTTCGAGCGCGCTCATCGCCCTCAAAAAAATGGGCCACCGCTGCGATGCCGCCATTCACCAGGGCATCACCTGGCTGCTCGACCTGCAAAATCGCGACGGGGGCATCCCCACCTTCTGCCGCGGCTGGGGCACGCTACCATTTGACCGTAGCACGCCGGAAATCACAGCGCATGCGTTGTGCGCCTGGTGGGTATGGCATGATGAACTGCCGCCAGTGCTGCAAAAGCGCATCGTCAAATCCACCCAACATGCGTTCTTCTATCTGGAGCGCGTGCAATTGCCGGACGGCTCCTGGATTCCGCTGTGGTTTGGCAATGAGCACACGCCGGATGAAAACAATCCCGTCTATGGCACGGCGCAGGTCGTCAATCATCTCAGCGGCAGCGAGCAGTTGGCCGTGCTGTTTCATGCGATGATCCTGACGGGTCGTGAATACCTATACAGCGCCCAAAAACCCGACGGCTCCTTCGGCGGCGACGCCAACGCACCTGCCAGCATCGAAGAGACGGCGGTCTCTTTGCACGCGCTTGGCAGTGTGGAGCGCGAGAAGGTGCTGTCCGCCGTGCAGTGGCTGCTCACAGCTACCGCTGACGGCACCCGCTTCCCAACGGCTCCCATCGGACTCTATTTTGCCCGGCTATGGTATCACGAGCAGCTTTACCCCGTCATTTGGACTTTGGGCGCTCTGCGGGCCGCACAGCAGGTTCTTGTCTCGTCCACCGGCCGATCTGCGACTGTCTAAATGTGAGAAGCATTGACAACAGTGGCGCTGCTCCTAGAATCGGCCTCGAATTCACCCCGAACAGAATCGTCAATCAGTGGAGGTTACCGGCATGAGGAACACAGAATTTGAAGACGAACGGCGTCCGCCTAATCCGCCGCTGCATTCCGAAAAAATCATCACGGATCGGAAGATCTTTTTCCTCGATCTCAAGGAGAACGAGCGCGGCAAATTCATCAAGATCACCGAGGACGTGCGTGGCCGCCGTGACACGATCATTCTGCCCATCGACGCCGCGCAGGAATTCCTGGACGCCATGATGCGTACGGTGGACGCAGCGGGTGTGGACGAGTGAGTGCGGCTACACAAACCGGATCACATGCTTCTGCCCGTGCTCTTCATGCGCAGGATTGAGCGCCCGCAGTTCGAACTCGGCACGGTCTGAATTGATGCGGACGATGACCCAGCCGTTGGGGCGCTTCTGATCGAAGACATAAGCGACGGGCGGGAGGTTGATGAGCGGGAGGCCGGTCTTCTCGTGTTTCGCTTTCATCCAGGTGTGGGTGTGGCCGTAAATGTAGCCTTGCACCTTGGGATAGGAGGCGAGAAGGTCGAAGAGGGCATCGCTGTCCTGGAGGCAGGTGCCTTTTTTCTTGTCGTCCATGCTGGACTGGATGGGATTGTGGTGCGCCACGATGAAGGTGGGCTTGTTGGGCGCATTGCGCAGTTCGCGCTCAATCCACACGAGCTGGGACTCGCCCAGCATGCCGGGGGTTTTGTTGACGAGGTCGAGGGAGTCGAGCAGGATCCAGTTTACCTGCGCGCTGGTGACCGTGGCGACGTGCTTGTCCGGCACGTTCATGGGGCGCTCGGCGTTGGGCGGCGGCGGGCCGATGATGACGTTGAGGAAATTGTTGCGGTGATCGTGGTTGCCGAGCGTGCAGTGGATCTGAATGGACTGCTCGCGCAGGGCCTGGATGCAGTGCGTGAAGGCGACGTAGTCCTCTGCTTTGCCATCGAGGAAGGCGCAGTCACCGTTGACGATGAGGCCAAAGGGCTTCTGGCCGATTTTGAGCACCTGATTGGCGCAGCGGCGCAGGTTTTCCGCCATGCAAACGCCGCGTGCGTTGAGGGCCTCGTCCGCAGCGATGTGGGGATCGGAAAATAGCACCCAGATCTGCTCAGGAATCTCCAGCGCAGGCAACTGTGTGGCTAGGGAACCCAGGGCGGCGGCGGTGCCGTGCTGCAAAAAGCTGCGGCGGGAGAGAGGGGGCAGGGTGATGGGCATGGGAGAATGAAACGGTGATCAATGGCCGGATCGTGCGGGCGGGAAAGGCAAACTTCAGGTGCCAAAGTAGCGGTCGCCCGCATCGCCAAGGCCGGGGACGATGTAGCATTTGTCATTGAGGCCGTCATCAATAGCGGCGGTGACGATGGCCACATCGGGGTGGGCGAGTTTCATGGCGGCAAGTCCTTCCGGGCAGCTCACCACGCAGATCATCGTGATGCGCATGGCCCCGGCTTCTTTAAGCTGGCGTGCAGCCTCGCAGGCACTGCCGCCGGTGGCGAGCATGGGGTCCAAGATGAAGACATCTGCGGCAGAAAGATTTGCTGGCAGGTTCGCATAGTAGGCATGCGGCAGGGCGGTCTCTTCGTTGCGTTTGATGCCCACATGGGCGACGACGGCCTCCGGCACGAGTGGTAGAATGCCATCCAGCAAACCCAGGCCAGCGCGCAGGATGGGCACGCAGACGAGCGGGCGTGCGAGCTGTGCGCCAAGGGTTTGTTTGAGAGGTGTTTGCACGCTGATCTCCTGAACAGGGAGGTCACGGGTGGCTTCCAGAAACAGCAGGCGCGCGAGGTGGTTCAAATGCCGCCGAAACTCATGGGCAGGTGTGCTGACGGCACGGATGGCGGAGAGATGGCACTGCGCCAAGGGATGCTGAACGACGACAACGGGCTGCATGCGGCGCAATCTGCCGCGTTTGTCCGCACTGGCAAAGTTTTCCACCACGGGGTTGACGGTCATGATACCATGCAGGCATGAAAAAACGACTCTGCCTGCTGGCGCTGCCCGCGCTGTTGCTGGGTGCCTGCAACACCGCACCGAGGGGGGACAGTTCGAGCTATTACTACCCTTCTAACTCACCCGGCAGGACCACTCCGAGCATCCCCCCAAGCATCGCCAGCATGGCGGGTAGCAGCGGTACCCGCGTGCCGCGCGGTGGCTATGCCCCCGGTTCGGGGCCGACGGCGATGCCGCAGGGGAACCAGTTCATGTACCAGCAGAACGTGTCCGGTCCTTTCGGCGGCAGCAGCTCGACCGGCGTCATCCAATCCTCTGGCGGAGTGCAGAGCTATCAGACCATCGGCAACATGCCGGTCTATCCTGGCATGGTGGGCCCGTCCTCGCCGCCGGTTTATGTGCCGGGTTTCCGTGGTGCGCCCGGGTACTACATGAAATAGAACACTGGCGGGCGGGGGTCTGGTTTAGGATTGACCATCCTTCTCCGCCTGCGCCTTTTTCGCCTCGGCGCGGTGCTTGAGCACTTCAAAAACGATGGGCAGCATGGAAACGACGATGATGAGAACGAAGACCAGCTTGAGGTTGTTTTTGATGATCGGGATGCTGCCGAGGAAGTAGCCCGCGATGCTGAAGCTCAGCACCCAGACCAAACCGCCGCCGAGGCTGTAGCAGAGGAAGCGGCGGTAGTCCATGCGGCCAAAGCCAGCGGTGAAGGGGGCAAAGGTGCGCACGATGGGCACGAAGCGGGCAAGGATGATGGCTTTGCCACCATGCTTGACGAAGAAGGCCTCGGTCTTGGCGAGGTAGTCGCGCTTGAACCAGCGCTGGTTGACGATCCAGCCGCCCGCTTTGCGGCCGATCCAGTAGTTGAGGTTGTCACCGATGATGGCGGCGCACATGAGCAGAGGAATGATAAGCTCAATGCGGATGAGGCCCTGCGCGGACAAGGCACCCACGGCAAACAGCAGTGAATCGCCCGGCAGAAACGGCATCACCACCAGGCCGGTCTCGCAGAAGACAATCGCGAACAGCAAGCCGTAGATCAACGCGCCATGATCCTGCGCAAAGGTTTGCAGGTGTTTGTCGATGTGCAGGGCGAAATCGAGAATATTGGAGATCATGAGCGGGGAATCTCCGGCGTCAGAGCGGTGCGGCAAACGAAAACTCATGCCGATCTCGACAGGTTCACCAAAAAGCCGGGGCCTGCTGCCCCGGCTTTGCTGGATGGAATGCGTCGAAGCGGGCAGGGGCTTATTTCAGCTCTGCCTTGACCACTTTTTTGCCTTCGATCTTGAGACCCTCGACTTTGCTGAACTTCGCCGCTGTGTCAGCCATGCTCATGCCGCTGTCCGCCGATTCCATGATGCCGGTGAAGGCGTCGTTGTTGTCCAACAGCTTGTCGAACTGGATGTCCAGGTAGCTGATGGTTCCATCATTCAAATAGGTGGCGTCAGAACTGGCGATGCCGTTGGCTCCTTTCACTTCCACCGCTAGGTGCATGCCGGCAAACATGGGCTTCATCATGGCCATTTGCGATTTCATCATGGCGATGTCATCTGCGCTCCTCTTCGGCTTTGCGGCATCGCCGCCTTTCTTTTTGTCCGCCTCAGGGTTGGTGATGGTGAGGGAGGAGCCGCTCAGCGCGAAGGTCATCGGCTCTGCAGTGGAGGCAGGCTTGCCTTCCTGTTCGGGTTCAAACGGCACGTACTTCAGCTTCGCCAGATCAGCGACGGCGAAGATCACTTTGACGCCGCTCTTACCATCGGGAGTTTTCACTTCCTCGTAGGATTTGACCGTCACGCCCTCGCCGAGTTTCTTCGCGCGCTCTTCGGCTTTGGCCTTGTCCATGGTGAGGCCCTTGAGCTGATCACCCTGAGCGCCGCCGACTTGCATCATCGCCGCAAGCTGCGCACCCATGAGCACACTCTCCTCAATGGTGGCCGTGCCGTCCTTGCTGACAATGACGGTGGATTTGATTTCAATGCAGGAGGTCAGCAAACAAGTGACCGCCAGGAGAATGAGGGAAGTGATTTTCATGCAGAGCGCCAACTAGGCCTGCTGAATTTTCCTCCACAAGGGCAAAGAGTACGGTTTTTTACCACGACAAATCAGCGCGGATGCTGCTTGCTAAAAGGTTCTCATGCTGAAACAAATCAGGCATGGAATCTCATGATGTGATCAGCAAGGCCGTGGAGAAGACCAGCTTCAAGGAAGTGGCGGCCCAGTTGGGCGTTTCACTCTCCCTGGCCTACAAATGGTCCCAGCCCGATGAGCAGCAGGGCAGCGGCACCTCCAATCCGCTCGACCGCGTGCGCCAGCTCTATGAGATCACGCAGGACCCGCAGCTCATCCAGTGGCTCTGCCACAAGGCGAACGGGGTCTTCGTGCAAAATCCCGCCGGCGGCGGGCCGCGTGGCATGGAGCTCATGCCCGCCACTCAGGAAATTGTGCAGCAGTTTGCCGATCTGCTCACTGCCATCAGCCAGGCCGCCTCTGACAGTCGCATCAACACGAAAGAGGCGGAAGACATCCGCGTCGTGTGGGATGAACTGAAACGGTTCACCGAGGGTTTCGTCCGCCTCTGCGAGAAGGGCGACTTTGCCCACCTTGCGGATGACATCAAAACCTACCGCGTTGCCAAATAAGGCATTCGGTGAAAAGCCCGTCAGCAGGGGTTCGCTGGTGTTGATGAATTATTTCGAAGTCGGAGAGGAGGGCTGACGCAACGAGTGCGGGATGCCACAAACCCCAAAGCTGCAGCCGAATTGGGGTTCAGAGGGCATAAACCGTCACGTGCGACAGCATGAGGCAGGCCCATGGCTCTGTGAGAATTCCGGCGCGAACAGGCTGAGCGCTGGCGAGCGAAGTCTCAGTAATTTGTAAAATTAACTGGACTGATATGATAAAACTATGTTAATTGTTATTAACCATAGTTTAACACATTTATCATTATGAGCGAGAACGAACGCAATACCCTTGTGCCAGACATTCGTGAGGTTCTTACCCTGCATGGCCGGTTCCCCGTGGAAAACCTCAGTGAGGGGGATGATCTCTACAATGCTGGCCTGACGTCTCTGGCGACGGTGGCGGTGATGTTGGCGCTGGAAGACAAGTTCAATGTCGAATTTCCCGACAGTCTGATTGGCCGCCGCACCTTCAAGAGCATCGATTCCATCGCGGAGGCGATCACGAAACTCGCGGCCTAAACCCGCTACCGATGTGTCGGATTTCGCAAGTTTGCACCCCATTCACCCCCAACCTGAAGCCAATCCTGTGAGCACTCTTTGCAGCACCGAAGTCGATTTTGACGAACTTTTGAAGGAGGTGCATGCGTTGGGAAAATCCGTGCTCCGGGTTCATGCGGCGGATGTGGACAAAAAAGCGCGATTTCCGGTCGAGTCGATCAATGCCATGCGGGAGGCGCGGCTGCTGAGCGCGTATGTGCCTGAGGAGTTTGGCGGCATGGGTTTGAACCTGGTGCAGATCGCGAAAATCTGCGAGGCCCTGGGCCAGTACTGCGGCTCGTCGGCGATGATTTATGCGATGCATAAAATTCAAGTGGCGTGCGTGGTGCATCATGCCCAGCAGTCCGAATACTTCTGCGACTACTTGCGACTGCTGGTGGAGGAGCAGCGACTCATGGCCTCGGCGACGACGGAGATCGGCACGGGTGGCGACCTGCGTTCCAGCGTTTGCGCCGTGGAAGTCACGGGGGAGCAGTTTAAGCTCACCAAGAAGGCACCCGTCATTTCCTATGGTGAATATGCGGACGAGATTCTGGTGACCTGCCGCAGTGAGCCGAACGCACCGGCGAATGAGCAGGTACACGTCATGGTGCGGAAAGGTGAATACACGGCGGTGCCGCTTTCGACCTGGGATACGATGGGTTTCCGCGGCACCTGCAGTTCGGGCTTTGAGTTGACGGCGTCCGGGAATGCCGAGCAGATCATTCCCGAGCCGTTCAATGAAATTCTTGGGCAGACGATGCATCCCTACTCGCACATCGTGTGGGGGGCGCTGTGGTCGGGGATCGCGATGGATGCGGTGAATCAGGCCCGTGCTTTCGTGCGTGCGGAAGCGCGTAAGACACCCGGCGAGACACCCATCTCGGCTATCCGTCTCGGCGAGGCCGATCAGGTGCTGCAGGTGATGCGGCACAATGTGGCGTCGATGGCTCGTGAATACGACGAACTGCGCAGCCGCGACTGCCCAGAGGTGTTTGAAGAGTTTGGCTTCTCCATCCGCACGAACAATCTGAAGCTGTCTTCATCGCAGCAACTGGTGGACATCGTGGGCCGGGCCATGCTGATCTGTGGTATTTCGGGCTATCGCAACGATTCCAAATTCAGCATCGCCCGTCATCTGCGGGATGCGTATGGCGCGGCGCTGATGGTCAACAACGACCGCATTTTGAAACTGAATGCCACGATGCTGCTGGTTCACAAGGAAGGCTGATTTATGACTTGTACTTCAACAACCACTCTCCCTCTCACCGAGGCGTATCAGGCGTTTCTGGACCAGGTCACCGAGGCCGGACTGCTCGTTCCGCTCGGCGTGCGTGGCGTCTATGGTTACAACGGGGTGTTTGACGGGGTGCTGCAAAGCTTTGACCGCCTTGTTACACGACGTGCGGCGCACTTTCAGGCGGACATCATGCGCCTGCCCGGCGTACTGAGCCGCGAGCATTATTTGAAGACGAGCCACATCGAAAACTTCCCGGATCTGATGGGCTCCGTACACAGCTTCATGGGGCGTGAACGTGAGCATGTGGGCATGCTGACGAAGCGCGAAAACGGCGAAGAATGGACGCAGGATCTCGCGCCGAGCGCACTGATGCTGTCGCCTGCCTGCTGCTATCCTTTGTACCCCACGCTGACCGGTACGCTGACGAGTGCCGGCAAGACGGTGGATTTGCTTTCGCAGGTGTTCCGGCATGAGCCGTCGATCGATCCGTGTCGCCTGCAGATTTTCCGCCAGCGCGAGTTCGTCCGCGTCGGCACTGCTGAGCAGGCGCTGGAACACCGCAAGCAATGGCTCGAACTGGGCAGAGATATTTTAGGCGAGGTCGGCCTCGGAGTGGAGATCGTGCTGGCCAATGATCCGTTCTTTGGGCGTGGCGGACGAGTGATGGCGGCATCGCAGAAGGATCAGGACTTGAAGCATGAGTTCACTTTTGCGGTGGCATCCGATCAGAAGCCGACGGCGATTGCCTCGACGAATTGTCACATGGATTACTTCGGCAAAGGCTTCGACATCAAGATGCCAGACGGTGAGGCCGCGCATTCGGCATGCATCGGGTTTGGACTGGAACGCATCACACTGGCCTTGTTCAAGCACCATGGATTTGATCCCGACCGTTGGCCGTATGAGGTGAAGAACGCCCTGGAACTATGAGCCGGCCGTTTCCAGCGCTTGATCCGCAAACATACGTGCGTCATCGCCTGCACACGCAGGAGCGCGAGTGGGCGGAGACGAACTGCTACGTCGATGTGTGGATCGAAGTGCTGCATGCCAAAGGGCTGGAACCGATAGCGGCCCTGCCGTTCACGCTGAGCATCGACTTCGAGGGTGATCAGTGGACCTTTTTCAAATACCAACTGGCGGACTTGTATGATCTCTATGCGCTGGATGCGCAGGAGCTGGCCATCTACCGGCCGCTGACGGCTCACATTGAGGAGCAATTGTCGCTGGGACGGACACTGCTCGTGGAGCTGGATTCATTTTATCTGCCCGATACCGCTGGCAGTGCCTATCAGCTTGAGCATGTCAAAACGACCGTCGCTATCGCGGAGATTGATGTGGAACAGCAGCGCCTGGGCTATTTCCATGCGCAGGGTTACTATCAGCTTCAAGGTGATGACTTCGTGAATGTGTTTCATCTGCGCGGAGAAAAGAACCCCGCCATTCTGCCGCCGTACTGCGAGATCGTGAAGAATGCCGCTATGCGGCCGCTGCAAGGTGAGGCGCTGCTGAAGGCATCGCTGGTCCTGCTCCAGCGCCAGCTCCAGCGATTGCCCGTAGAAAATCCGTTTTTGAAATTCCGCGCTCGCTTTGAGGCCGACATGCAGTGGCTCATCAATGAACCGATCGCCACGTTTCATCAGTACTCCTTTGCCACGCTGCGCCAGTTTGGTTCCTGCTATGAACTTGCCGGGACTTACCTGAAATGGCTGCAAAGCCAGGGAGTGAGCGGGCTGGATGGTGCCATCGAGTCGATTCTTCGACTGTCCACGGGTGCGAAGACGCTGCAGTTCCAACTGGCACGCGCGATGGCGCGAAAGAAGGCGATTGATTTCACACCGGTCGATCAAATGGCGGAGCATTGGACCCTGGCAATGCAGCAACTGAAGGCCGCGTTCCTCGCATAAACCATCATGAAAGACCACGTTCACTTGGCACCGTGGACATGCTGTGCGCAGGCTCCTGGAGCCAGTGCTGAACCGGCGGCGGTGCAGGGGGACTGGTTTGCTGCCGAGGTGCCCGGAACGGTGGCTGCGGCCTTGCGTGCGAGAGGCCAGTGGAATCATCAAAATCCACCGGATGTCGATGCGCAGGACTGGTGGTACCGCACCACGTTTGCTGCGGCAGAGTGCACCGCCGGCGAATCCTATGCTTTGTGCTTTGATGGGCTCGCATCCCTTGCGGATGTGTGGCTTAACGGCGAGCTCATTCTCAGCTCCGACAACATGTTCCGCAGCTATCGCGTGGATGTGGCGAAAGTCCTGCGAGATGAAAATGAGCTGGTGATCCGCTTTCGTTCACTCACAGCGGACTTGAAGAAGAAACGGCCGCGTCCGCGCTGGAAAACCAATCTGGTGAACAACCAGCAACTGCGCTGGCTGCGCACGAGCCTGCTGGGGCGCATTCCTGGCTGGTCGCCGCCAGTGCCAGCGGTGGGACCGTGGCGCGCGGTGAGACTGGAGCGTGCTGCTGTGTTGCTGACGGACATTGAAAAGACGGCTTTGCTGGTGGGAGACGAAGGCGTTGTTAGCTTTCGTGCCACCGTGGCCTCGGCGCAGAAGATCGTTTCGGCACGGTTGTGCATCGGTGAGCATTCCGTTGGGCTTGAATGCGAGGATGATGTTTTGCGTGGTGAGTTGCGAATTAAAAATCCGGAACTGTGGTGGCCGCATACCCATGGCATGCCGACGCTGCATGCTGGCAAGGTGCTTATCGAGACCGCTGCGGGTCAGCATGAGTTTCCGCTGGAGGGGACGGGCTTCCGCCGAATTGAGGTGAGCAACGATCCTGGGTTTGCGATTCAGGTGAACGGAGAGCGTGTTTACTGCCGTGGTGCGTGCTGGACGACGAACGACATTTTTACTCTCGGTGGGACTGAGGATTCGCTGCGGCGTGATCTCACGCTCGCGCGTGATGCGGGAATGAACATGCTGCGCATCGGCGGCACGATGGCCTATGAGAGTGATGCGTTCTATCGGTTGTGCGATGAACTGGGCATCCTTATCTGGCAGGACTTCATGTTCGCCAACATGGACTATCCCGTGGAGGACGCTGCATTCGCTGAGAACATCACGATAGAAGCCAAGCAGCAGCTTGGCCGTCTCGCGCAGCATCCCTGCGTGGCGGTGTACTGTGGCAACAGTGAGATCGAACAGCAGGCGGCAATGCTGGGCATGGCGCGTGAACTTTGGCGCAATCGCTGGTTTGGTGAGCAGTTGCCAGCGCTGTGCAGTGTGCGTCATCCCGGCACGGCTTATGTGCCGTCATCGCCGAGTGGCGGTGTGCTGCCGTTTCATACGCGGACGGGCGTCACGCATTACTATGGCATTGGTGCGTATTTGCGCTCTCTGCGCGAGCTGCGGCAGGCGGATGTGAAATTTACCAGCGAGTGCCTGGGCTTTGCGAATATCCCGGAGCCGGAGGCCATTGACGAGATCATGGGTGGTCTGATGCTGGTGATGCACCACCCGCGCTGGAAGCAGCGCGTGCCGCGTGACACGGGTGCCGGATGGGACTTTGAAGACGTGCGCGATCATTACCTGCGGGAGTTGTTCAATGTCGATCCGGTGACGTTGCGCTCGTTCGACATGCCGCGATATTTGGAACTGAGCCGCGTGGCATCAGGCGAGATGATGGCACGAACCTTCGCGGAGTGGCGCAGCGGGCACAGTCGCAACGCTGGTGCGCTGGTGTGGTTCTACAAGGATCTGTGGCCCGCAGCGGGCTGGGGCATCGTGGACAGCACAGGCACCCCAAAGGCTGCGTACTATCAGCTCAAGCGCCTGTGGCAGACGCGGCAACTGACGATGACCGATGAAGGTCTGGATGGGTTGCATCTGCATCTTTGCAATGAAACCACCGAGTCGATTGAGGGCTTTGTTGAAGTGCAGTTGCTGCGTGAGCCGAATGTCAGCGTCGCGTGTCATGAGATCGCGCTGAAGGTGGGGCCGCGCTCGCTGGAGACGCGCAGTGTGGATGAAATTCTCGGATCGTTTTATGACGTGAATTACGCGTATCGATTTGGGCCGCAGTCGCATCATGTGGTGATCGCGACCTGGTTCAGTGCGGAGCGTGAGGTCATCAGTGAGTCGTTTCATCTCACCCGCGCACGTGATCCGGTGGCGCAGCCTTTGTCGGCGGAGATGCTGAGTGCCAGGGCGGACGCATTGGGAGATGGGCGCTATCGCGTCACGCTTAAGAGCGACCGGTTTCTGCACAGCGTGCGTTTATCGGCCAAGGGGTTCCTGCCTGACGACAACTACTTTCACCTCGCGCCAGACCGGCTCAAAGCAGTCGTCTTTGCGCCGTGTGCCGGAAAAAGCGGTGTGCTTGGAGCGTATGTAGAGGCCCTGAATGTGACGGGCGAAATCGCGGTGGAACTGAAAAGCGCATCCCTAAAAAACCCATCATGACATCCTCCTGCGCCGAGCTTCAAACGCTCGCGCCTGATGACGCTTCGTGTGTTGATCAGGTCGAGCGCACCGCGTTCTATTTGGAGAGCGGCGGGCAGTCGTTGTTCGCGTGGCTGCACTGCTCCACGGGCGGCGTGGCTGAGCATGGGGTGTTGATCTGTGCGCCACTCGGACACGAGCAAGTGCATTCACATCGTACGCTGCGTCATCTCGCAGACAAGCTCGCTGAGCAGGGTTTTGCAGTGATGCGGTTTGACTATCACGGCACCGGCGATTCCGACGGCACGGAATACGATCCGCAACGACTGGCCACGTGGCAGGCGAATGTGAACGATGCGGTGGAGTGGTTGCGTGGCAGTGCGGGTTGCCGGAAGATCAGTCTCGTGGGATTGCGCCTGGGGGCCACGCTTGCGGCGCTGTACGCGGAGCAGCACGAGGTGGAGAGCCTGGTGTTGTGGGCACCCATTGGGAAAGGTCGGCGTTATGTGCGTGAGCTTACCGCTTTGAGTCAGACCGCGCAGCATGCTGCGGGTGAAGCCGCCGCAGGGATTGAGGCCGTGGGCTTTGTCTATGCGCATGAGACGGTCGCCGAACTCGCGCAGATTGATCTGCTGTCGCGTTCGATGAGCTGCAAGCAGGTGTTGATCGCATCGAACGCAAACGCGCCGGGTGATTCGTTGTTGTTGGATCATCTGTCGAAGCAGGGCGTGGCAGTGGAATCCATGGCGCTATCTGGCTACGAAGGAATGATGGCCGAACCGCATGACACCGAGGTGCCGCACGCGGCGGTCCAGAGCATTGCGGACTGGATGAAAGCGAAGGCACAGCCTGTAGTAGCGGCAAGACATTCAGCTCCCTTTGATGGTGCAACATCAATGCTGACCTGTAGTTCGGTGCCGGTGCGCGAAAGCATGCATCGTATCAGCAAAGCACCGGATTTATTCGGCATCATGACGGAACCGATTGGGCCTTCGACGTCTCTCCCGTGGATCGTCATGCTCAATGCGGGCGCGGCGTACCGCATAGGTCCTGGACGTCTCCATGTGCCAATGGCGCGGCAGCTTGCGGCGGTCGGTTATCCCTGCCTGCGAATCGACATCAACGGCATCGGCGACAGCGTGACCGCTGACCTCGAAACAGAAAACGACGCCTACGCCGCGACCGCCTTCCGCGATGTGAGCCTGGTGTGCGATTATCTGCACGCGCTGCGGCCCGGTCACCCCATCGTGCTGATGGGCCTTTGCTCCGGTGCCTACGTGGCCTTTCAGTCGGCGGCGCAACTGCCGCATCCCGCCATCATCGAGAGCATCCTCATCAACCCCCTCGTCTTTTTCTGGAAGGAGGGCATGATCATCAATGAAACCAACACCGAGCAACTCGTGGCCTGGCGTGAATACTGGAACGCCATCTTTCAATGGAGCCACTGGAAGAATCTGCTCACCGGCAAGACGCGTGCAGGGTTTGTCGGCTCACTGAAACGATTCGCAGGCCATTTGATGCCGCGTTTCCTGAAGTCGGGCAAACCTGCTGCGCCGAGTGCGAAGTCCGCACCGCAGAGCGGCTTCGGGCATCCTGCCCGCCAAGATCTGCCGGGAGATTTGAACCGTGTCGTCACTGCTTCGCGTACGCTGGCCATCTTTGTTTCCGACAACGATCCGGGATATTTCCTGCTGATGTATCAGGCGCGCCGCAAAGCCACGCAGTTGATGAAGCAGGACAAGCTGAAGTGCCACTTCATTCCCAACGCGGACCACACCTTCTCCACCGCCCAGGCACGCCAAACTTTTTATCAATCGCTCACGGACTACCTGCATCAGCGCTTTGGTTCTGGGGTGATCCAGGAACGGGAGCAGAAAGAGGGATTTGCGCTGCGGGCCTTCCAAAACAAGAGGGCATAAGGTCAATTCCTGCCGCTTGTGTTATTTCTGGTTTCCGTTAATATCCTGCCGTGATTCGCAGTTTCTCATGTGAGGAGACAGAAAAATCGAGATTGTCGATTACCACTAGACCCCCATGAAACGCCTGAAAAACATCCATCCCGGTGAAGTGCTCCGGGAAGATTTCCTGAAGCCGCTCGGCATCAGCCAGTATCGGCTCGCCATCGCCTGCTCCCTGCCGCACAGCCGCATCACTGACATCATCAAAGGTCGGCGCGGCATCTCTGCGGACACCGCCCTGCGTCTGGCTCGCGCATTCGGCACTTCGGCAGACCTATGGCTTGGGCTGCAACGCGACTTCGACGTGGAGGAAGCCAGCCGGGTGAATGGAAAGAGCTACAAAAGCATTCCCTTGCTGGCGCACGCGGCGTAAAGAGGGGATTGTTAGGTGCTGACGAATCGAACAGCGTGGCATGGCGCACGGATTGAATTGGAGACCTTGCTTATCGCATATCGACCTGATATGATTGGACATGAGAGTTTTCAGGTATTTTGCTTCAGAAAGCGGGCTGTTAAGCTTAACAAACAAAACGCTTCTTTGGAAAGACGCCCGAAGTTTCAATGACCCTTTTGAACTACGGCCCCAAGTCCCTAATTCACTAGCAGGTGTGCTGAAATACGCAGAATCTCCTAGCACGACACTAACGGATGGTGACCGAGCAGAATTAAAGAAGGCACTTCCGACAGATTCAGGGGGGGTGGAATCACGCATGCGATCAAGTAGTTGAAGCCGTTCGAAATAGCGCGGCTGAGGGTCTTGCAGAGAACAGCAGATTGCTCTGCTGCTCACTAGTCAATGATTCAATTCTCATGTGGTCTCATTATGCGGACAAGCACCAAGGCATTGTGGTTGAATTTGATACGGATCAACTGTTAGATGGAATACTTTTTCATCACGTGGTTTGTGAAGTGAATTATCGAACAAATCGAGTTTCATTTTCCTTCGAGCATATCCTCAATGAGTTTCCTCTTCGGGCTGCTATGGACGAGAGCATGAAGACGAAATCCATCAATTGGAGCTATGAAAAAGAAGTGCGAATTATACTGCACTCAACTGACTTTACAGAAATGAATCCTATAGAGGTGCCCTTCAATCCCATTTGCGTTAGGCGCATTATTTCGGGGGTAAATGCCTCAAAGAAAACCCAAGAAGGAATCGCCTCGCTCATGAGGGAGCAAGCTTATTCACATGTCAATTTGGGAAAAGCGGAGATTCACCCAACAGATTACAAACTTGTTGTCGGTAAGTTTTAATTTTTGTGGTGCCTAACTTTTCTCTGCGTGGAGCCAGCAGCGCTTTGATCATGCTGTCAGACGGCTTGAAATCCCGATGCCTCGTAGGCGTAGAAAGACCAAGTGATTTCATGTCCCGAAAGCTGGCCGAAAACAACTAGGGCACGGCGCAGGGTGGCGAAGTCGCTAAAAATGTCCGCCTCACGCACGATTTTTGTATAGCGATCAAGGTACATGCCACGTAACTCATCAGTCTGTGGGTAGGTGATGAGGACCTTCAGCGACGCGTTGAAGAGCTGGAGCTTGTTCATCTCGACTTCGGTTCCAGCAAGCACGTGCTCGTGTTCCACTGCGATGCTGAGACATTTGGCATGGATGGCCGAATCCCCGAAATGGTCACTGTCCCGCTCGGCGTAAAAAACGGAGTCCAGATAGTAGTAGTCAGCGTTATATACGGAAATTTTGAGTGCTTTGGCGATCTCTGGGAAAATAAAGTCAAGCATCAGAGCTGTGTAGTCACGTCTTTTGTCCCAGAGGCTGACGATCTGAGAATCAAAAGGCGTTACTGACTTGAGAAAAGCGTCTTTGAATTGAAGGGGGGTGAAGCGTGTCATTGTCCGGTTACTTTGTGCCATTTAGACCATTGTCCAGATCCACAAAAAACCCTTGCAACTCACTGAGCTACAGGGGTTTTAAATTGGTTGCGGGAGTAGGATTTGAACCTACGACCTTCAGGTTATGAGCCTGACGAGCTACCGGGCTGCTCCATCCCGCGATTTGATGGGAGATCAGGATCGGCGGTCTGGAAGGATTGGCAACCTGTTTTTCGAATACTTCACAGCTTGAGTTGCAACATCGCCTGCGGCTTCTCGTTTGCTGCTTCCCGCATGAAACACACTGTTACCACCCTCCTGCTCGCGTTGGCGAGCTTTCCGGCCTTGGCTGCCGACTCCAAACCCGCCGCTCCTGCGGCTGACAAGCCTTCACCCATCGGCTACTCGGACACGCCGGTCATTCCTGGCACCCAGTGGAAGGTGCATGACATCGACCGTCCGCGTCCAGCCGCAGTGGCCCCTGGCGTAAAGCCTGGCGATCCGCCCGCAGATGCCATTGTGATTTTCAACGGCACCAACTCCGAGGCTTTGCAGGCGAAGGAGAAGGACGCGAAGGGCAAGCTGACCGGCAAGATCATTCCCTGCCCCTGGCAGATCGAAGACGGCGTGATGAAAATCTCCGGCGGTGACTGCTGGACGAAGCAGGAGTTTGCCAGTTGCCAGTTCCACGTGGAGTGGATGAGCGATCCCAATACGAAGGGCAATTCCCAGAAAAAGGGCAATGCCGGGGTGTTTTTCATGGACCGCTACGAGTCCCAGATGCTGGATTGCGACAACAACCCCACCTATGCCGATGGCATGACGGGCGGGGTGTACGGCCAGACGCCACCGCTGGTGAACGCCGTGCGTCCGGCGGGTCAGTGGCAGGTCTATGACATCGTCTTCACCGCACCCAAGCTGGAAGGCGGCAAGGTGGTGGAGCCGGCCTACATCACGACCTTTGTGAATGGCATCTGTGTGCAGAACCACACGAAAATCATGGGGCCGACCCAGCATAAGAAGACCACGGACTACAGCGGCGAGTTCCCCGAAAAGGCACCGATCCGCATTCAGGACCATAAAAACGAGCCGCCAGTGCGCATTCGCAACATCTGGATCCGGCCGCTCTGAGGGCTGAGTAAGAACTTCATGACTAAAACCGCAAGGCCGGAGGTGAACCCTCCGGCCTTGCCGTTTTTAGCTGGCAAAGGCCAATGGTAAGGAAATCGTGAGAATAATACAGTATTTATGATAATTCCATTGAAGTTAATAAATTGCCCCCTAAAATATGATTGTTGGACGCAATTGCCAAATTTTCATAACTACCAGGCCTGTCAGTCGCTCTCGGCTGAGGCCCTAAGCTTTCCTTTATTCTTTGATTATGCCGCTCGCTCTTTATTCGCGCTCTATCAAAGCCGCCGCCCTTGTTGGTAGCGGGCTGGCGTCGTTTGCACGCACTCGGCGCTCAGCCGAGGCCACGATTTTAACCTTTCATGGCCTTTGTGAAGACACAAGTGATCGAGACATTCTCGATTGGTCGCTGCATCTGCCAGTCGATGTGTTCCGCAACATCTGCTCGATGCTGGCAAAAGAGTACCATGTGATCCCGCTGACAGAACTTGTGGAAGCGCGGAGCCGTGGCACCAGCCTGCCGGACAACTCAGTCGTCATCACTTTCGACGATGGGTATGCTTCCAACTACGAACTGGCCTATCCGATTCTGCAGGAGTTTGGCCTGCACGCCACCATCTTTGTCGCCACAGGTTTCCTGGATGGTGTGGAGATGTTTTGGTTTCAGCGCGCTGACCTTGCGCTGGGACGGTCGCAGAAAGAGCTGCTCGACTGGAAGATCAACGGCAAAAAACTGCGGTTTTACCTCGGAACGTACGAACTGCGTCAGCAGTCTCTCCGGCAACTGCTGCCCGAACTCAAGGAACTGCCGGATGCAGACCTGCTGAGTGAGGTGGACCGTTTGGAGGCAGCGCTGGACGTGAGCACGCCCACCTTTGAAGATCTCCCCAAAGCCATGCGCCCAATGACCTGGGAGATGGCATGTGAAATGTCGCTCAGCGGTCATGTGGACATCGGCGGGCACACCCACACGCACCCCATCCTGTCCCGTTGCGATGTTTTGTCGATGCGTGCGGAAATTGCCACATGTCGAGATCGCATTCACGCTACGCTCGCCTCACTCCGCAGCCCCCAATGGGGCGTGCATTGCAAGGCTAAAGCCTTTTACAGAACAGACTTTACACCCCCATCAGCGGCCGCATCAACAACAACGTCTCCATGTACCAACTGCCTCGCTACGGTTCTCCCGAATCCGTCCTGGAGGCCAAGGCCACGGTGTCCGGTGCGTTTGAAACGTTGAAGGATTGGCGCCAGTGCTGCCGGAAAGCGATATCGATGATATGAGGACGATCACGCTTGGCACGAGTGACACGCTGCAACTGCCCCTCCGGCAGTCTGTGCGTGCTTTTGTGCCGGAGAGGTCCATGCCAGCACCCGCGCATGATCGGCGTCCGGTGGTGATGCACTTCACGTACAGCATTGGCGGCGGCGGTGCGGAGGCCATGCTCATGAACTTGGCTGAATCGCTGGATCCAGCACAGTTTCGCAGTGTGGTCGTGGCGATCAACGCCAAGCCCTGGAAGCACCAACTCAATCGGCTGCATGAGGCAGGGGTGGATGTTCATGACCTCGAAAGCACCACCTACCTCAACCCACGTACCTTGGCACGACTGCATGCCGTGCTGCGCGCAGAGCGGCCTGACATTGTCCAAACGTGGACGCATCACGCCGATCTCGTGGGCGGCTGGGCCGCATGGCTGGCCGGAGTGCGTCATATCGCCTGGAGTATTCATTGCCGCGAAATCCACCGCAATCCTGGCGATAGCGACAACAAGATGGCGTTCTTCCGCCGCGCGCTGGCGTTCAGTTCGCGTTTTATCCCCCAGCGCATCATTTCCTGCTCTGCGACAGCTATCGAAGATCACGCGGCTGTCGGTTATCCACGTGAACGAATGCGCTGGATTCCCAATGGCATCAACGCTGAACGCTTTGTGCCTGATACAGATGCTGGACTCGACACGCGGGCGGAACTGAAACTACCGGCCAATGCTCCGGTGATCGGCTACGTCGGGCGCTTTCATGAGATGAAGGATCTGGCGACTTTTCTACGCGCAGCGGCCATCCTTCAGACGCGGGTGCCCGAGGCGCACTTTGTCTTCTGTGGTGGGGTCGAAGTCGAACTGGGCGAAGTGGAGCGTGAGCTGCTAGCACAACTGCCGCAGCGCCAGCAGGTGCGCTTCGACTCGTTCCGTGCCGATCCGTGGCGTTTGTACCCGGCGCTGAGCGTGTTTTCGCTTTCTTCGCGCACGGAAGCCTGCCCGATGACCATCATGGAGGCGATGTCCTGCGGGGTGCCGTGCGTCACCACAAATGTGGGTGATTGCGCGCGCCTGCTTGAGGGAGTCGGTCGAGTAGTGCCCATGCACGATGCTTCGGCACTGGCCGCCGCCTGGGAGCAGACGCTTCAACTTGACGCCCCAGTTCGGGAAGAAATCGCCCGGCAGTCGCGCCAGCGTGTGCTGGAGAAGTTTACCATCGCGCATGCCGCACAGCAGTATGCGGAAACCTACGCCCAGCTTCTGGAGGTGAAGTCATGAAAGCGCTGCTGCTCTTCCTGGCATTGACCATTCCGGCAGCGGCTCAGCCGGTGAAGGTGGCATTTTGCGATGGCATGACCCGCGTTTCCCGCAACGGCGCAGCGCCGACGGCAACCAACCACACCGTGTACGCAGCGCTTGGTGAGTGGGAACCTCTACAGCTCATCGTCACCGCCACGCCCGAACAGCTCAAAACGATCCAGGTGCGCGCCACCGGGATCGCCAAGGAAGATTCTGACATCTTGCTGCCAGCCCCCCAAGTGCTGCGTGAGCACTACGTGCGCGTTTCCAAGTCCACGCCGAGGGCACCGCTGCCGCCGGGTGATTATCCCGATGCGCTAGTGCCGCTCGACATGCCTGCGCAGGAGATCAGCGGCACTGAGGTGGTCAATCAGCCGTACTGGGTGGATGTTTTCGTGCCGTACACGACTGCGCCGGGCGCATATATCGGCGAAGTACGGTTCACGTTTGCCGATGGCATGAAAGCCATTGCCTGTTACACGCTCAAGGTATGGGACTTTGACCTGCCCGTCGTGCCGAAGCTGCGCACCTCGATCATGACCACGGTGCGCCACGTCGCCCAGGTGCATGGCTTGGAGTATCATGACAATGCGCCGTCACTTGAGCACGCGGGTTTGCTCAACGCCTATTACGATCTGCTCGCGGAGCATCGCCTCAGCGTGGATCAAATTTACGGTAGCTATCCCGACGCAGCTACGGGCAAGCTGGATGAAGACAAGGTTGAGCGGGCGCTGAGAAAGCATCTGCTGCACCGCCATTGCAACAGCATTGGCCTGCCAATCTGGCCGAAGTGGCCGTTCCAAGACCCCCTGGGCAAAGACCGCGAGGCGGCGATGAGCTATGTCGCGCAATGGATGAAGCTCCTGGCCAAAATTCACTGCGAGTCACGCGGCTACGTCATCATGGGAGACCTGGATGAACCGAACGACGCGGCGGCCTATGTCACGGTGCGCCGCTGGGGTGAATTTTTCAACGAGGTGGAAAAAAAGCACGGCGTCCGTGTGCCGCTGCACGTCACCGAACAACCGACACCTGAAAAGACGGCGTGGGGTTCGCTGAACGGCGCGGTGGACATTTGGGTGCCGCATTTCAGCGAAGTGTGGAAGGACATGGAGTGGGCCGGCGGCAAGCATGACATCGCCCTGCGGCGTCAGGCTGGCGAGGAAGTCTGGGCCTATGCAGCCCTGGTGCAGATGCCGGAGGCCTGGGAAGAGCAGCATGGCAGGCCCAAGCAGCTTATCAGCAGTTTTCCGCCGGTCTGGGCGCTCGACTATCCACCTATGGCGCATCGCATCGTCGGCTGGTTGTTTCCCAAGCACGGCATCACCGGCTTTGATTATTGGGACACGATCTTTGCCGCTGAAGGAGTCGATGTCTGGCAGGATGCGGGTACGTTCAAAACGCCCGATGGAGCCACCTACAATGGGGACGGCTCCTATATTTATCCTGCCACCCAAAAGCGTCAGGGCCGCAATGCTCCAGTCGCGTCCATGCGTCTGAAGTGGCTGCGTGAGACGGTGGAAGACTACGATTACCTGATGCTGGCACGTCAGCTCGGTCTCGAAGAGGATGCGTGTCGTCTTACCAGCAGTTTTGCGCGTGGTTTTGGTGATTGGGATGACAATGCAGGCGCATTGCTGGGGGCTCGCCAGCAACTGGGGGCCTTGATTGAATCCGCACAGCAACGCAAACAAACGACCGCATTGCAGAAAGGGGGGGCACAGTGACCACGACCCTGCTCAGTCCGACACCACGCATTGCTGCGGCCCCCAATGTGACGGTACGTCGTCGCGGCCTGCTCACGCTGGACATTGTGCGGGACGAAGCTGGATTCCATGCGTTGCAGCCGTTCTGGGATACGCTGGTTGATCAAATGGCCACGCGTTCGCCATTCCTGCGCTGGGACTGGTTGAGCTTGTGGTGGGATGAATGCCGCAGAGAGGCGCAACTGGTCATTGCCGTGCTGCGTGATGCTGAAGGCGTGCCGCATGCCATCGCGCCGCTTATGCTCGCGAGTGAGCCAGATCCAGCGCGCAAGCATCTCGTGACCTTGAGTTTTCTGGCCGGTTTTGGCGATGCGCAAGGCGAGCGATTGGACCTCATTGTGCCAGCCGGTCAGGAGAATGAGCTGACGCCACAGCTTTGCGGTGCTTTCAAGCTGCTGCGGCATGAATGCGACAACGTCCGGCTCAATCACCTGCCAGAAGAGTCGCCGAACACGCCCCATCTCTTGGCGGTCCTACAAGAGGCCTACCACTACTCCGGAGTGCTGAACCGCCAGGCCAGCCGTTTCATTCATCTGCCTGCGTCTTGGGAGGACTTCGAAGCGCGCCACAACTCCAAATGGCGCAATGTACTGCGTCGCCGTCGCAGAGCGTTCACAACGGAGCATGCAGGCATTGCCACACATGCGGGTGTCCGCGTTTCAATTCCCGAAGCTATGAAGGAGTTCCGCGTGCTGCATGCCATGCAGTGGCCAGCGGGAGTCAGCAGCTTTACCACGGATGCCTCCTGGCGCTTTCACCAGCGCTTGGCGGCACGCTGGCTTCCGACGCAGCGTGCCTGGATGCCCATTCTGGAAGCCGACGGCAAAGTGATCGCGGCTTTGTATGGTTTTGTCGAACGCGACGAATTTTTCCAGTTCCAATCGGGCTGGGAGCGGTCCCTTGCCAAGATTTCGCCGGGCAAACTGGTCATGCGCTGGGCCATCGACTGCAGCATTCAGCGCGGCCTGCGGGTGTATGACATGCTGCCCAGTGACTACGAATACAAACGCCAGTGGTGTGACGACGTGCGCTGGCTACTCGATCTTGAAGCCTTCAACCCGCTAAGCTGGCGCGCTGCTGCCTTCCGCACTCTGCGCGCCATGCGCCGCTGGTTTCCCCGCAGCACGGTTGCGGAACCCAGCAACGAAGTCCAAGAGGAACATGAGTCCGCCCTCTGCCAAGCTGCTTAATTCATCTTTATGGCCATTTCCTACAGCATACAGCCCTCCAACCCCGCCCCACAGGACGGCTTTGGAGCGATGCTTGCTCTCCCACCTGCGCGTGGCCTGACACCTGTGGCTCCCTCGATGACCATGCCAGCGCATCCAGGGATGTCGCCGGTGTTTGATCCGCGTGCCTTCCTGCCGCCGATCAATCCGCAGGATTTTGAGGTGCAGTCGCTCATCAGTCTTGTGGATGTCATTGGCTACATTCGCAAACGCTGGCTGCGGGGTGCCCTGCTGGGCCTCGTGCTGGGTGCCTTCACGTTTTATTTCCTCGGCATGGGTGCAAAGATCTATGAAGCGGAGTCGCAACTGCTGCTGCGCATTCAGGATTCCAGTCTGGTGAACATTGAGGGTACGATTTCTCGTGGACCTGGTGAGCTGAGTGCGGTGCAACTCATCAACAACCACCGTGCCGAATTGCTCTCTCGGCGCTACCTGAGCTATTTTTACGATCATTTTCCTGCGCCAGAGCGTGATGCGCTGCTGGATCGTGAGGCGCACTCGTTGGGCCGCAAAGACGAGCTGCTGAAGCTGCTGGGACTTTATCAACCGGGCAAGCTTGGTGATCCACGCGAGCGTTTCATCAACCTGCTGATTGACAATGTGCGGGTAGAGCCGCTCAAGGAATCGCATGTGCTGCGGGTGCAAATGCGTGATCGCGATCCGAAACTCGCAGCCGACTTGGCCAACCATTTTGTCGAAGAATACACCCGCTATGTGGCAGACGAGGAAGGCCAGCTCAGCTCCAATGCTTCCAGCTTTCTCGAAACGAAATCGGAGGAACTGTTGAAGCGTTTGCGTGAGTCCGAACAAAAGCTCTCCGATTACCGCAAAAAGGAAGGACTCATGGGGGACACGGAATCCAAGGATGTCTCCAGTGAGAAGGTTCGCCAACTCAATGCCGCGATCACGGAGGCCGATTTGAAGCTCACCAGGGCCAAGAGCGACCTCAATGATCTGGCCGTTGCGCAGAAGTCAGGACGGGACCTCACAGAACTTCGGATTTTCGCGGACAACAGCGATGTGAATTTCATTCGCAAACAGTTGGATGCCAAGATCGCTGAACGCGCGCCGCTCGAAGCCACTTGCGGGCGCAAACATCCGCGCATGATTGGTCTGGCGAAAGAGATCGAATCTTTGCGGGGTGCGCTGGAGCGTTCGGTTAGCTCCGACGTCGGCATGATTCAGGCTGAGGTGGAGTCCCAGCAGCGGCAGATTACCGATTACCGTCGTCAGCTTGATGAAGCGCGCGGTGTGGCGCTGGATATGAGCGGCAAAAACGTGCAGCAGAACCTGCTCAGCGACCAAGTGCGCATGGATCGCGATCTGTATGAAAAGATCGAGATGCGCCGCAGCCAAGCGGCCCTGACAGGCCAGTTTCGTGACAGTGGCCTACTGCGTGTGGCCGATGTGGCGATGGTGCCGGAGAAACCGGTGAAGCCAAGCAAGCCCATCGCCGCTGTGGCCGCAGTTTTGCTCTTTGGCCTGACACTGATCGGGTTGCCGGTGGGCTGGGGCATTTTTGATGATCACGTGCGGAAACTATTCGCCCCTAAGACTGAAGGTCCAGAGATGCAGGATCTGACGCAGCATACCGCGTATGGCTACGGCTATCCGGTGCAACAAGCTGCTCCGTCCGCGCCGCTTGTCTCGCCTTTTGCCATTGCCGCACCCGCAGCACCCGTCCAGCCAGCGCAGATGCGTCCACCACCACTTCCGATGCAGCCGCAAACACGCCAACTGCCGCTGATCAAGCCTGCCGACGGAGAGACTACCATTCTGGCTCGTTTGCCCTATGTGAGCGGCTCCACGCCGGAGGCGATGCTGTCGGAACTGCTGAAGCCGGAACCCATCGGGGCCTCCAGCGCGCTGCACCATCTCACCAGCACGCTCGAAAAACAGGCGATCAATCGTAGCAGCACGGCAGGGGTGATCCTCATCACCAGTGCGGGAACGGGCGAAGGCAAAACGCTGGTCTCAGCCGCACTGGCTGCCGCTTTCTGCCACCAAAACCGCCGCGTGTTCATGATGGAATGCAATCCATCCTCGCCGACGCTGCACCAGTGGTTCCCACGGGCGGTGCAGGGTTGCGGTGCTTATGCCAACAACCTCGAAGCGCTGCGCTATGGTCACAGCAATCTCTTCTTGCTGCCCGGTTGTGATTTGCCCCCGCACGCCACCAACGAACTGCTTGATGGCTATCGCAATTGGATCGAACGCGCGAAGACCGAGGTGGACTGGATCATTCTCGATGCCTCACCGTTGCTGAAGAGCTTTGCCAATGTGGCCCCGCTCGCCCCGCTCGCGACGGATGTGCTCATCGTCAACAACCCCGCCAAAACCACGCCCGCCCAACTGCGAGCCGGTGTGGCGCTGCTACAGCCGATGATGTCGTCGAGTGCGCTGCGTGGCCTGGTGGTGAACGGTGGGTAGTACTCAGCGGGCAGCCTGCTGCCGTTTTAACTCATCAATCAACGCCGCAGGTTCGCTCACACTCACCATGACGGTGTAGCCCTCGGTGGTCGGAATGCGTGCCACGCGCGTCTTGTCTGTGACAAAGAGCAGCGCTTTCTCCCCATTGCGGAGTTTGAACCAGCCAGCGGCGTAGCCGGGCAGCGCTGTGCCCATCGTGCGCCATTTCGGCTGGTGGTCCTTGTCGGTGTTGAGATCGGTGACGACTGCCTCGTCAAGTTTGAGCGACTTGAACGGGATCAGCCGACCATAGAGATCGCCTTGGAGTTGCAGACCGTCGTTGGAGACGGTGAATCGCACATGCTGCATGGACCACGCCAGCCAGACCATCAGCACCAGAACTCCGACGAGGATGAGGCTGATGATGGCAAAGAACCACAGCGATTTGCTCGCGGCGGGAATCATGGGGAAGACGGTGGAGGCGTGCATAATGATGAAATCTGAATGCAGAATGACGAAATTATCAGGCAAGCCTGAGCCATTCCGCGAGCTTGGTGAGGTGGGGGCTGTTCGCCGCCAAACAGGCTTTCACGAAGCACTCCAAATGGCTGCGATGCTTTCTGGGGTTCTTGTGAAGATCTTGGTGTCGCTTCGGAAGGTGATGCGTGACTGGAGAAATGCCGATGGCTTGTGCTTGGGCGTAAAGCCACGGTTCGAGATCAGGCTGAATCTCAATGAAGCGCTTGCCGCTCTCAGGATGCCGGTAGAGGCAGAGTCCCAGGTCCGGCCTGGGATCAGCGACCTTGAACTCGCGCAAGAAGATTGGGCAGGATTGTCCGGGGTCTTGATCGACGAGCGCGATGTCAGTGGCTCTTCGGCTGATTTCCAGTGCATGGGCCACACGAGATTTGGCAAGCTCATGGAGCCACTGGCTTTTAGTAAACCCCAGTGCGCGGACCGTTGCCTCATCGTTGAAGCATTCGAGGAAGATCATGGCAGATCGGGTAGAAAGCGGTCGAGGTTAAAGAAAGCGCTCATGTCCATTTCCATGAGTTCCATCCGTTGGTCTTCATTCATCGGATAAACTTTGGTTTCAGAGCCTTCCAGACGGCAGACAAAGACGTTTAGCTCCTTCGCTGGGGTTTTTTCCAAGATCGAGGTGAGCATGTAGGGACTGTGGGTCGTCAGGAAGAACTGATTCTCCTGTTCGTCCTTCGCGATGCTCTCAGCGAGAATCTTGGTGTAGGGCGGATACGAGTTCGCCTCGGGTTCGTCGAAGGCCAGAATGCACTTGCGGCTCGTTTCCAAGGCCAGGCGGTAAAAGATCATTCGTCGCAGGGTTTCGGACGTGGCCGAATAAGGAAAGGAAACGACAGCCGAGTCCTCCTGACGAGACATCGAGAGATGTCGTTTGCCCACATCGACGGTCAGACGATAGCGGGAGTCGAAAAAGTAGTCTGCGGCGATCTGCCGGGCCGTTTTATCGTTGGCGAGTAGCGAAGCGAGGTTGGAGCCAAAAGGAGGAGCCAGGCCGCCGCTGGACACCTCATCGAAAGGTGCGTTGGCGTTGTAGATGAAGTATTTGACGGTGGGCCCATCAACCCGGTAGCGCCGTCGTTGAAGGTTGCTGGTCAAGTCATCGCTCAGTGGAACATGTTCGACACAATCCTCGTCCTCTGGCACTGGAAACGGCTCTGGAAAAGATAGCGTCGCGCCGCCATCACACTTGATGAGTTGGAGTCCTACTTTTCCCAAATCTACGTCAATGGGTTCCTCGGTATTCTGATCAAAGAAAAGCTCGGAAACATACTCCGCTCGACAGACTTTCCGAAGTTCAGCATGCACGCCCGGACACCATAGCCCAAGCGCCTCCAAAATATTCGTCTTCCCTGCGTTCGGCTCACCGATGAAGACGTTCACCCGGCGGCAGTCGAGATCGAGTTCGCGGATGGATTTGAAGTTTCGGATGGACAGCTTGTGGATCATGGCGGAGCCGCGTGGAACGGTTGATGGCGTTGCTGGAAAGAGTAACGCCCCAAGGGCGAGTTTGGCAAGAGGTTTGCCGAGGGCCGCTTGGGGCGTTGGAGTTGGTCTGGATTAACGTGCGAGACGCTTGTTTTACGGCTTAGCCATTCGCCCGCAGGATCTGCGCGAGCACATACGGCAGGATGCCGCCGGCGCGGTAGTAGTCGATTTCGACGGGGGTGTCGATGCGGACAACGACAGGGATGTCGAAGCTGCTGCCATCGGCCTGGTGGACGCGGAGGGTGGCTTCACTCATGGGCTTGAAGTCGTTGCTCAGGCCCAGGAGGTCAAAGGTGGCATCGCTGAGGTCCTTGACCTTGTCGTAGTCGGCCTTGTTCTTGAAGTTGCAGGGCAGGACGCCCATGCCGACGAGGTTGCTGCGGTGAATGCGCTCGAAGGACTTGGTGATGACGGCTTTGACGCCGAGCAGACGGGTGCCTTTGGCGGCCCAGTCGCGGCTGGAGCCCATGCCGTAGTCTTCACCGCCGAGGATGATGCTTGGCGTGCCAGCGGCCTTGTAGGCCTCAGCAGCGTCGAAGATGCTCATCTCGGTGCCAGCAGGCTGGAGGAGCGTGTCGCCGCCTTCCTTGCCACCTAGCATGAGGTTCTTGATGCGCACGTTGGCGAAGGTGCCACGGGTCATGACGAGGTCATTGCCACGGCGGCTGCCGAAGCTGTTGAAATCGGCCTGGGTGACGCCGTGTTCGAGGAGGAAGCGACCAGCGGGGCTGGCTTTCTTGATGGCTCCGGCAGGGCTGATGTGGTCGGTCGTGACGCTGTCGCCAAAGATGCCGAGCGGACGTGCGCCTTTGATCTCGGTGATGTCTCCGGGGGTCATGCTGAAGTCAGCGAAGAACGGCGGATGCTGAATGTAGGTGGACTTGCCGTCCCACTCGAAGACTTCGCCGATGCCGCCCTGGATTTCGTTCCACTTCGGATTCTGCGAAGCGAAATCGGTGTAGAGCCTGCGGAAGACATCCGGGGAAAGCGCGGACGCCATGGCATCGCGCACTTCTTTGAGCGTAGGCCAGATGTCCTTCAGATAGACGCCGCTACCAGCGACGAGTTCGTCTTTGCTCAGATCAATATCGACCGTGCCAGCGATGGCGTAGGCGACCACGAGCGGCGGGCTCATGAGGAAGTTAGCCTTGATGCTCTGATGCACGCGGGCCTCGAAATTGCGGTTGCCGGAGAGCACGGAAGCGGCCACGACGTCCTCGCCTTTGACGACGTCTTCGATTCCTGCATCAAGCGGACCGGAGTTGCCAATGCAGGTGGTGCAGCCGTAGCCGACGGTCTGGAAGCCGAGCTTGTCGAGCTCGACCTGAAGGCCGGTTTTGGTGAGGTAATCAGTCACCACACGGCTGCCTGGGCCGAGGCTGGTTTTGACGGAAGGCTTCACGGTGAGGCCCTTGGCGTTCGCCTTCTTCGCGAGGAGGCCTGCGGCGAGCATGACGCTGGGGTTGCTGGTATTCGTGCAACTGGTGATGGCGGCGATGAGCACGCTGCCGTCGGTGATGGAGTCTTTAATGCCGCCTTTGGAATCGACGGTGACTTCATAGGAAGTCTTGTCTGAAACCACATCCACACCTGCTGCTGCTCCTGTGACATCGATGCCGTCCGCCTTGGATGCGCCGAGGTGTTCGACAACTTGGGAGGTCGAAGTTTTGCCAAAGCCACCGGCTTTCACATCGGCTGCGAGGAGTTCGTTGAACTTGGATTTTAAAGCAGGGACTTCGATGCGGTCCTGCGGGCGTTTTGGACCGGAGACGCAGGGGACGACGGTGCTGAGGTCCATCTCCATCTCGGTGGTGAATTCGATTGCGCCTTTTTCAGTCGGGATGCCCCACATGCCTTGGGCTTTGTAGTAATTGGTGACCGTGGTGCAAAGCTCTTCGCTGCGGCCAGTGCCGCGCAGGTAGGCGATGGTCTCTTCATCCACGCCGAAGAAGCCCATCGTGGCACCATACTCAGGAGCCATGTTGGCGATCGTGGCACGGTCAGTGACGGGCAGGCTGACAGCGCCCGGGCCGTAGAATTCGACGAACTTGCCAACGACACCCAGCTTGCGCAGCTTCTGGGTGACTTCGAGCACGAGGTCGGTGGCGGTGACGCCTTCTTTGAGCGCTCCGGTGAGGTAAACGCCGACGACTTCCGGCACGAGGAAGGTCACTGGCTGGCCGAGCATGCCTGCTTCGGCTTCAATGCCACCTACACCCCAGCCCACGACGCCGAGGCCGTTGATCATGGTCGTGTGCGAATCTGTGCCGACGAGAGAATCGGGATAATACACGCCGTCTTTTTCGAGCACGCCTTTGGCGAGATATTCGAGGTTCACCTGATGCACGATGCCGATACCAGGAGGCACCACCTTGAAGGTTTCGAAGGCTTGCTCGCCCCACTTGAGGAACTGGTAGCGCTCCTTGTTGCGCTCAAACTCCAGCGCGAGGTTCTGATTCAGCGCTTCCTGTGTTCCAGCGAAATCCACTTGCACGCTGTGATCGACGACGAGATCGACGGGAACGAGGGGTTCTACCATCTTCGGGTTCTTGCCGAGCTCCTTGACCTTTGAACGCATGGCAGCCAGATCAACAAGCAGCGGCACACCGGTGAAGTCCTGTAGCACGATACGTGCGACGGTGAAAGGGATCTCATACTCACCGGGGGCCTTCGCGTTCCAGTTCGCGAGGTTTTTGACATCGGCCTCAGTGACCTTCTTGCCATCCAGATTGCGCAGCAGCGACTCCAGAACGATGCGAATTGAAACCGGCAGACGGGAGACTTTGCCGACGCCGGACGCCTCCAGAGCAGGAAGGGAATAAAACTTGCCGGGAGCGCCGGAGCCAGTGGTGAAGGTAAGAGGGGTGTTCATGGAATGAGTAGCAGCCAACGAAATAGCAAGTGTAGCACGAAAGACACCATTTTTTTGCCCGAGTCGCGATCCGCCTCAGTCCCTTCGTCTGCCCCCAAGGCGGTTCTAGCTTTGGAAATCTGCCCGCAAACCCGCCGTGGCGTTCATTTTATGGGGTCCTGGTGGGTGAGATAAAGGGGAAGCCAGCGCCGCAGCTCAACCACAGAGGGGGGATGAAGTCAGAGCGAGCGATGAATTTGCTTCGAAAGCGTCACTTTTAACGAGCGTGACACGAGACATTCGCGCTGTGTGGGCAGCGTTTATCCAGGGAAATCAACGTGACTGCACAGGACTAAAGCGCACTGACGATGCTCAAGACTGCACCTTTACGGAAGTGCTGCTGCGAAGGGAAAACGACAAGAATTGAGGCAGATTTGGGAACGAAAGAAGGTGCTGATAAAATGAAGATCAGGAAAAATTGAAAAAAAGAGCAAAATGGAGTTGCACGAACTCAGAGCTGTTCTAATCTACTAACCCGCAGCGAAAAACGCGGGCTGAGAAAAGAAGGTTTGAGAGGCTACAAGCGGCTCGAATTGACTGGAATCAGAAACGATCTTTTATAAAACACAGAAGCAACGGAA
>CAINGK010000154.1 GCA_903848465.1 uncultured Verrucomicrobiota bacterium
TGGTCGAACTCACCTCGTCCCATGCCAATGAGGGCTTTGAGGGTGCGGGCGTCCTTGATAATCCGGGTGAATTGCAGCATTCACCATGTACGCCACCCAACTCAATTAACTTATCTTAATTATCCGGTAACAAGTCTAATGCAACGGAACGTTGCATCGAGGTGTTCCGTGCTCCAGCCAACGGACGTTATCAAAGCCAGCAGCGCGTTGCCGAAGGGGAAATCCTGGAGTCCTCCGCTCTCAGCGCAGTGCGCGTGAATGTGGCGGACCTGTTTGCCGGAGTCGCTGCTTAGCCCCCCCCATTCTATCACGCAGCCACAGGAGCAGGTGCCTCAAACCAACGTCCATGCTCCTTGATGAGGTCGATGAGCCGCTCGACAGCCTCTCCCTCAGGAATGTTGAACTTCACCGCAGTCTTGCCGACGTACAAATTGATCTTCTCAGGCGCGCCGCCCACGTAGCCGAAGTCGGCATCGGCCATTTCGCCGGGGCCATTGACGATGCAGCCCATGACGGCGATGCGCACGCCTTTAAGATGGCCTGTGGCAGCGCGGATTTTCTGCGTGGTGGTCTGCAGGTTGAAGAGCGTGCGGCCACAGCTCGGGCAGGCGACGTAGTCGGTCTTGAAAATGCGCACTCCGGCGGCTTGCAGGATGTTGTAGCTGATGCGCAGGGCCTGACCAGGGGCGTCTTCACCATTCACGATCACGGCGTCACCAATGCCATCGCATAACAGCGAGCCGATGTTCGTGGCGGCAACGAGCAGGTTCTCAGTGAAGTCTTCGCTGCCAGCGGCCTGTAACGTGTCTTTGAGCAGGATCACATGACGTGGCTGCAATTTAGCGGCGAGCAGGCGATACGCGGCAATGACAGGCAGCTTGAGCCCATCCTTGATGGTCACGAGCTTTGCATCGGCACTGTCATACAGGCTGGCGATGGCAGCATCGTCGCGTGGGTCGATCTCGATGACGCCGCTGTCTTCAATGACGATCTCAGGTTTGTAGTCGCCCAGTTTGTCGATCTTATGAGCGACAGCGTCCCACTTCTTGCGCGTGGTAAAGACGGGCACGGTTTCATGTCCGCCGGCCTTGACGCCGTTGATCGTGAGCACCTGTGACTCGCGGCGCACGTAGTCGAAGGGATCGTAGCTGACTTGTGGCGCGTTGTGAATGTGCTCGAACTGCGCGGGGAGTCCTTCGTTGTAGGGCTTTACGAGCTGCTGCGCCACGGGGATCTCAAAGATGGCGTCTTCGGTCAATGAGACACGGACTGTATCGCCAATGCCGTCCGCCAGCAGGGAGCCGATGCCGATCGCACTCTTGATGCGACCATCTTCGCCATCTCCAGCCTCGGTGACGCCGAGATGGATCGGATAGTTCCAGTCGGAGCCGAGTTGATTGAGATGCGCGACGAGCAGGCGATAGGCCTCGATCATGACCTTCGGATTGCTGGCCTTCATCGAGAAGAGGAAATTGTGGTAGCCCTGCGCCCTTGCGATCCGGGCGAATTCCAGCGCGCTCTCGACCATGCCAAGCGGTGTGTCGCCATGGCGGTTCATGATGCGGTCGCTCAAGGAGCCGTGATTGGTGCCAATGCGCATGGCGCGGCCCAGGCGGATGCAGTCCTTCACCAGCGGCACGAACTGCTCCTCCATGTAGGCCACTTCAGCGGCGTACTCGTCATCGGTGTATTCTTTGACCGCAAACTTCTTCTTGTCGGCGTAGTTGCCGGGGTTCACCCGGACTTTTTCCACCCATTTCACCGCTTCCATCGCCGCATCGGGTTTGAAGTGGATGTCGGCCACCAAAGGGACATCACAGCCAGCTTTGCGGATGCCATCACGGATGTGCTGCAGGTTTTCGGCGATGACGCGGGTCTGTGCAGTGACTCGAACGATCTGGCAGCCAGCTTCAGCGAGTCCCAGGGCTTCTTTCACACAGGCGTCCGCATCGCGTGTGTCACTGGTGAGCATGCTCTGCACCACGACGGGCGCACCGCCACCGATCTGGACGTTGCCAACCATGACCGGGCGTGTTTCACGACGCTGGTAGTTGTAGAGGTCAGGGCAGTAACGGAGCAATTGGGAAGACATGGCGGGCGCTTAGAATGCCGGATTGCTGCCACGACGCAAACGGGAAGCCGCTAAGTGCAGCTCAGCATTACAACTTTCTTACATGCTTCTTGCTGATCCAGGACGGTATGCTATATTTACATTAAATATGGCAAATATCATTGTTATTGAAGATCATCCACCGGTATCGAAGCTTTTGTCCACTCTCTGCCGGGCAGAAGGGCATGAGGTGATGGCTTTCGACAATGGTCGGGCCGGACTGGATGCGATCCGTGAGATGGCTCCTGACGTGGCTCTGGTGGACCGCCGCCTGGGGGAAACGGATGGCCTAGAAATGATTCGTCAAGCACGCGAAGCCTCCCCCATGACGCGTTTTGTCATGGTTTCCGCCTGTTCGGAGACCCGCGACATCGTGACAGCCGTGCGGCACGGCGTTTACGATTATGTCACCAAACCCTTCGAGCTACATGAGATCAAAAGTGCGCTGAATCGCGCACTCAATGAGCCTGCTGAGCCCCCGCCGATCTCACGTCAAAAGCTCGTCATTCTCTGTCCGAAGCAGGCGGCATGACGGAGGCAGCCGCCAGTTGGCGTGGTGGCTATACCTGCAACTTTGAACATTGAAGTTGGCAGCCGCTGGCGCATTGGTACCGCATGGAAAACCTCCGCCGTCTGCTGTTTGCCCTGTCCGTCTTCGTCCTGGCCGCGCTGCTCTTCGCGTGGTGGCGTCACGGGCGGGAAGGCTATGGCGTGCTCAATCTGCTGAAGAGTGAAAAACCCGGCCCTACAGCGCTCACGCCTCCGCAAAACCGAAAATCGCGGCAGATGAACTGCCCTTATTGAGCCGGCTTAATGACGAATTTGCCAAGATTTCTGCGGCCGTGCTGCCCTCGGTAGTCAGTATCACCAACAAGACCGGGCGCCCTAGGCCGATGAGTTCCCCTTCCAAGCAAGTTCCACTCGACCAACTCGCCCAGACCGTGCCCAGTCTCGGCTCCGGGGTGATCATTAGCAAAGAGGGGCATGTGGTCACGAACTATCATGTGATCGAGGGGTTTCGGGAAGCCATCCAGATCACCACCAACGATAACAGAAATTATACAACGCTGATTCTCGGGGCCAACAAGGAGCGCGATATCGCCCTGCTGAAAATCGACAGCCCGCGCATCGACTTCCCTGCGCTGCGGTTTGCCAACTCCGATGATGTCCGCGTGGGCCAGATCGTGCTCGCGGTGGGCAATCCCTTCGGACTCAGTGGCACCGTGACTCAGGGCATCATCAGCGCGCGTGACCGCCATCTCAGCGACAGTCAGTTTGATTTCCTCCAGACGGATACGGTGATCAATCCCGGCAACTCCGGGGGGCCGCTGGTGAACATTCGCGGCGAGATCATCGGTATCAACGTGGCTCTTTATCGTGGCGACAAAAGCAGCACCAGTTGGCAAGGAGTCGGGCTGGCCGTCCCCTCCAACGAAGCCAAAATGATGGTGGAAAATATTCAGGCCAAGTTCAAGGAGAGCGCGAAGGAAACAACCGGCGTCAACATTGCCACCGGCAAGGGCTACCTCGGCCTCGAAGTCAGCAGCGAACCCGTCGAGATTGATCCCGTCTGGGGCACCTCACGCCGAGGCGCGCTGGTGACGGACATCGGCAACCTTTCGCCTGCGGCTGAGGCGGGGCTGCGCCAGGGGGACATCGTCACCAAGTTTCAGGGCATGGCCTTCCGCTCCCCCGCAGACCTGCTCCAGATCATCCGCACTCAGCCGCCCGGCAATGAAGTGAAACTCGAAGTCATTCGGAACAACAAAATGGGCGACATCATTGCCAAGCTCGGAGCCAGACCCGACTCGAATCCTTAGTTTCTGGATTACTGTCGCGGCTTCAGCACCCAATGTTTCTCGCTGCGTTGAGTCGTAATTTGAATCTCCTTCTGTTGAAACTGCAGGTCAATGCTGCCGACGCTCCAGGCGTCGATCAGCGGAATGTTCTGTTCCTTGGCCAGTTGAACGAGTGAAGCAGGCAGCGCGGTCTCGGTGGTGCGTGCATCGCTCCCGCAGAGAATGACCTGTGGGCGGGCCTTGAGCAGGAATTCGGCGCTGGTGGCAAGATCCCCCTCATGCTGGCTGCGGATCAGCACATCGCAGTGCAGATCTGTGGCGCTGGCGCAGAGCGTTTTCTCCGTCTTCCAGCCTGCGTCACTCTGCCACAAAACGCGCCAGGGACCAAGGTGCAGCATCAGCACCATCGCACGGTCATCGCCACGGTCGCTTTGCATTTGCAGTGTCGGGTGCAGCACCTGTGCCTCGATTTTGAAGCCTGGAGAGTCTGATAATGTGACCCGCTCATCTACGTGCAATTTGTGCAGCGTCGGTGGCTGCGGCCCATCGAGCAACTGTTGCAGCGTGGAGTTCGAGCGATCACGTCTCCCCGGCTCCTGCGTGCTGCAAAAGAGCTGGGGCGCGTCAAACGTGGCGAGGACTTGCGGGAGGGCACCAATGTGGTCGGCGTCGTTATGGCTCAGAAACACCCCCTTGATGGCATTGACGCCGCTGGAATAAAGATAAGGGCGCAGCACACGGCGAAAGCTGGCTTCACTGCCGGTGTCAAACAGCCAGTGCGCCCTGCCGCTGCGCAGATGGTTCGCCGCGCCGCCATAAGGCATTTCCAGCATGTGCCAGACGGCGGGCGCATGGCTGAAAGAAGCGCGTGGCTGAAAATGAAAATTCGCGCCCGGCAGACCTGCGAACCATGCTGCGCTAACAATCATCGCCTTCGCCAGCGCCCAATTGGCATTGTTGCAGATGATCTGCGCACCGGTCAGATGCAGCCCCGCCGCACAGAGGCTCAGGCAGGTGGCCCCCAGGCACAGGGACGAGAGCGGAACGAGCACGCAGTTGGCGATCACCGCCACTGGAGTAATCGATTGAAAATGACCCAGGATAAACGGCAAGCTGCCGATCCATGCAGCAAACGACACGCTCAATGTGGTCGCAAGCCACAGACGGCATCTGCTCCACGTACGTTGCCGCCAGTTGGCGAGTTGGGGTGGCAAAAAAGAATCGATCCGGGTAAACGGCAGCAGTTTTTCCAGCAGCGGCGCGGAACCGACAGCGCTGAGCCACAGCACGCCGAATGACAATTGAAACCCCGGCATGAAAAGCTGATGGGAGTCGGTGGCTAAAAGCAGCAGAGCTGCGGCACCCAAGCTGTTCTGCAAGGATGATTCACGGTCCAACAGCACAGCACTCAGGTAGATCGCCACCATGAAAGCCGCCCGTGCCGCCGACGGCCGCCAGCCAGTGACGAACGCATACGCAAAGACGACAAAGATCACCACCCACAACGAGAAGCTGCGCCGCACCCTGATCTGCTGCAGCAGCACCATCACGATGGCTCCCAGTAGCGCCACATGCAGACCACTCACAGCAAAGACATGCAGCGTACCGCTGTTGCGAAACGCATCCTCGATCTCGTCATCCGCCTCGGCCGCCACACCCAGCGCCATGGCACGAATCACGGCGAGGGTTTGCGGGTCGTCTTCGAGATCTTCCGCGAGCTGCCGACTGATCCACTGCCTACAATCTTCCGCCGCCTCCAGAAAGCTGCACCACAGCGCTTCACCACTGGCACCGATACGCCGCATGTGGACGATGTCCAAACGGGCCACACGTCCCATGCGCAATGAATACTCCTGGGCATCGAAAGTGCCTGGATTCGAAGCTGTACGCGGCAGGTAGATGTTGCCTTGGAGTTCAAACACTCCCGCACCTGGGAAGAGCACGCCTTTGGGCAGCCGCACCAGCAGCGTGGTTGCTTGTTCCATCACAAATCCCGCTGCCGGGATTTCGATCTGCCGCGCGGTGCAGAGTGCATGGGTGCGGCCATCCGCATTGGAGTCGAACTCCGGCAGCAAGCTGCCACGAATCGTCGCTGGCACAGGCCTACCCTGATCCAGCAAGGCTAGGCGCAGCGGATGGCGGAACGTTTCATCGGTGCGCGTTGAGTGAATGAAGGCAAACACCATCAGACACCCAGGGACCAGCGGCCATGAGCGCCCGCTGAAAAGCGCCGCGCTCAGAAATACTGCGGCGGCGGTGAGCACCCAGATGGCATGCGCTTGCAGCCATCCCAAGTCAGCGGCGATGATGCCGCAGACAGCCACGAGCGCCAGTGCCATCAGCGGGTTGGCTCGGTTCCAAAGCTGGAGTTTTGCGAGCATCCGCCACTGTTTTGAAACGATCACGCCTTCGCCGCGCCGGAAGCTGCCGCTTTCGCACGCTGATCCATCAGCAACTTGTACTGCATTTGTTCAATTTCAGTCATCCGATGGTGTGCGTTGGCGCTGTGACGCGTGTTCGGGAAGTTGCCAATGATCTGCTCCAGCATGTCGCGCGCCGTTTCATAATCATGCCGCTGGATCAGATGCACATCGGCAATGCGAAACATGAGGAAAGCCGCATCATCCACCGGCCAGTCCCTGCTCTGTAGGTGTTCTTCCAGCGCTTTCAAAGCTGCCTGTGGATTGCGCAAGCGTTCGCCATGTATCTTGGCAATTTCAGCCACCGGGAATGGATCATCCGGCTTGTCCTGGAGCATTTTTTCATAGTGCTCAATCGCACCTTGGTAATCACCCTGGGCGATTTTGGCCGCTGCCTTGGTCATTTCATCCTGCTCCACCTTTTCGCCGGAGGAGAACACCGCTTCACTCATGGCGTCTCCCAGCATGGGGATGACAAATTTTACCGCCAGCAGCCCCCCGGTCAGCCCCAGGACGATCACCATCACGAGCTTCGTGCCATCCCCGGCCTCTTTGAAGAAGGTCCAGATCAATGCAATGACCAACAGCGCTAGCGTGGCAAGACAGATGCGAATGATAAGCGTGGTGTTCATATTTCGAAATGTACAGCGAGGCTATCAAACCGCCTGCTTTTCGCCAAGCACGAAATCACACCCCTACCCTGGCCCAGGATTACTCCCCTCTCAAATCCAGGCAAATCACCCGTGGCCCGGACTTCCGCAGCAGGTCCTGCGCTTGCTGGCGCACATAGAGCAAGCCGTGGCTGAGTGCCGGCAAGCTCCAGGTATTAAGCGCATAGAACAATTGAGTTTGAGCCATCACTTTGGCACCTGCCGGACTCAGATCCAGCCAATGCAGTGAACCAGTTTCGCCGAGGCAAAGGAATGCACCGTCAGCATACAAAAGGCTGGCGCGCAGGATGCTGAGCCGGGTGGGGTTCGCCCGTCCGGTTTGCTTGCTGAAGCCAGCATCCTCCCACTCAATGCGCTGTTCCCACACTTCCGCGCCCGTTTCGGCGTTCACGCAGACAAGGCGCGACTTGGGCTCGGTCTCGCCGTCGATGGCATAAAGGTGGCCGTCGTGATACACTGGATTCATCCAGTGAACGCCGAGCTTCTTCGACTGCCAGACTTCCTTCACCTGGAACTCCGCATCATACTCAACCATCACCCCACCGAGCGGGCGGCCCTTTGGGTAGGCCGTGGTGATGAAGGCGCGGTTTTTCTCCGGAATGACGACGGGCGAACTACCGATCGCCTGGATGTAGTCGTCACTCCGCCACGGAAATTTGGAATGCAGTTTCCCACTCTTCGGATCAAGGCACATCAGGCCGCCTGTGGCCGGATCACTCTCCCCACCCGCATAAATCAGCACCTTCGTCTGCCCATGCAGCTTGGCGGGAATGGGTGACGCATAGCTCGCTCCCCACGCGTCCTCGATGGTCCAAATGACCTTGCCACTCTGCAAATCAAAGGCCGCCACGCTCACGCCAGCTTCCGCGAGCCGCTCTTTGCGGTCGCGCAATCCTTCATTGTCCTCAATGGGGGCTTTTTTGCCGCCGACATTCAGGATCACGCGCCCATCCAGAATCAGCGGCGTACCGCCCGCACCAAAGAAATCCTGCGGCACATGGTACTCTTTGCGCAGATCATGCTGCCACAGCACCTTGCCTGTTTTCAAATCAAAAGCGTGCAACTCCGCCGTCACGCCAAACGTCACGACGACACCATCCGCGATCACCGGACTGCCTCGCGGGCCATTGCCGAAGCCATAGCGATCCTGGTAAGTGATCGGGTAATCCTGTGACCAGAAGCGTTTCCCGGTTTCGCGATGCAGACACTCAAGGGTTTCCTTGCCTTCGAGCGCATGGAAGATCACACAGAAGTCGCCACTGATAGCCGGAGAGTTATACGCCTCCCCCATCTGGACCTCCCACACCGACTTGGGTTCGTTCTGCGCCCAGGTCTTGAGCAGATGCGTTTCCGGCGAGTGCGCATCATCCGTAGGGCCGAGCACACGCGACCAGTCGCTCGTTTTCGCCTCTGCCGCCGGCGGCTTGGGTGCCGCATGAAAGGTCAGCCGCTCAAACGCCTCCTGCGCAGAGCCGAGGCGCAGGGCGAAAAGGAACAGAAACAGGATCGACGATTTGTGCATGTCGTGCCAAGTTAGCCACTGCCATGAAAAACGCCACTCTCATCCTTGCCACAGTCTGCGTTCTGAGTTCCTGCGCCGGTGCCCGTGGCGGCAGCAAGACCGCCTCCCAAAACAAGACCAACGGCTCAAAGGACAACACCGTCTTTTCCTGGCTGAGCACCACCTCCGTGCCGCAGACCGTATCACGCTGACCACACGCAAGTGCGCGAATTAGGCACAGCAAAAGCCAATCATCGTCCGTTGAGCCGACTCATTTCCGGCGTATGTCACTGACAACCTCTCATCAACCCCATGCTCATTCCGACCTCTTTCCCCACGTCCACCGGCCCCGCTGAATCCAAACCACTGATTTCCGAGGAGGGCTGGGTCGTGCAGCACCTGTTTTTCACCATCGATCACGGCTACTGGGCGGCGCTGACACCGGAAGAGCGCCAGGAGCGCCGCGAGAATTTCACGCGCACCATTGAAGCCATCCGCAAGCACCCCGGCACGCAGTTGCTCGCCTTTGCGATGGTGTCGCCAAAATCCGAACTGGGATTCATGCTGATCACGCCGGATCTGCACGACTCACAGCGCTTTGAAAAGCAGATCAGCCTCGCGCTTGGCCCCGATGTGCTGACGCCTGCCTACAGCTATCTCTCCATGACGGAATGGACCGAATACTCGCAGTCCGAAGAGGAGTTCAAGGCGCAGATCGAGAAGGCGGAAAATCTGACGCCCGGCACGGAGGCCTTCGACAAACGTGTGGCAGAATGGAAAGGCCACATGACCAAGTACTTCAACGACCGCCTCTACCCAAACATGCCCGACTGGCAGGTCTTCTGTTTCTACCCGATGAGCAAGCGCCGCAGCGTGGGTGCGAACTGGTATGCCAACGATTTCGCCAAGCGCCGCGAGCTCATGGGCGGCCACGCCAAAACGGGCCGCAAATACGCCGGCAAGGTGCGCCAGCTCATCTCCGGCTCCACGGGACTCGACAGCCACGAATGGGGCGTGACGCTCTTTGCCCACGACATGTTCCAGATCAAAAGCATCGTCTATGAAATGCGCTTCGATGAAGTCACCACCCAATATGGCGAATTTGGCGACTTCTACATCGGCATACAGCCGCCAACGAGCGAACTGCTGCAGCGGGTGATGCTGAGTTGATTTCCACGATTAAGAAACTATTCTTGATCACATGACAGCCACGCTTCCAGCCCCGGTCGCCGAGATCAAAGGCCGAATCGACGAGCTTTCCCAACAGGACCGGCTGCTGTTGGACGAGGTTCTCCGTATTGAAAGTGAAAACGGTCAATGGGATGGCATCGCATGGCCTTGGGAGCTGCTTGAAAAACGCAAAGCCGCTCTAGAGAAGGGTGAAAGCCGCGCCATTCCTCTGGAGGAAGTCGCAGGCCGTCTTCGAGCGCGCAGAGCCGCTATGCTATGAGAGTCACGGTTGATCTTGCGGCTGAAGCGGACATTGCGGAGGCCGCTGATTTTTACGATCAGCAGGAGCCTGGGCTGGGCACAGAGGTCGAGGAGTTCCTCATCAACTGTTTGGGACGGCTAGCGACGCTAGCTGGCATCCACCCCAACAGCAGAGGGATTTACCGTCAGGTGATTTCACGTGGCAGGTTTCAGCACTTTGTCGTTTACTATGAGATATTGGCGGACTCAGAGGTGTTGGTGCGTGCCGTGCAAGATCACCGTCGTGATCCGCATGATATTGCTGAAAAGATCGACGACCGTTTTACCCATTAAAGCATGCCAAATCAGCCCCTCACCATCGCCAATCGTCAGTTCAACTCCCGCCTCATGCTGGGGACGGGCAAATTCGCCAGCGGTGAGCTGATGCGGGATGCCATTCTGGCCTCGGAGACAGAAATCGTGACCGTCGCGCTGCGGCGCGCCGATTTGACTGGCAAGGGCGATCCTTTTGCCAACATCCTCGATTTCATCCCAAAACACGTCCTACTGCTGCCGAACACCAGTGGCGCGATGAATGCCGAAGAGGCCGTACGCCTAGCCAGGTTGGCCGTGGCGGCGGGACTGCCCAACTGGGTGAAACTGGAGATCCATCCCGACCCGCGCTACCTGCTGCCCGACCCGATCGAGACGCTCAAGGCAGCCGAAATTCTCGTGAAGGAGGGGTTTATTGTCCTCCCCTACATCAATGCTGACCCCGTTTTGGCCCGCCGTTTGCAGGATGTGGGCACCGCCACGGTGATGCCGCTCGGCTCACCCATCGGCTCGCATCAGGGCATCACGACGCGCCGCCAGATCGAAATCATCATCACCCAGGCCACCGTCCCGGTTGTGGTGGATGCCGGGATTGGAGCTCCCAGCCATGCCGCCGAGGCCTTTGAAATAGGTGCGGACGCCGTTCTGGTGAACACCGCCATTGCCGTGGCCGCGGACCCCGTCAGGATGGCGCAAGCCTTCAAAATGGCCGTGGAGGCCGGACGCAGCGCCTATGAAATCGGCCTGAGCGAGGGTGCTGCGGAGGCGTCAGCCACCAGTCCCCTGACGACTTTTCTATATCAGTAGCCTGATAAAGCAGCCCTTATGAACCCTTCACCAAATAGGTGAAAACGATGACACCGCAGAAAAGCAGTGCGGCTGCGAGACACATTCCAGTAAAGATGACCATAGTAATTGGGGATTTAGCGTGAAATTGAGCGTTCGCCAGTAGAAATTTTTTCTTGCGAAAGGAGCGCTTTGGGGCAGACTCCGCGCCCCTATGGCAAAAACATGCTGGCTCGAGCGCGACAAGCGCAAACGTAAAACCGTCGAAAAGTACGCTAAACTCCGTGCTGAACTCAAGGAGAAAGGCGACTTCGTCGGCCTCTCCATGCTTCCTCGTGATGCAAGTCCGACACGTCTCATCAACCGCTGCCGCGTTTCCGGCCGTCGTCGCGCGTTCATTCGTCGCTTCCAGATGTCCCGTATGACCTTCCGTGAACTCGCTTCCCAGGGAATGATCCCCGGCGTGACGAAGTCCAGTTGGTAGTATTCCGCCCGAAATTGCAGCCAGGGGCCATCTCTGGCTGCTTGGAGAGGCGGAGCGTTCTCTCTGATGCCTACCTACTCCTACATCGCTGACGACCCTGAAAAGGGATGCACTGCTTGCCGTAGAGGCTTTGACCTGCGCCGCCCGCTCAGCAGACCCGCGCTTGAGGTCTGCCCGTTGTGTAGGCAGCCGGTCAAAAAACTCATTTCCGGCTTTAATACGCCGAAGATCACCAAACCCCTCTCCGTTTCCGACGCTAAGGCCGCCGGCTTCACCATCCTCGAAAAGCGTTGCGATGGAAATTACGAGAAGCTGTGAACGCCTGACCGCGCCGCCTCATGACTCCTTTGCTCGCCAATGCCTCTGCTGAACTCGTACGCGAGTGGAGCTTCACTGCTAGTGAAGTCTTCTGGCAGGCTGTCATCGTGCTGGCGATTGTTCTGCTAAACGCCTTCTTTGTGGCGGCTGAGTTCGCCATCGTCAAGGTTAGGGACAGCCAGCTCCAGGCCGCCATTGATGACGGCACGCGTGGCGCCAAGTTCGCCCAGACCGTGACGCGCAATCTGGACGCCTACCTCTCCGCCGGGCAGTTGGGCATCACCCTGACCAGCATCGCGCTGGGGATTTTCGGCGAGCCGTTTGTAGCCGTCGTAGTGCAGCCCATGCTGTTCAAAATGGGCATTGTGAATGAGACGGTCATCCGCTGGACTTCCATCGGCATTGCCTATGCCATTGTCACCTACCTGCATGTTGTCCTTGGCGAGCAGACGCCCAAGGTGGTTGCCATCCGCAAATCGCTGCCAACCGCGCTGCTGATTGCTCGCCCGCTCCACCTGTTTTACCTCGTGCTCAAGCCGGCGATCTGGATTCTCAGCGCCAGCACCAACGTGGTCCTCCGTTTCCTGGGCATTGCGGCCGTTTCCGAGCACGAGATCGCCCATTCTGAAGAAGAGCTGCGCCACATCGTCGCCGAAAGTCAGAAATCCAAAGAGGTAACAGAAACCGAGAAGGACATTCTGCTCAACGCCCTCGCCCTCAATGACCGCTGCGTGCGTGATGTGATGACACCGCGCAATCAGGTGGTCTCGCTCGATGCGGATGAAACCTTTGAGGCCAGCCTAAAAATTGCCATCGACTCCAAGCATACGCGCTATCCGCTGGTCGAAGGCCACCTTGACCACGCCATCGGCACCATTCACATCAAAGATTTGCTCAGCCTCATCGGCAAACCTCAGCCTGACCTGCGCAAAATCAAACGCGAGCTGCAGATGGTGCCGGAGATGATGCCCATCGACAAGCTGCTACGCTTCTTCCTCGACAAACATGTTCACGTGGCCCTTGCAGTCGATGAATTCGGCGGTGCCGTCGGCATCGTGACGCTCGACAACGTGCTGGAAGAAATCGTGGGGGATATTCAGGACGAATTCGACCACGAGGTGAATGAGTTCCGCCGCATCAACGAAAGCGAATTCACCGTCGAAGGCACTTACAACCTCTACGAATTAGCCGACCAGACCGGCATCGATCTCGACAGCGACGAAGTCACCACCATCGGCGGCTATGTCACCCATCTCCTCGGCCATCTACCCAAGGTAGGTGATAAAGTGGTCATTGAAGAATATGAGGTGACCACCACCAAGGCCGATCTCCGGCGCGTGCTACAGTTACACTTCAAGCGCCTTTCCACCGTGGCGGAAGAAGCTGCAGCGGCGGCTAATGAAATGCCGGAAGGCGTGTGAGGCGGTTCACGCCAACGCCGTCGCATCCGCGACAAACGCATCCACATCTACAGCCGTGGTGCGCCATGAGCACATCAGCCGCGACCCGCCGCCGATGAAGCTGTAGAAGACCCAACCGCGTTCTTTGAGTCCTTCCTTCATCCGGTCCGGCAGTTTGGCAAACACCGCATTGGCATCCACCGGGTAAAGAATCTGCACACCCGGCAGGTGGCCGAGAGCATCCGCCAGTCGCCTAGCTAAAGTATTGCCGTTTTGCGCATGCCTGCGCCAGGTGTCATCGCTCAAAATGCGCAGCCATTGTGCCGAAATGAAGCGCATCTTCGAGCACAGTTGCCCTGCCTGCTTGCAGCGATAGGCAAACTCCTGGGACAGCTCCTTATTGAAGAACACCACCGCTTCCGTCACCGCCATACCGAGCTTCGTGCCGCCGCAGCACAGCACATCCACCCCGGCGCGCCAGGTGATGTCGGCAGGCGCGCAGTTCAATCCGGTCAGGGCATTGAAAAACCGTGCACCATCCATGTGAATCGACAAGCCATGTTGTTTGGCGACAGCGCCGAGACCCTTGACTTCGCCCGGGCGGTACACCGTTCCCAGTTCCGTACTCTGACTGATGCTTAAGGCGCGCGGCTTCGGAAAATGCACATCGCTTCGGGAGGTTGCCAGTCGTTCGACATCAGCGGGGTCCAGCTTTCCCAGCGGACTGCGGGCGAGCAAGATTTTCGACCCATGGCTGAAAAACTCCGGCGCACCGCACTCGTCCGTCTCCACATGCGCTTCCTGCGCGGTGATGATGCTGTGGTAGCTCTGGCACAGCGTGGCCAGCGAGAGCGAATTGGCCGCCGTGCCGTTGAAGACGAAATACACATCGCAGTCGGTCTCGAAAAACCGCCGGAACATCTCGCAGGCCTCACCGGTAGTCGAGTCAGCCCCATAGCTGGGTTGATAGCCTGCATTGGCCTCCTCCAGCGCCTGCCAGGCTTCAGGGCAGATGCCGGATGTGTTGTCTGATGCGAAGTGGTATTTCAGTTCAGCGCTCATGCTTTTGCTTTCGGTTTTCCATGCCATGCCAGCACAACTCCTGCGATCAGTAGCAGCAGATCACGCAGGATGAGGTCGTAATAATTGGAGGTGGCGTCCGCGTGGCCGAAACAACCGCAGCGGATGTCAATGCCACGCCACCAGGAGATGCTGATGGCGGCCAGGAAAATCAGCAGCGATCCATTCAAGATCAACAGTCCACCAGAGCGCAGCGCGCCACTCATCACGGCCAGTCCGGCAAAGATTTCCAGCCATGGCAGCCCCATGGCCAGCCACGCAGCCCAAGGATCTGCCAGCAGATCAAAGCTGCGAATGTCATCCAAAAATGACATCGGATCCATCACCTTCAGAATCCCTGCATACACAAAGACGCCGCCGAAAAAAAAGTGAAGGAGAAGTCGCAGCATTGGGACGGCAAACTTACGGCACCAGTTCCACCATCGGCAACAAAATGATGACAAGCTTCTTGCCTTCATAACTCTCTCCCGGGTGGGGCAGCCCCCGCACATCCAGCGGGCGTCCCAGCAAGGTGGCAACTTGTGTGGCAAAACCAGCGCTCGGAGCCGGACCACCGCCGCCAAAGCTCAGCCGCGCATCATCATACACACGCATCAGTTCACCGCCTTGCAGCACGATGGGGGATTTGCCGCTGGGTTCAATACCCTGGATGGAAATCAAGTCAGCCCCCTCTTCACCCATCAGTTTCTCAGCCAGCAGTGGATCCAGTCGGCGTGCCAGATCCCCAGCGTCGGCACGTTCGAAAATCTTGGCATTGATAATGGGTGTCTCGGTACTGACCAGACGTGGATATTTCTCCTGCACATGCTTGTTCACCGCTAGGGCCACCGCCTTCATGGCCTCCGGTGTCCAGTGGCTGTCATGCGCAAAGTACACCGGCTGCCTGTCACGAAAATCCCAGAGTGCATCGGTCATGTCCATCACATCAACGCCTGCTGCTTTCAGTTCGGCCAACCTGCCCACTTCCTCTTTCAAACGCCTCACGTAAAGCTGACGACCAGAGCGTATCTGTTCAGGGTACAACGTCGCACGGTCTGGTATCGTGATCACGAGCAGTGGCGTCTCCTGCGCCTTGAGCTGTGCCGCCAGCTTGATCAAATCGGGAAACACGTCATTCCCAGGGCGTTTGGCATGGGCCAGACGGTCGAGTTCTCGGTGGTCAAAGAGCCAGCCTTCACGTCCAAGAAACACCGTGCGATTGCCTTCGGTCAGGGCATGCATCAGCAGCCATTGCGTACCGCTGCGCACCGTGGCGGCGGCCAGATTGGTCTTGGATGAGGTAACCCAGGACGCGGCTTCAAACAGCAGTGGCACGGCCAGCAGCAAGGCAAACACACGGACGATGTTTCGCACCGCCTTGGGACTCAGTTCCGGCTCGGGCGGCACGATGGCACGCTTCACGGGGGTAATGGGTGGCAGCGTCGGTTTCATGACATGGGTGCGGCATGCGTCCACAGCATTGCCACGGCAAAGATGAACGTGAGGAGGCAAATCGTCGCCTTCCAAGGGGCTGGCTCGCGCAGAAAATCACGCGAGTGCGGCAGTCCGATGAGACAGCTCAACGCGGCAACGATGGTGAGAACATGAAAATCCGTCCGCACCCGCGCCTGCTGTAGCAAAGTGGCGGTCGTCTGCGGCGGCGGTGCAAACAGCGCCTTCAGATGCAGCCAGGTGTCGCTAAACGAAGCCGTTTGCAGCAGCGCCCCAATCACGGTGACAGCCAGCAGGAGCACGATCAGCCGCACCCATTTTCCCTGAGTGAAGCGACGCAGCGTCAGCGCTTCCTGCACCTGCTCCGCCACTTTGAATCCGAACATGCCGCCCAGTCCGGCGATTAAATCGCCAGCAGCGGTGCAAGCGAAATGCAGGCTCAGCAGCAATCCGAGAAAGCCCATCCACGCCACGCTGGTGCCCAGGCTTTCCGGCCCACCGCGAAAAACGATCGTCGCGAGGTGCCACAGCGGATCGACCAACAGCACCCATTTGCCAATTCCCAAGCAGAAGCGCAGCACCCCCTGCGCCACGTCGAGCGTGACCGGTCGTGGTTTGACGTAATAGCGCACCGCCAAAGCGGCGGGCAGCAGCACAAACAGCAGATGGTGGAGACTGATCAGCACAAGTGTATGGAGATGGCGGAGGGCTAGACGCCCGTCAATCATGGAATCTTGGGGACAACGTGCCAAAACTCTGGTGAACAACGAAAGAAGGCACTTCAGGGAAATGATCCGGCTCTTGAAGCCGCAGGGAGTTCTCGTAAACTCCGCCCATGAATCTGTACGAAGAAGCCGCTGGCGTCATTGCGAGCGTCCAAGGCCACCTCGCGGAAAGTGGAGATGCTCGTGCAGAAGCACAAAGATGGTGAGATCAGTAAATCGGAAAAAGACGAACTCGACCGCTACATGATGTTGAATCAGGTCATGTCCATCGTGAAAGCCAAAGCCCGACAGGTTGCCATGCCTGCATGAGCGCCCATGTGCCAGCAGCCCTGAGGCAGCGAGTGTGGGAACGTTGCCTCAGGCCTTTGCGAGTATTGCCTCCTTCACGAGCGAGATGACTGGCTCGCCTTCCAAATCGACCATCTCATCAGCAGAAAACACGGCGGTCGCACAGCCTATTCGAATCTGGCTATCGCCTGTTCCGACTGTAAATTCGTCGAAACGCCTGTTGAAGCGCCACGCCATCTCCAAGGCCGGGCGATACCCCAGCATTGAAGCTCTGGCCTTGCTTCGTGACTGAATCCTGCCCGTCATTTCGTTTTAAACACATGCACGACATCGACCCCCATCTCCCAGAACACCTCGTCCGCCGTGATTTCCTGAAGAAACTCGCCGCTGCTGGCACTGCCGCGTGGATGACCGGTGAACCGCGAGCAATCTGGGCGAAAACAGGTGAAAAGGTGACGCATCCACCAGCGAAAGCGGATGCCTGCATTCTGCTCTGGATGGCAGGCGGTATGGCGGCACCGGACACCTTTGACCCAAAAGGCTACCTCCCCTTTGAGAAGGGCCTGGAGGTCAAACGGATGCTCAGCACCTTTCCGGCGATCAACACGAACGTGGATGGCATCAAAATCTGCCAGGGGCTGGAAAACATCGCGCAGGTGATGGACCGCGCCACGCTCATCCGCAGCGCGGTGCAGCCGGACCTCGGCAGCATTTTGCATTCACGCCACCAGTACCACTGGCACACCGGCTATGTGCCGCCGCAGACGGTGGCCTGCCCGCACATCGGCTCATGGATGGCGAAAGTCCTCGGCCCGCGCAATGCCGTCATGCCCGCGTTCATCAACATCGGCCAGCGGCTCGAAGGTGTGGGCGAAAGCGAAGAGCTGAAAGCCTTCACCACCGCAGGCTTTTTTGGCAGCGAGTTCGGCCCCATGAACCTGCCGTTTCCAGAGGAGGCCGCGCAGTCGGTCAAACCGCCAAAGGGCATGGACGCGAATCGTTTCGCCAATCGCGACCGTCTCTTCCGCAAGCTCGTCGATCAAAGTCCGCAGCGCGAGTTCATGAGCGACTACCACCAGGAGTCCATGCTGCGCAGCATGGACAACGCCTACCGTCTGCTCAGCGCGAAAGAACGCGAGGCCTTCGACATCACCCTGGAGCCGAAAGAGAGCTACGCGAAATATGACACCGGCCGCTTCGGCCGCGGCTGCCTCCTCGCCCGCCGTTTGGTCGAGGCAGGAACACGTTTTGTCGAGGTCACCACCGAGTACATGCCCTTCTTCCAATGGGACACCCATAAGGACGGCCACACGACCGTGGAAGCCATGCACAAAGAAATCGATCTGCCCATCTCACAGCTTGTGCGTGACCTTGAGGCAAAGGGCCTGCTGGATCGCACGCTCATCGTCATCGCCAGCGAATTCAGCCGTGATGCACTTATGGAAGGCAAACCCGGCTCCACCGCGAATGACCAGACGACCTTTAAAGTCGATACGCTTAGCGAGATGAAACACTACGGCCTGCACCGCCACTTCACCGGCGGCACCAGCGTGGTGATGTTTGGCGGCGGCGTGAAGAAAGGCCATCTCTATGGCGAAACCGCCGATGAGCGCCCCCTCATTGCCACCAAGAATCCCGTGAGTGTCATGGATCTGCATGCCACGATTATGACAGCCATGGGCATCAGCCCAAAGACGGAGTTCGAAATCGAAGGCCGACCATTCTATGTCACAGCGGACGGCAAAGGCAAAGCCGTGACGGAAATCTTCGCTTAAAAAGATTGGTGGGGTGGATTCTGCCCGTTTAGGCTGTTCACTCATGAACGCGCATCGCCTTCTCTGCATCGGGGTCACGACTCTTGTCCTGGCCATCTCCTCCTCTCTTCGTGCTGCTGACGGCGATGCCGAGTGGAAGAAGGTCAATGACCTTGTCGAAGACATCAAGAACCCAAAGGAAAAGCCCAAATCCAGTGAGGAAGCCATCGCGATGTACAAAAAAGGGTTAACCGAGTTTGATGCGGCCTATGCAGCCGCATTGAAAGCCGGGCCGAGCAATCCTTCCCGCTGGGAAGCTGCTTTGTTTGATGCCATGACCGGACGCGCGAGAGAGATCACCGGAGTTGCGGGTCCCGAAAAAAAGGCCATCACCCTGGATGACATTCTCAAAGCTGAAGACGCCAAGCCCGAAACCAAATCACAGGCCAGTTTGATCGGCGTCATGGAGGCTGCTGATGCCGCTGAAGCTCCTGGCGGAGACACCACCGCCTGGCTTGCGAAAGCCGAGAAGCATCTGAAGGATTTCCCGGCTGAAAAGATGAACAAAGTGGTCGAAGGCAAAATCAAGAGCATCAAAGCCTCCGCCGATCTCAAAACCAAGCCGCTCGAACTGAAATTCACCGCCGTGGACGGTCGCGAGGTGGATGTGTCGAAACTTCAGGGCAAGGTCGTGCTCATTGACTTCTGGGCCACCTGGTGCGGACCTTGCGTGGCCGAACTGCCAAATGTGCTCAAGGCCTACAAGGAACTGCATCCCAAAGGTTTTGAAATCGTCGGCATTTCGCTCGACGGCGAGAAGTCCGAACTCGAAGCCTTCGTGAAGGAAAAAGGCATGGAATGGCCGCAGTATTTCGACGGCAAAGGCTGGCAGAATGAGATCTCCACCAAGTACGGCATCCAGTCGATTCCCGCCATGTGGCTGCTCAACAAAAAGGGCATGGTCGTCAGCACGGCTGCTCGCGGTAGCCTGGAAGAGCAGGTCACCAAACTTCTCGCTGAGTGATCAGCCTGCCTGCATGGCCTGCGCCAGCAGGCTCATGCTCGCATTACCGCCCGTGAGCACGCAGGCCACGCGCTTGCCCTGCCACGCTTCACACTGCTTCTTCAGCGCCGCATACGCCAGCGCACCCGCCCCTTCGGCGATGTTGTGCGTGGCCTGGATGATCTCGCGCATCGCAGTCACCGCCTCATCATCACTCACGGTGACGATGTCATGCGCATGACGCATGACATACTCCAGCGCGTCCCGGTTCGGCGTTTTGCAGGCCACCCCTTCCGCCACGCGCGTCATGCTCGTTTGTTCGACAAACTGCCGCTGCTGAAATGACAGCGCATACGCAGGCGCATGTTCGGACACGACGCCCACGATCTGGGTCTTTAATCCCAGCGCTTCCCGCGCCGCAGCGATGCCGCAAAACCCGGACCCCAAACCAATGGGAACAAACACGGCATCCAGATCTACCACCGAGTGAAACAACTCCAGCGCATACGTCGCCACACCACGCACCAGCCAGGGATGGAATGACGGCACCGCATGCAGTCCTTCTTGGGCGGCAAGCTCACGCGAAAACACCAGCGCCTCCTGAAACTCGCGGCCATGCTCAATAAGCTCAGCCCCCAGTGAGCGCATGGCGGCATTTTTCTCTGGGTTGTTGCCATGCGGCACCACGATCACCGCCCGCAGACCATTCCGTCTTGCAGCAAAAGCAATGGACTGCCCGTGGTTGCCCGTTGAGGCAGCGATCACACCGCGCACCTCGGGCTGCTGCCGTTTCAGTTCATCCATATAGACCAGCCCGCCACGAATTTTGAAAGCCCCGACCGGCGTGTGGTTCTCATGCTTCAACCACAGCTCACAGCCCAGTCCCGCCTCCAGCAGCGGCCAACGATACATCGGTGTTTCACGGATGTGCGGACGAATGAGCGCCTTGGCGGCTTCGATTTCGCTAAGTGTCGGTAGTGGCTCCATCTCTCATCGCTAGGCATGAACAGCGCAAAGGCAAGCCCACTGCAAACATGACAAAGCTCAGCGCAACGTATGCTGCCGTCGAAAATCCTTGGGTGACATGCCCACGACTTGCTTGAAGCGCCTTGAAAAATGAAACGCGTCATGAAAGCCAAGATCGTCCGCGATCCTGGCCAGCGTGTGGCCGCTCTCCAGCAGCCGAGCGCATGCACGCAGAACAATGGCGTCGGCGCGAAATTCGCCGGGGCTTTTGCCGGTCATCTGCACGAATCGTTTCCGAAAGGCGCTGTAGGACATGCCGAGTGAAGCAGCGATTTCTTCCAGCGAAGGTGCGCCAAGTTTGCCATCGGCCAGCATGCGCTCCACCGTCTCACGCCATTGCAGGGTCTCCGTCGTCTGGTGCCGGGTGGCATCAAACTGCAGGGCATCCGCCAGCCACTGCTGGAAGTGGCAGAGACGTGTCAGAGGTGCTTCCGCAGGAGCGTCTGGCGGTGGCTCCAGAATGCGGCGCAGCCGGTTCGTCCAATAGGGCAGCGGGCTGAGTTCCAGCACACGGCTGCGGTCTCCGGGGTGTCCAGCAGACTGCCAAGCATCGAAGACGCTGCCATTAAACCACAAAAACAGCTCGCTCCAGCGCACGCCGCTTTGAGGCCCGTAGCTCTGGTTGATGCCGGGCTTGGACCACACCAGCGTGCCGGGCTGCATCACACAGCGTACCCCGGTGTCGTCCATGTAGTCCGCCGTGCCCTCAAGTGTCAAAACCAGCAGGTAGTGCGGCGTGGGGCGCAGATAATGCGGCGGCGGCGCATGCGCATAGGTAGCCTGACTGTTCCACTTGGTGCCTGCATAGACGATCTGCCCCAGATCGCAGTGCATGGGCCGCGTCGCGTTCATGTTCCAGGGCCCCGGAATGTTGAAGTAGAGATTGGGGTCACGCTCGTCAGCCATGTCAAAATCTACATGCATGAGGTCAAACATTCAATTTAGAGAACGATGGAATGACCGTATGAGTATGTCAGACAGTCTATGCCCCACCATTCGCCAGCTTGCACTCCCCTACCCTCTGCGTTCTTCGCAGTGCTGTGCGCGTCTGCATTCGCGCTGCCGGTCTTGGCGGTGGATTACGTGAAGGACATCAAGCCCCTTCTCAAAGAGCGCTGCGTGTCCTGCCATGGCACCGTGAAACAAAAAGGCGATCTCAGGCTCGATGCAGGAGCCTTGATTCAGCCAGACGTACATAAGCATCTGCTCGAACGCATCGCTTCCACTGATGAAGACGAGCGCATGCCCCCTGAAGGCAAACGTCTAAACTCGGAGCAGATCGAACTGCTGCGGCAGTGGATCGCCGCAGGCGCTCCATTTCCAAAGGACGAAGTGATTCCGAAGAAGCCCTCCGAGCACTGGTCATTCCAGCCCGTGCAGCGTGCGCCATTGCCAGCTTCTGGCTTCACCCATCCCATCGACGCCTTCGTGTTCGGCCAACGCGAGCCTGCACCTCAGGCGAATCCGCACGCACTGCTACGTCGCGTGCATCTCGACCTCACCGGTCTGCCTCCGACCATTCAAGAGCAGGAGCGCTTTGCCAAATCCAGCGACCTGAACGCCGTGATCACTGACCTGCTCGCACGCCCTGAATACGGCGAGCGCTGGGCACGGCACTGGCTCGACGTCGTTCGCTACGCCGACAGCAATGGCTACGAGCGCGATGCTGAGAAGCCCTTCGTCTGGCGCTATCGTGACTACGTCATTGAGTCACTCAATCTGGACAAGCCTTTCGACCGCTTCGTCATTGAGCAGCTCGCTGGCGATGAACTCCCTGACCGCTCCGTCGCCTCCGTCATCGCCACCGGCTTTCTGCGCCTCGGTCATTGGGATGACGAGCCTGCCGATCCTGCAGCGGATCGTTACGATCAGCTCGACGACATCGTCAGCACCACCGGGCAGGCTTTCCTCGGCATCACCATCGGCTGCGCACGGTGCCACGATCACAAGTTCGAGCCGCTGGCCACACGCGACTACTACAGCCTTGTTGCTGTCTTCAATCCGCTCCAACGGCCCACCAAAGGCCGCGCGGAGCTGTCCTTGCCAGTTGATGGCAAGGAGGTTTACGCCTGGAGTGAGCCATCCACGAAAGCACCGGAGACGCACGTGCTCGTGCGCGGTTCACCCACCCGCTTTGGCGATCTCGTCGAGCCTGCGGTGCCTGCCATTCTCGTCAAACAGCAGCCGCAGTTTCCATCGGGTGAAAAGACCACGCAGCGCCGCCTCGGCCTCGCGCAATGGATCGCCAGCACGCAAAATCCACTCACCGCGCGCGTGATTGTGAACCGCATCTGGCAGCAGCACTTCGGTCAGGGCCTCGTGACCACCGCCAACGATTTCGGCCTCATGGGCGCCGTTCCCTCGCAGCCTGAACTGCTCGACTGGCTCTCGCATTGGTTCATGCACGATGCCCGCTGGTCGTTGAAAAAGCTGCACCGTCTCATCCTCACCAGCCGTGCGTGGCAGATGAGCAAATCGTCGGAATCGCTCATGCGCTACCGCCGCCTCGAAGTCGAAGCCATCCGCGACTCCATGCTCGCCGTCAGCGGCCAGCTCAATCCAAAGCGCTTCGGACCTGCGATGAAGCCCGGCATTCCCAAGGCCGCGCTCGAAGCCAACACCGACAAGGAAAAAGTCTGGCAGCCCTCCGATGAGCGCGAAGCCTCGCGCCGCAGCATCTATGCCTTCATCAAGCGCGGCCTCGTCATCCCCATGCTCGAAACCCTCGACCTCGCCGACACCGTCAGCAGTTGCCCACAGCGCCAAGTCACCACCGTTGCCCCTCAAGCCCTCAGCCTCTTCAACGGCGAATTCGTCAACCAGCAGGCCCAACACTTCGCCACCCGCCTCCGCCACGAAGCGGGCAATGATCCCGAAAAGCAGATCACCCTTGCTTGGAAGCTCGCTCTCTGTCGAGATCCCTCACACGATGAACTGACGAAGATGAAAGCGTTTCTTCAAGACCAGCCGCTGGAGCAGGCCTGCCGCGTGATTCTGAATCTGAACGAGTTTGTTTATCCCGAGTAAAACGATGAACCGCCCTCTCACACGCCGCGAATACCTGATGCGCGCCACTGGCGGCTTTGCCGGACTGGCGCTGGCAGATTTGATGGCCTCTTCACCGCTGTCGGAGAAACGGCCGCATTTTCCCGTGAAGGCGAAGCATTGCGTCTTTCTCTTCATGAACGGCGGCCCGAGCCAGGTGGACACGTTTGATCCGAAACCGGCGCTCAAAAAATACCACGGCATGCCTTACCACGGCGATGCCAAGGTGGGATCCAATGGTCGTGCAGTGGGCCATCTGATGCAGTCACCCTTTGAGTTCAAGAAGCACGGGCAGAGCGGGCTGGAGATCAGCAGCCTGTTTCCACACACCGCCATGCACGCGGATGACCTTTGCGTGATCCGCTCCATGCACGCGGACACGGCGGCGCATGCCTCAGGTTGTTTGCAAATGAACACGGGCAGCATCTTCATCGGCAAGCCCTGCCTCGGCTCCTGGCTCAATTACGGCCTCGGCACCGCCAATCAAGACCTACCGGGTTTCGTCGTGATGACCGACCCGCGCGGCGGCCCCATCGGCAGCGCCTCCAACTGGACCGCAGGCTACATGCCCGCAGCCTATCAGGGCACCTTGTTTCGCAGCGGCGGTTCGCCCCTGCTGGATCTTGCCACACCGGAAGGCACGAGCGACCGCACCCAGCGGCGCAGTCTCGATCTGCTCAAGTCCTTGAACGATGAACATCTCAAACGGCATCCCGAAGAGACGGAATTGATGGCGCGCATCGAATCGTATGAACTGGCCTATCGCATGCAAACCGAAGCGATGAGCGTGGTCGATCTCGACAGCGAAGACGCCGCCACGCGTGAGATGTACGGCCTCAATGACAAGCGCACCGCAGACTTTGGCCGCAAGTGCCTCATCACCCGCAAGCTCATCGAGAAAGGCGTGCGCTTCATCCAGCTCTACTCTGGCGGCGGGCACATCGAGGACACATGGGACGGACACAATGACTGCATCACCAACCATACATTGCATGCGGGAGAAACCGACCAGCCCATCGCCGCACTGATTGCCGATCTGAAACGCACCGGACTGTGGGAGGAGACGCTGCTCGTCTGGGGCGGTGAATTTGGCCGCACGCCGACGAGCGAAGGCGTGGGCAAGCCGGGCCGCGACCACGACTGGCATGGCTTTTCCATGTGGATGGCTGGAGCAGGGGTTAAAGGCGGCCAGGCCATCGGTGCCACAGACGAGCTCGGCTTCAAAGCTGTCGAGGATCGCTGCCATGTCAGCGACCTGCACGCGACGATTCTGCATTTGATGGGCATCGACCACTCGCGCCTCAGCTATTTGCATCAGGGATTGAACCAGCGACTCACGGGCGTGGAGGATCGGCGGGTGATCACAAAGGTGCTGGCCTGATCTGCCAACTGCATCCTGGCTTTTTGTTTGATCAAACGGTCTGTGTGGCACGTTTGGTCTGGCACCTGTACACCTTTTAACAAGCCGCCGTTGGGGGCTTGGCCAGACCTTGATCCTTTAAACACTACCAGACATGAAATCACCAGCCATCCTCATCCTGTTGCTCGCAGCATCTCTGCAGGCGCAGACTCCTGCTCCTGCCGTCAAACCTGCTCCGGCGCCGAAACGTCCGCCCACCGTCGCGAATGTGCCTTATGGGACGCATGAGCGGCAGGTGCTTGATTTCTACAAAGCGGAATCTGCGAAGCCCACGCCGCTGCTGTTTTTCATCCATGGTGGTGGCTGGGTTGCAGGTGACAAGTCCGGAGTCGGTGAGCTCGAAGCCTGCCTCAAGGCCGGTATTTCCGTCGTTTCCATCAACTACCGTTACTCCTGGCAGGCGCAGCTTGCAGGCGTGATGCCGCCGGTGCAGTGGCCGTTGGAGGACGCCGCGCGCGCCTTGCAGTTTGTACGCAGCCGTGCACTGGAATGGAACATCGACAAGCAGCGCATCGGGGCCAGCGGGGGGTCTGCCGGAGCCTGCTCCAGCCTCTACCTCGCCTTTCATGATGACATGGCCGATCCCAAGAGCAGCGACCCGATTGCCCGTGAATCCACGCGTCTCTGGTGCGCGGCGGTTAGCGGTGCGCAGACTTCGCTCGATCCCAAGCAGCTCAAGGAATGGACCCCGAACAGCCGCTACGGCGGTCACGCCTTCGGCTTCATGGACCCGAATGAACGCAAGACCCGCGACACCCGCTTCGCCGAGTTTTTGGAAAAGCGCGAGTCCGTGCTGAAGTGGATCAAGATGTACTCGCCCTATGAGCTTGTCAGCAAAGACGACCCTCCTGTTTACCTTCACTACACCAACACTCCTGCCATTGGTCAGGAGCAGAAAGATCCCACCCACACCGCCAACTACGGCGTCAAACTCCAGGAACACTGCCGTGAAATCGGTGACGAATGCGAACTCGTCTATCCCGGTGCGCCTGAGGTGAAGCATAAGAGCATTGCGGAGTTTTTGATCGAGACGCTGAAGAAGTGAAAGCCTATCACCGAGCAATAATATGGATGATTGTGCCAGTCTTCATGACTGGTTGCTTGAGTGCGCGGATCGGTCCTGAAAGAGTACGCAAAGAAAGTCCTGAATTTTATAAACACTGGGTGGAGAAACTGCGGAGAAATGGATTGTCCGATGACGACTTGAAAAAGTTTGGTTTCAAAGAAACAATCTTGCCGACGGCTATGCCCAAGTGATTTACAAATGATCTTCGTGCGGTTTAACTGTCAGGTATGAATGACTCCCATTTAAAGCGCGGCTTCATGCGTTAGCGGCCTTTCCTGTCTCAGTCTTCTTGAGCCCTGAAAGGGCGGCATAACGTAGCCCAGGGCAAGCGAGCCTCAGCGAGCGCCGCCCTGGGTTTTTGGAAACACGACCGGGAAGCAAACCCACGTCCTCCGCCACACACCACGCCCACCAGCAGCGTCTGCATTGAACTCCGCCGCACACCTACCGCTCTCAGCAGCCCCTGAACACGCGATTTGCGCCTTGATGACGCAAGTGCGGCATGAACACCGGTCACCACTCGAAGAAGCCGAGGAGTGATGTTTGGAATCAGCCTGTGAGATGGCCCGTCACACCGACGTTTGATCAAGTCCACCATGAAACTCGCTCTCTCCCTCCTCTTACTCACCTCCATCGCCTTCGCTGCCGACACACCGGCAACGAAAGCCGAAGTGCCCGCCAAGAAAGCTGAAGCCCCTGCGGCCAAAGCTCCGGCCAAGAAAGCCTATCCGAAGAACCCTCCACCAACCGTGGCGGACTTTAAATATGGGCCGTTTGAGCGAAACGTGCTGGATTTCTGGCAGGCGAAGTCTGACAAGCCGACACCGCTGCTCTTTTTCATCCATGGTGGTGGCTGGCAAAACGGAGACAAGAAGGGCATCTCCGTGGAGCCTTTTCTGAAGGAGGGCATTTCTGTGGTGTCGATCAACTACCGCTACGTTTCGCAATCGCAGGATGTGGTACCGCCAGTCAAAGGTCCGCTTTCGGATGCTGCCCTCGCGCTGCAGACCGTGCGCAGCAAGGCGGCGGAGTGGAACATCGACAAAACACGCATCGGTGCCAGCGGCGGCTCGGCAGGGGCGTGCAGCAGCCTGTGGCTGGCTTTCCACGACGACATGGCCGATCCGAAAAGCAGCGATCCCATCGCCCGTGAATCCACCCGTCTTTACACAGCAGCCGTGAACGGCCCGCAGACCACCCTCGATCCCAAGCAGATGCGCGAATGGACGCCGAACAGCAAGTATGGTGGCCACGCCTTCAGCAAGTCGGGTGAGTTCAAAAACTTCGATGACTTCGTGGCGGCACGTGAACGCATCCTGCCCTGGATCAATGAATACTCGCCCTATGCACTCGTGTCGTCCGACGATCCTCCGGTCTATTGCTTGTTCGGCTCAGCTCCCGCCATCGGCCAGGAGCAAAGCGACCCGACGCACACCGCGAACTTCGGCGTGAAACTGCAGGAGCATTGCAAAGAAAAGGGCGTGGACTGTGAAGTCGTGTATCCGGGTGCCACGGATGTGAAGTACAAGACGATCAATGAGTATCTGATTTCCAAGCTCAAAGAAACAAAGTGAGGCAGAATGAATACACCGACCATGATCAAGAAACTCACTCTCGGCGGTCTCGTGCTGGCTCTATGTCTAGTCACCCACGCTGAAGACTCCGCCTTCCGCCCGATCTTCAATGGCAAGGATCTCACCGGTTGGTACGGTCTGAATCCGCACACCGTCGTCAAACTCGAAGGCGAAAAGAAAGCCGAAACGCTCAAGAAAATGCGCGACGAATTCGCCAAGGACTGGAAGGTCGAAAACGGCGAACTGGTCAACGATGGCCACGGCCCCTATGCCACCACCGAAGAGGAGTTTGGCGACATCGAGTTCCTCATCGAATACAAAACCGTGGCAGGTGCTGACAGCGGCATCTACTTGCGTGGCTCGCCGCAGGTGCAGATCTGGGACAAGTCCCAGATCTTTGACCCTGCCAAACCAACCCGCAGGCCGCACCTCGGCTCCGGTGGCTTATTCAACAACACCCCAGACACCCCCGGCCGCGATCCGCTGGTGGTGGCGGACAAGCCCATGGGCGAGTGGAACAGTTTCCGCATCCGCCAGATCGGCGCGCGCACCTGGGTGTGGCTGAACGACAAACTCGTAGTCGATGGCAACGTGATGGAAAACTACTGGGACAAAACCCAGCCCCTACCTGCCAAAGGCCCGATCATGCTGCAAACCCACGGCGGCGAGATCCGCTGGCGCAATCTGCAAGTGCGCGAGTTCGGCGCTGAGGAGGCCAAGAAAATCCTCACCGAAGCCGACGCGAAGGAGTGAACCGATAATTCCAAACGAGAAAAGCCGCAGCGGGATCACCTCTGCGGCTTTTTGATTTGCCGACTCAGTTGGAAATGGACGGCCTACATGAGTTTGGTTCTCATTTTCCGTCTGTTCCGTGTATTCCGTAGGCCACCATCTCCGGTTCTAGGGTTACTTGTTCAGCACCAGCCGCAGCGTGCCGTTATGCACCTCCAACGACTGAATACCGGCGATGAGTTTCTGCAGTGCAGGATCGGACTCCACATTTTCAGCCACGAGATCAACACCCTTAATGTCGCCGATCCAACTGTTGGGCAGCGAAATGCCGCCGAGGCTCAGGTCATCAAGTTTCAGTGACAGCTTGTGCTCCACCGACAGGCTGGTGCCGAAGGTGAAGCGCAGGCGAATCTTCTGATTCGGCACGACCGGGAAATCTTCCGGGGCGGTGAAAATGACTGCTGCGGAGACCTGGCCTTCGCCAAACTTCACCTGCACGCTTTCGCCGAGCTGCTGCTGGGCGAGGTAAGCATTCACCTCACGCTCGTTGATGACGAGAGTGCGGTTTGCCTCCTCCGGCGGCACGGCGGCAGGATTGTTCAGGGCCTGTAGCTTGCTGTCGAACTCCGCTTTCTCCGTGGCGTTCAGGCTCACAGGAGTCATGGCGGAGGGGTAAAAGGTTTGTTTGACCCAGAATGCGCCGGTGGCGGCGGCGATGCCCGCGCAGCCGAGAACGACGGCGAGGGTGATGAGCACGATTTTTTTTGTCGAACGCGCACGCGGTGCGGCGGGCGCTGCGGTATCAGGGATGGTTTGCATGGTGGTGAGTTTGGATGCTTTCCAGCCCAGAGTATTCATTCTAGCGGAAAAATGCCACCTACAGCTTCGCCGCCAGTTTGTAAGGCATTGACTCCGCCCGCCAGTCTTGGGAACATCTCGAATAACCATGAAATACATACTCGCTCTCGACCAGGGCACCACCAGCTCACGCGCGATCCTCTTCAACCACGATGGCGGCATCGTGGCGACGGCACAGAAGGAGTTTGGGCAAATCTTCCCAAAACCGGGCTGGGTAGAGCATGATGCGCAGGAAATCTGGGCCACCCAAGCCGGGGTGGCCTCTGAAGTGCTCCACAAGGCACATGCGACAGCGGTGGACGTAGCCGCCATCGGCATCACCAACCAGCGCGAGACCACCGTGGTGTGGGATCGCAGACCGGGAAACCCATCTGCAACGCCATCGTCTGGCAGGACCGCCGCACCGCCTCGATCTGCGACAGGCTGAGAGCACAGAAACTCGACAAGCTCATCCAGCGCAAGACCGGCCTCGTCGTGGATGCCTACTTCTCCGCCACCAAAGTGCAGTGGATTCTGCAAAACGTGAAAGGAGCCAAGGCCCGCGCGGCCAAGGGCGAACTCGCCTTTGGCACCATCGACTCCTGGCTGCTGTGGAACCTCACTGGCGGCAAGGTTCATGCCACGGATGTCAGCAACGCCTCGCGTACCATGCTCTATGACATTCGCAAAGGCACTTGGGATGACGAGCTGCTAAAAATCTTCGGCGTACCGCGCTCCATGCTGCCGGAGGTGCGGGATTCGAGCGGTGAGTTTGGCACGACCTCGCTGCTCGGCGGTTCCATTCCCATCGCAGGCATCGCCGGAGATCAGCAGTCGGCTCTCTTCGGCCAGATCTGCACCAAACCCGGCATGGTCAAGAACACCTACGGCACCGGCTGTTTCATGCTGATGAACACCGGCACCCAGCCCATCACCTCCAAAAACAAACTGCTCACCACCGTGGCATGGCGCATCAACGGGCGCACCGAATACGCACTGGAAGGCAGCGTATTCATCGCCGGCGCAGCGATCCAATGGCTACGCGATGGGCTGGGCATCATCCGCCAATCAGCCGATGTCGAAACACTCGCCGCGAGCGTGCCTGACACCGGTGGCGTGTACCTCGTGCCTGCGTTTGCTGGTCTCGGCGCGCCGCATTGGGACGCCTATGCACGCGGCACACTCGTGGGCATGACGCGCGGCACCACGGCCGCGCACATCGCGCGTGCGGCGTTGGAAGGCATCGCCCTGCAGGTGATGGACATCTTGAAAGCCATGGAAGCCGATGCGGGGATCAAGCTGAAGGAACTGCGCGTCGATGGCGGTGCCAGCGTGAACAATCTCCTCATGCAGCTCCAATGCGATCTCCTCGGCGTGCCCGTCGTGCGCCCCAAGGTGAATGAAACCACCGCGCTCGGCGCAGCCTGTCTCGCAGGACTTGCCGTAGGCTATTGGAAAAACCTGGCCGACATCGCCAAGCACTGGCAGGTGGACCGCAGATTCAAGCCCGCTATGAAAGCCGCCGCCCGCACTCAGATAACCCATGGCTGGAATCGAGCGCTGGGCCGCGCCAAGGGATGGGAGTTGAAGCAGCAAGATTAGTGTGGCAAACTTGCACCAGAAGCCATGAGCGCCCTGCTTTCCATCCCCCGGATCAAAAACCAGACGGTCTTCAATATCGACCGTTGGGAGGAAATCGGGCGTGATCCGATGCTTCGCAACTGGCCGGGGAGAGTGGAAACAGACCGTTACGGAAATCCGATCATGATGTGCTATGCCGAATTTTCGCATGGTCGCAGACAATGCGAAATGGCATTGCTGCTTCAAAAACATGCACCTGCTGGCAAAGTAACGGTCGAGTGCCCCATCTCGACGAGTGAAGGCATCAAGGTTGCGGATGTGGTTTGGATGTCGAAAAAGCGGCTCGTGCAGGTCGGCGGACGTGTGGCGCTCAAGGGGGCTCCGGAAATCTGCGTGGAAGTGATTTCACCCGGCAACAAACGCGATGAGATCGAGGAGAAGCGCAGCCTCTACTTTGAAGCCGGGGCGAAGGAAGTGTGGGTATGCGACCGCCGCGGACGGCTTTCATTCTTTCTTAAAGACTCACCAGAGACGGCCACCGCATCGTTGCTCTGCCCGAAAGTGCCCCGTTCCGTGAGCGTTGACTGACCATGCAACACACTGCGTGGATCAATCCGCCCTGCCCGTTGCTGCCGGAGGAGAACCGGCACTATGACCACACGGACATCGAGGCGCTGAATCACGAGCGTGGGCCGCTCTTTTATGAAACGGCGCTGCACTATGCCCAGAGCCTATGGCGCGAAGGTTTTCCAGCTAAAAGCATCCTCATCATCAATCGTGCGCTATCGCTGCCACTGAGCGCGGATGAACCCATCCTCGCGAAATGGCCGCTGCCGTATCAGGCACTGGTGTGGATCATGCAGCATCGAGTCGAAGGCCAGTTTATCGGCAATCCGCGCCGTCACTGGCAGCACCTGGCCACGCGCATGGTCGAGCCAAACAAGGAACTGCGTACCTGGCGTGCCTGGGCCTGCTGGTATCTCGCGCAGTTGATCCTGCCAGAGTCCGAATTCCCCTCGGACCAGAAACAAATCCGCGAAGAGCAACTCGTCGAGCCAACACAAGGCCAGATCGCCACCCATCTGCATCGCCTCTCACCAGCGCGGGATGAAGACACCTGGCGGCACGCCCTGAGCACGATTCAAACCCACCGCTCACCGCTCACCGCCCGCATCCGCCGCATTGGCACCCAAGAACTCCCGACAGTGCAGCGCCTCGGTCACGAAATCTGGCATGCCTATTATCCCGGCATCATCAGCGAGCAGCAGATCCGCTACATGCTCTCCATCTGGTATCAGCCCGGCTCCATGGCGCATGAAATGCAGGCGCGGGACGTGTGGTATGCGCTCGTCGAGGTCGCCGGGCCAAACCCCGTCGGCTACATCTCCTTTGAAAAGCTCCTCTTCGAGCCCGTGCTCTTCATCAACAAGCTCTACCTCCTCCCCGAAGTACACGGCCACGGCCTCGGGAGCATCACCCTGCGCTGGGCCGAGGACCGTGCCCGCGAAATGCGCTGCAAGGTCGTGCGCCTCCGCGTCAACAAACGCAACGCCCCCGCCATCCGCTCCTACCTGCGCGCAGGCTTCCGCTTCACCGAAGACATCGTCAGCGACATCGGCAGCGGGTTTGTGATGGACGATTACGTGATGGAGAAAGTTGTGCGCTGACAAGTTGCCATCTCACTCCCCCGCTTGCTGAAAAATTTCAGCCACGATGCGGTCGGAAAGCCAGTAGCCGTTGTTCCGAATGGCCTCGATCAACGGCTTTACCGAGGCAACCAAGCCTGCGCGTTTAGCCTCCACCAGGACACGTCCGGTGCCGACAACTTGCAGCCCATAGACATCTCGGGCCACGCGTCTGCCGCGTGCCTCGTCCATGAGCAGCACAGCGGGTGGATGACGGAGAGCCAGCTCAATGGCCCTGGATTCGCCCAGGTCGAGCAGCGAGGTCAGCAACGGATCGGGTGAGGTGCCAAGATCCACCACCTGAAGCCAGGAGGCGGCGCGAAAAGCCTTGAGACCTATTTTGGAAACGCCGCCAGCCTGACATTCGGCGGCCACTTCCGCAGGGATGGAGACGGTTCCGAACAGAGACCGGAGCAGACCGAGCTGATCTATGCCGCCGAGGGCAATCAGCGGCCCTGAATTGCAAACGATACTGCTCATGGATGCAGCAGCGGCAAAGCGCCGCTGAACTCAGCCGCCAGATCTTCCTCATCCCAATCCACGCTGGAAACACCCCACTGGCGGCAGGTGAGCAAAAACTCCACTCGCGACATCCCCGCCAACTGCGCCGCTTGGCCGCTGGAAAGCCGGTGGCGCTCGAAGAGCTTCATAGCCGCCGCGATCTTCGTGTCCGCTGCGAACTGCGGCGCGTCCACACCCATGGCCGCAAGCCAGGACGGGGGATATTCGAGAGTGATCGTGCTCATGGGTAAAATCTAACTTCAAAAAGCAGGCCTGCAATCACCTTGAAAGTAGGTGGGAAGCAGCGCACGCAACCCGCCAGGACGAGGCACCGCAGGCTCACGGCTTCCGCCCCGCTCCCGCATCCAAAAACTCAATCGCCTTTTTGAGCCATTCCGCTTTCGGCGGCTGATGCCCCTGTGCGGGAATGTTCATGAATTCGACCGACTTGAAGCCTTCCTTCTTGAAGCCGTTCTCATACACCGCGCTGGTATTTTTGAGATTGAAGTCTTTCTCTCCGGTCACGAGGACGTAGCGGCAGTTGGTCTTGGCCAGCGCCACGATCTCGTCATGCGGAATGTAGCGGGTTTCAAAGACCTCAGTTTTATCGAGGCTGACAATGTCGGTGTAAAAATTCACCCCCATGAAGGCGATGGCCCCGGTGAACATGTCCGCATACGTCACGCCAAGCATGCTGGCGACACGCGCACCGCCGGAGAAGCCGGAGACATAGACGCGCTTGTCGTCGATGTCATAAAGCTCGCGCATATTGTCGTTCGCATCCACGGCCATGCGCATCCTCGCGAAGACTTCGCGCTTGTTGCCGGAATTGTGCGCACCCACAAAGATCAGCTTCTTCTCCGCCAGCACCGCCTCCCATTCCGGCGAAAGCGCAGGCGCATCACTGGGACTGACCCAGATGAAAAGGCCATGAGGATCGCCCTTCTTGTATTTCTTCGGGACAATGATGTCGAACTTCTCCATGCTGATGCTGAAGGGCGGTGGCGTTTCCACCGCATGCATGCGCATCTTGAGTTGAAAATTGTCGGAGACCTGCGGCGAGGCTTTGAAAGTGATGGGCAAACGCACACCAGGCTTGATGGCGTCATCTGCCTTTTTTTTCGCATCAGCGGCAAAGCTGAGTGCGGCCAGAAACGGGAGGATCAGGAAGGAGCGGAGCATGGGTCGATCAAAGCGGCTGCGCCTGCGGCTGTCGATCCTGAAATCACGCAATCTGGCGCACCAACGCCGCTCAACTCTTGCGCGCCAGATAGACAAAAGCGGGCGGCACATTCCCCCAGACGACGCGGGAGGTTTCCACACCATGCGTCATTTCATGCAGCAGCGCGCGAAACTGCCTGCCTCCGGGTAGCTTGTGAAAGCCCCAGTAAGCAAAGGTGGCAAAGCAGCCCCCCGGAGCAAGATGCGGCAGCACATTGTTCAAGATGGCCTCCTGCAAACCACGCGGAAAGGCCGTCCACGGGAGTCCGCTGACGATCGTATCAAATTTTTCACCAGGAGGCAGCACCTGGCTGAAATCAAACTCCTGCGCGCCGGCGCACTCAAAACGCATCTTGGGAAACCGTGGCCGCAGTTGCTGGACAAAGGTGTCGATGAGTTCGATGCCCACATAGTCGGCATCATGCGGCATGGAATCTGCAATGGCTCCGGTAAATGCCCCCGTGCCAGGTCCAAGCTCCAAAATACGCTTTGACCGCCACACCCCCGCAGCCTCCATCATGCGCTCCGCCAACGCCACACTGGACGGTGCCACCGCTCCGATGGTCTTCCAGTTATGACGCAATTCTTTGACAAAGGTGACAGCGGACATTGCGGGCCGATGTTAACGAGTCCGCGCCCTGGCGCGAGAATTTTTGCAGGGTAATTACTCTCTGGCAGGAATGGCACTCAGCTAAGACAGGGCATTGATCGTCCCCCTATTGATGCAACACGCTTGGCTCCTTAATTCTTCTTGGCAAAACGACGCCATCTTGCCAAACCACTCCGCGATACACCAGCCCTGAAAGGGCGGCGGATTCAGCCCAGGGTCAGCCGAGCCTCAGCGAGGCGACCCTGGGTAAATAGCATCGACGGGGAAGCAAACCCAGAGTTTCGCCACACTCAGCGCCCACCAGCAGCGTCTGCAAAGAGCCCCGCCGCGCTGCGCTCTGCTGCCCCCAGATTTCAAAACCCACGATCAATGCTCTTTAACTGAGTGCCATTACCCTCCGCCGCGATCCTCACGCTACTCTCCGCCGCAGACCGGGTGTACGGATGGCCCGCACCCAAGCTCTTTTTAAAAGCTGCCTGGGCGCGCTGCATGAATACCAGCGCCTCCCGGTATTTGGATTGCGCTTCCAGGCACAAAGCCAAATTGAAACAGCTCATAAAGACATCTGGATGCTTGGCTCCCAGCACCTTCTCGCGCAGTGCCAGCACCGTGCGGTGCTCCTGCTCCGCCTCAGCCGCTCTTCCCTGCTCCTGCAACACCGCTGCGAGATTGTTGCGGCTGGCCAGCGTCTTGGGATGTTTCGCACCGAGCAGCCGCTCCCGTAGCGCCAGCACCGCCCGGTGTTCCTTTTCCGCCTCGGCATGCCGACCTTGGTCATTCAGCGCCGTCGCCAGATTGTTGCGGCTATCCAAAGTGTCCGAATGCTCCGCGCCGAGCGCCCGCTGCCGAATGGCCAGCACGGCACGGTACTCACGCACCGCTTCAGCATGCCGCCCCTGTTCCTGCAGCGTGGCGGCAAGATTGTTGCGACTCAGTAACGTGTCAGGATGCTCCTTGCCCAGCACCTGCTCACGCATGATCAGCACCGCACGGTTTTCTTTTTCTGCCTCGGCATATTTACCTTCCTCGGCCAGCGTAGCAGCCAGATCGCTCCGGCTTACCAAAGTATCGGGATGGTCTTTGCCAAACACCTCACGACAGGTGGACACGATCTTGCGCAGCTCCGCTTCGGCCTCCACCAGCCTGCCTTGGGCAGACATGGCAGCAGCCTTTTGGTAGTGCTGATGCAGCGCCAGCAGCCGACCCGTTTCATGCGCTGTATCTCCCTTCTGCGGCTGGGCCCGCAAGCCAAACCCTGGCAGCAGACCAACATGCAATACCACTATGTATAAGAGCCGTTTATGCATGAACGTCACGGCATAATGCGGACATCGGAGCGGTGTGACAAGACTAAAATCCGCCCAAGCAGCGCTCTCAGAGCTGAAAATGATAAATGCAAAACTTCTAAAGTTTGAACGCCTGAGCTCTGTCCACATCCAATACCCCAGTCAGCTTGATGACTCCAAGCCGCCTAACAACCTATGAAAACCATGCTCAACTCCTCCCTCACCCTCGCGGTCTCTCTTACGTCTGCCCTGCTACTGACTCAGTGCAGCGCACACCGCGCGGTTACGGTCCGCTCTGCCACCCCCACCCCGAGCGGATCAGTCACGGTCCAAGCCCTGGGTGACACCACCGTCGCTACCCGCAGGCTGATTCACCATCCGCTGACCAACAAGGACATCGGCAAGGTGTATGAAGAAATCACCATTGTCTCGCCACGCGGCACCTCAGTCGAGGACCGCATCATCGTGCGCGCACTACCGAAGTTGGAGACCAACGTCGTCACCAGGTGATGCATGGCGGGGGATGAACTGCGGACCGCCAGTTTTTACCCCTCGCAGGCTGTGTGCTTGACGTGTGTGGTGCTTTGCAGCGAGACTTCGCGCCACACACGCCATGCCCTACCTCCTCGACGCAATCGTCATCCTCGGTTACTTCGCCCTGATCATTGGCATCGGTCTGTCGCAGCGCAGCAAGAGCGGCAGCGTCGAAGGCTTCACCCTCGGCGACCGGCAGATTGCTTGGTGGGCCGTGCTGGCGTCCATCCTCGCCGCAGAGATCAGTGCAGGCACATTTTTCGGCGCTCCAGGTGAAGGCTACGCCCTGCGCAACTTCACCTACATCCAGCTCATTGTCGGCTATCTGCTCGCGCGCGTGGTCGTCAGCGCCGTGTTCATTCCGGCCTACTACCGGCACAATGTCGTCAGCATTTATGAATTCCTCGGCCAGCGCTTTGGCCCGCGCACACGGCGGCTGACTTCAGCGGTGTTTCTCGTCACCCGCACGCTGGCCAGCGGTACCCGGCTGTGGGTTCCCAGCATGCTCCTCGTGCTCCTGTGGCATCTGCAATATCCCGGCGAAGTCCTCTCCCCCACCAAAGAGTTTCTCCTCACCGGCGGTGCTCTGATATTCGTCACCCTCGCCACCGCACTCTACACCTCCATCGGCGGCATTCGTGCCGTGATCTGGACGGACGTGATTCAGATCATCGTGCTCATCTGCGCCCTGGGCTTCTCCTTGAATTATCTCCTGGGCCACATCCCCGGCGGCTGGGCAGGTGCCACCAAACTGCTAACCGGCGACAAAGATCTGCTCTTCTGGGATTGGGGCTTCAAACCAGGCGCAGGTGTCTGGGGCAACATCAAAGGCATCCTCGAACAGGAATACACCGTGTGGGCCGCATTCCTGGGCTCCACCTTCGTCACCCTCGCCACGCACGGCACAGACCAGGACATGGTGCAGCGCATGCTCACCGCCAAAAACAAAAAACAGAGCGCCATGGCCACCATCCTCTCCGGCCTCGCTGATGTTCCCATCACCCTCGTCGTCCTCGCCATCGGCATCCTGCTCTGGGTTTACTACCAGCAGAACCCAGACGGCACTTTGCCGCACAGCGAATCCGGCATCGTCTCCGCCAACAAAGTCTTCCCCCATTTCATTCTCACCGTCATGCCCAGCGGCATTCGCGGCCTCGTGCTCGCAGGCGTCCTCGCCACGGCCATGGGCTCTCTCAGCACCGCGCTCAACGCCCTCGCCACCAGCTACGTGCGTGATTTCCACTTCCGCTGGTTCGGCGAACCCGCGACCGATGCAGGCCGCGTCCGTGTGCTCCGCTTTGGCACCGTGCTCTTTGCCGGACTGCTCATCTCCGTCGCACTCGGCACCGCCTGGGTCACTTCGCACAATCCCACCCTGCGCATCCTTCCCATCATCCTCGGCATCTTCGGCTACACCTACGGTTCGCTGCTCGGCGTGTTCATGGTGGGGCTGTTCACCCGCACGCGCGGCAATGATTTTGGCAACACCCTCGCCATGCTCGCCGGCTTCATCGTCGTCGCCTACCTCAGCGGCCTGGACATCGACATCCTAAAGCTCCTCAACTCCAAGAGCACCTGGAAGCATGCCGACTGGGTGCCCGTCATTGAGTTCCCCTGGCGCATCATGTTCGGCACCGTCGTCACCTTCAGCATCGCCGTCCTCTTCCGCACCCCCGCCCAAGCCCAGGCGGATCTTAAAAGGTAAATTCGTCCTCGTCCTCGTCCTCCTACTCGAACTCGTCCTCGATCCTTCCACTCCGCTTCACCAAAGAACTCACAAACTCAAATCTCTGCGTTCTCCGATTCTCTGCGGTGCAAACAATTCAGGACTCCCCCCGCCCCAGCACACCCACCCATAAAAAAGCGCGGACCGTTTCCAGTCCGCGCCTTTCTTGATTCATTGACGATCCCGCTAGCGGCACCGCCTTCCACCGCTCTTACGAGTAGCTGGCCTGCTGGCCCTTGATGTCGCGCTTCTTGATCCACGGCATCAGGCCGCGAAGGCGTTCACCAGTCTTCTCGATCGGATGCTTCTCGCCGTCCTTGAGCAGCTTGTTGAATTTCTTGTAGCCGGTCTTCGTCTCGCGGATCCACTCCTTGGCAAATTTGCCGGACTGGATGTCCTTGAGGGCTTCCTTCATGCGCTTCTTCACCGACTTGTCGATGATTTTCGGACCGACTTTCACGTCGCCCCACTTGGCGGTTTCGGAGATGGAGAAACGCATGCCAGCAATGCCGGACTCGTTCATCAGATCGACGATCAGCTTCAATTCATGCAAGCACTCAAAGTAGGCCATCTCAGGAGCGTAGCCAGCTTCCACCAGCACTTCAAAGCCAGCCTGCACCAGCGCGCTAGCACCGCCACAAAGCACGGTCTGCTCGCCGAAGAGATCGGTTTCGGTTTCTTCCTTGAAGGTGGTTTCGAGCACACCGCCACGGGTGCCGCCGATGCCGTGCGCCCAGGCGAGGGCGATCTTCTTGGCCTGCTTGTCAGCGTTCTGATAGATGGCGATCAGGGCGGGGACGCCTTTGCCTTCGGTGTATTGACGGCGCACGATGTGGCCAGGGCCTTTCGGGGCGACCATGATCACGTTCACGTTCGTCGGAACGGTGATCGTCTTGAAGTGAATGGCGAAGCCGTGGCTGAACAGCAGCGTCTTGCCCTTCGTCAGGTGCGGCTTGATGTCGGCATCAAAAACAGCGGCGATTTTGGTGTCAGGCACGGCCACGAAGATCACGTCGGCCAGTTTCACGGCTTCAGCGGTGTCATAGACCTTGAGGCCCTTTTCCTTGGCCACTGCGCGGCTCTTGCTGCCGGGATAAAGGCCGATGATCACATTGACGCCGCTCTCTTTGAGGTTCAGGGCGTGGGCGTGGCCTTGGGAGCCGAAGCCGATCACAGCGCAGGTCTTGCCTTTGAGCGGTGCAAGGCTGGCGTCTTTTTCAGTATAGATTTTCGCGGGCATATAGGTTCTGGTTTGAAGGGCGGCGACAGTGCTTCAAGGGGGAGACGGGGTCAAACGGCTTTTTCCCGGCCTGCCAAGGCTGTCATTGACCACTCCGGGGCCATGGGTAGTCTCCGCGCCTCCAATATGAAACCCACCACCGCCCTGCTCTGCGCCGCACTTGCTGCTGCATCCCTCACTAACGCCCAGGAAGTCAAACCCGCTCAGCCGGCCGCAGCACCCGCCGCCGCCCCTGCCGCACCCGCACCCGTATCTATGGACAAAGTCAGCTACTTCATCGGTAACAAGATCGGCCAAAATTTCAAAAGTCAGGGCATCGCCATTGACATCCCCGCCCTCAATGAAGGCATCAAGGCTGCCTTGAGCGGCGAAAAGCCCAAGTACACCCAGGAAGAACTCATGGCGGCCATGACCGCCTTTGAAGCCAGCATGCAGGCCAAAGCCGCCATGCGTGGCCAGGAAGCCAAGGCCGTGGGAGACAAAGCCCTCGCAGAAAACGGCAAGCGCAAAGGCGTGACCACCACCGCCAGCGGCCTGCAGTACGAAGTGCTCAAAGCAGGTGACGGCCCCAAGCCCGCCGCTACTGAGAAGGTCAGCGTCCACTATCACGGCACCCTCCTCAACGGCAAAGTCTTCGACAGCTCCGTCGAGCGCGGCATGCCCATCACCTTTGGCGTCCAGGAAGTCATCAAAGGCTGGACCGAAGCCCTTCAGCTCATGCCTGTCGGTTCCAAATGGAAAATCTACATCCCTTCCCAGCTCGCCTACGGTGAGAACGGCGCAGGCGGCGACATCGGCCCGAACGAAGCCCTCATCTTCGAAGTCGAACTCCTCGGCATCGTGAAGTAATCACCCCCTTCCACATCGAATCCCAAAGGGCAGGTCTTCGGACCTGCCCTTTTTATTTTCCACTCACTGCGGGGAGGCTTCCTTCTCGGTTCGGGAAAGGAAGCGTTCCACCGATGGCGGAGCCATCCCAGCCTCTAGCGGGGCTTGAGCGCGACAACACCCCTCGTCCACATGGAAGCGTTCCACCGATGGCGTAGCCATCTCAGCCTCTAGCGGGGCTTGAGCGCGACAACACCCCTCGTCCACATGGAAGCGTTCCACCGATGGCGTAGCCATCTCAGCCTCTAGCGGGGCTTGAGCGCGACAACACCCCTCGTCCACA